>JAAVIF010000080.1 GCA_014799365.1 Oscillospiraceae bacterium
TCTTTCTCAAAGAGTGTGGGCATTTCAAGCTGCTGTAATTCGTAAAGCCTTTCTTTGGATTCTTTAAGCTCGGAATTTAGGCTTGATTGTTCGGATTCAAGGCTTTTTATTTCGCTTGACAAATCTTTTAATTTGTCAATTCCGTTTTGGTAAGCATTGACAACTTCGTCAAACTTTGTTATAATAGTATTGGCAACTGCGACAATGGCTTGAGTGATTGCCATATATGCTATGGCGTTAAATGCGGTTTTAAGAACGTTTGCTGCAGCGGTTGCCGCTTTAAATCCTAATGTTTGTTGTTGAAGTGCTGTGTTGTGGTCGATGGCTGATTGACGGGCAGATTCATATGCGTCTTTAACATCACTCAAACTTGCCTTTTGTAAATCTGTGTTTTTAACAAAATTAATTTGCCATTCCTCGCCTTTTTTAAGAGTAGAGAAGTATTTTTGCCATGAACCTTTAGTTTTGTCTATCAGTTTTTGATTTTTTTGTAAATCGCTTAATATTTTGGTTGCTTTTGTATCATCAATTCCAGAATATAGCTTATCAACATCAATCAATTGTGATTTTATACTTTTTTTACCTGGGAATAGTCTTTGCATAATACTGGGAGATTTTTTTAGTGAGGCAGAGAAGTTGTTTGTTTCTGTCAAGGCACTATTTATATCTTTTGTTCTTCCAATTATTGCTTGTCCAATATCATAAAATGATTTTCCAAACATACCCCATTTAGCACTCATTTTATCAACATTGTTATCAAATGTTTTGAATATCGTACTGTTTTGCAGATTGTGGGTTTCTGCATTAAGGTTGTGGAGTCCTTAATATTTTTGAGAAAATAAATTTAAATGTTAATATGTAAGGAGAAACTATAATGGCATTGTACTATTGTAAGAAATGTGGAAGAATAGCACAGGAAAATTATACACAAGACAAACAAATTTGTGATTGTTGTGATAGCATCATGTTGCCTGTTCCAAAAAAATACTTATTAGATGGATATGATATTGTGCTAAAGAGTGACGATACAGAACAACTACTTATCGAAGAACTTGTAAAATCTTCACCTGAATTTGACCAATACTTATTTGATAATAGAGATGAAATATTGTCAAATAAATCATCAGATTTAAATATTAAATTATCTCACGGTAAAGCAGTAATGGAAGGCAGAGACAAAGGAAACAGCTATGGTGTAACTTGCCCATACTGCAAAGCAACCAATTTAAGAAAAATCGGCATTGTTAGCAGGTCTGTATCTGCCAGTATATTTGGCTTAGGTTCCAAGAAAATAGGGAAGCAGTGGCATTGTGACCATTGTGGGTCTGATTTCTAAGGTATTTTTAAATATAAAAACATGATTACCCTCCTCGCTTAATATAATAGTGTGTTTTTACACACAGATAAGGGACTGATAAAATCAGTCCCTTATTTCTATGTAAAAGGCCTAATTTTGTAATTTTTAAAATTATTTTCTATAAAAATTAAATTTATAACGCTTTAATATTTTGGGTTACATTGTTATAAGGAAATTTAACAAGTATTGTTCTGTTATAGTCAATTTTTAATAATATATCGCTAAACTTTGCGATAGTGTTATCAAATTATTTACGCAGCAAAATTTTTTTAACAACGTAATCGTGTAATTGTACTAAAACAGATAAATAATTATATGAATTTGTTTGATTATATAATCAATATGTCGTTTTTTAGAAAATTTAACAGGTATAACTAAGTAGTATTGTAATTAGCTAATTAAAATGATATACTAAGTAAAATCTACTAATTCTATTTTTTAAAAATAAAAATTTAAGGAGAGAACAGTATGAATTCAAACAAAACTATTATCAATTATTATCATTCCAGCATACAAATAAATGGAAATATAATTACATATGGTAACTCTTTTATACAAGCAAAAAATATATCATTAATTACGGTTGCACCTATTCCGGCAAGCAAATCGTGGGTAGGTGCATTAATTCTTTTGATGTTAGGTTTTGTTTTACGATTGTTTACAATAAATGGAAGTGCAATACTTGGAGATATTGTAATAATTGCGTCAATAATATGGATTATTTGTTTTGCAATTGGAGAAGGACGTAAGGGGGATAACCTTGTTATAAATTTAAATTCAGGCAATTCATTGTATTTTTATTGTCATAATAAAGAATTTCTTAATCAGGTTGTTTCAGTTTTCATTTCGTGTATTAACCATAAAGACACTAATCCTGTAACAATTATGTTTGATAAATGCCAAATAATAGGTGGAAATCTTTTTAACAATAGTAATATTGGTTAGGAAAGGACAATTAAAGTGATTATATTTGAAGGAAATACAATGATAGACAATAATCTGTTTCAAAGTGCTACAATTACAAGTGTAAATGAAACAAATATTGAATATAAAATACGGCCTGAAATAGATTATGAGAAATTTAAAATTCTTTTAAATACTGTTGCCAATATATCTAAGGATGAACAGGAGAAACAACACGCAATTCATGCTGCCGATCTTTGTGATAGGGACAAGCGTTCTTTAAAATCTTATATTATTGATAATATATCTTCCTTTGTATCTGGTACTTTTGCAACAGTAGCGGGTGGTATGGTATTAGAAATAATTCAGAATTTGATAAAATAATGGCATTGCATCACTAATATCTCTAAAATCAGCACTTGTAACAGAACTGTTTTGGTAGTGTTCCTGGAATTTAAAGTAGTAAGATGGGTGAGGACACATAAGTGTAATAATTGTGGCAGAAATTTGTGATAGATTTAGATAATCAACTTAATAACATTAATTTTAAAATAACAGTTTTTATATAAAAATTTATATAATTTGGAATTAAAACAATTTATTGTATTAATTTTTGCATAAAAATGTGCATAATTTTTATAATATATTAGCAAAAATAGGAGAAAAACAATGGATTTAAAAGAATTGCTGACACTTATAACTAATGTAAATAATTGGACGATTGATAGTATTCTTTCTTTTTTATCTATAATCATTGCCATAGTAGGTGGAATATTTGCATACAAACAGTGGAGGTATTCAAATAAGACAAAGAGAGCTGATTTTATTAATCAAATAATAAGTAAATTGCGTTTTGATAAAGAAATGGCTGAAACAATGAATGTAATAGATTATGGAAATGAATGGTATAATGATAAATTTCATAATCAAAATAATGGATTAGAAAAAAGAATGGACAATTTGTTATCTTATCTATCATACATATGTTATTTGAAGAAAGAAAAACATATTGGTAAACGAGAATTTTGCATTTTTGAATATGAAGTTAATAGAGTATGTTCGTCTCCCTCAGTTAAATGCTATTTATGGAATTTATATCATTTTTCTTCCAAACAAAAAGCAAACTGTAGTTTTCAATATCTTATTGATTATGGAATGAAAAATAAATTAATTGATAAGAGAGAATTTTTGAAATCCGAATCTAATGTATATGGGAAAAAATTAAATTTTTAAATGGTAGTATATGTGTAGTTTTGGGTTATGATTGAATAAAAATATATATACTTTTACACCCAAATAGGAAACCGCCAATGTAAATGGTGGTTTCCTATTTTACGCGTTTTATAATAAA
Source organism: Oscillospiraceae bacterium (assembly GCA_014799365.1). Classification (GTDB taxonomy): domain Bacteria; phylum Bacillota; class Clostridia; order Oscillospirales; family Ruminococcaceae; genus Ruminiclostridium_E. The sequence continues at coordinate 3,612 of JAAVIF010000080.1, forward strand.
AATACAAATTTTGCTTTATATAATTTTAATTATATTTAAAAATAATAATTTTTATATCTTATTATTCTCCGTTTCTTCCACATACGGTTAGGAGAACACCTTGCCATTTATACCGATTGACAAATCGCAGTACGGACTGTATATTACCGCAGCTATCGTTTCATATAACCGCGGCCGGCGGTTGTCAGTCTCTGGGGGCTTGCCTTACAAGGTAAGTGCCTGTCCCTGCGAACCCACAGAATTCACGCTTTGTTACTGTGCCCATTCTGTCGCCATAAGTAGGTTAGTATCGTGAGGTTTACTGTTTTCCTCGCATATTGCGCCTTCGTTTAAACCTATGTATCTCATAAGTCATATAGTCCAAACTATCGTGTCCGATAGAAGCCCTATATTGTCGGCAGTTCAAAACAATATAAGTTTGATCGATATGTCACTAACATATCAATACCGACGTTTTTATAGCTTGATGCTATTCCGATCCCAATACCGACAGTTCCGATCAGTCCAATCTTTTCGGTGATAAAATCCAATATTTCCGCAAGAGAATTTGAAAAATCCAAGACTTGCTTCATATCGTCTCTGTCAAACAGATTTTGGGCGATTCCCGTGCCTGTTTCCCGAAGTCTGTTAAGCTTGAAATCTATACTATCCATAGCCGCGGTCATTTCCGTCTCTGCGTTTCCCGCAGAATTGGCCATATCGTTCATTGCTTTTTCGGCTGCGGAAAAGTTTTCTATTACGGATTTTCCTATATCGGCTCTTAATTCGCCAAATATAACCTCGGCCGTTTCGTCACGAGTTTTATCTGTAAGGTCGTCCCATACTTCACTTATCTCTTTTAAAATTTGATAAGTGCTTTTATATGCGCTTTCGTCCTGCATGACGGAAACGCCGGTTAAATCATACAGATCATCTTTTATAGTTTGTAATGATTTGTCAAGCTCATGTGTTTCCTCGTTAAGCCCTATCAGTCTTAATGCGGCCGTTTTAAAACCGTCTCCCACATTTTGATCCTTAACTATATCAAACGCGGCAGCTTCCAAAGCAATGGTTTCTTCGAGAGTGTTGTTGCCCTCCGCCATTGCGGAAACGGAATCCAGAAGCATTGCGGTAATATCGGAATTGCTTATTGCAAAATTTTTTCCTACAATGTTTATCTTTGATATTATTCCGTCAAGAACATCGTCAGCAGACATTTCGTAAGCCGTCATAATGCTCATAAGTCCCGATTCCGCTGTCTCGGAGGTCATACCCGGAGAAATAAGCTTGAACAGTGAGCTTAATTTCGCCATTTGCGCGGCACTTTCGGCTGTGTTGAAGCCAAGACGGGACCATGCCGCCGCTTGTGTAAGTATCTCATTTGTAGTAACGCCAAGCTGCTTGGCCGCATCATTTGAGCTGTAATAAAAATCCTCCAATTCCTTGGCGGTCGCATTGGTTGTCCTTTTCAAATCTACCAATGACGTATCGAGCTCGTGAACTTTAGACGGCATCTGTATAATATAATTTATACATTCTTCCAATAAAGCCGCTACGGATACCCTTTGTGAAATTGACGCAAAGGCTTCTTCAAACTGTTTTTTTATGCCACGCCCCAGCCTGCGCAGACCGCTTATTTGCTGTTCATTGTCGGTGCTTGTTTTTATTTTTGATTCGCCGATCGAATCATTGTTTTTGTTATCGTTAGACTCGGAAGTCGAACTGACAGATAAGTTATCCACTGCTTTTCACTCCTTTCAAATAATACTTAATCGTATAAGCATATACGCTCTTGGGTAAATCATCATTTTGACATTTTAGCCTTGGAATTTATTTTGTTTGCTTCGGCTTCTTCATGAACGATCTCTGCCAGCTTGCCGATAAACTCATCTCTGATATCTTCGGCAGGTACATCCTTTACAGAATCAAAAAGCTTCTTTGCGGTATTCATAATATCCCTCTTATTATCCATGAAACCCAAAACTGCGTCGTACAACGCAATTTTTACCCTCCACTGCATTTTCTTCATTTTAAAATATGTAAACATATATTTTTTTCCTTTCCTTGTGTTTTTTCATATTGTTTTTTATTATAACGTTTTTATTTTTTTATTATTGAATTGCCGCAAAGAGTCCACACAGTATTTTAATGTTCGGCAAACATAATCCAATTCTTCTTTAGTTTCTTGACCGCCGAAGCTCATACGTATACAGCTGTGTATGTCATTTTTGTTCATTTTGACAGCAGTTAATACGGAAGACGCAGTTATATCCCTGCCGTTACAGGCCGAACCCGTGGAAACCTGAACTCCGTTCATATCAAGCAGCATCATTAAAGACTCTCCTTCAATTCTTTGAAAGCATATATATAAGTTATGCGATAATCTGTTTCCGGACTCAAGCGAAGCACCGACCAAATAACAATCGGATATATTATTTATAGCATAGTTATAAACATAATCTCTGCTTTTAGAGGTGATCTCAGAGTAGTCATAATTATCTGCCGCCGTTCCCAAAGAAGCGATCCCAAATACGTTTTCGGTCCCGCCAAACAAGCCGTACTCCTGCGTTCCGTAAATAAGAGGTGATAAACTAATATCATTTTTTTTATACAGTACGCCGCAGCCCTTCAGGCCTCCTATTTTATGTCCCGAAAATGCCGTCATATCAGCGTTTATTTTTTTCATATCAATAGGTATCGTACTAACGGAGCCGGTACAGTCAATAAATATCACGCCGTTATAACGATGAACCGATCTGACAATCTCGGTTACATTCTGAATCGTTCCGATTTCCGAATTGGCATACTCAATAACAACAAACGCCTTATCCCGCAATGTCTTTAACCGATCCTCCAAGTCGTGAATATTGATAAATCCGTCCTTGTCCACCTTTAAGGTATGCTTTTGACTGTATGCTTCCGCACATTTTAATATGGATTTGTGTGCGGTAGGGGAGTACAGTAAAGTACAGGAATGCTTATCCATAAATCCTTTTACAGCCAAGGTATTGCTTGCTGACCCGCTGCCGGTGAAAATAATGTTATCCGGTTCCGCGTTAATAAACCTTGCGGCACTTTTTCGTGCGTCCTCTATAATTCTTCTTGCCTGTTCTCCTGCGTTATGCAATGAAGAAGGGTTGCCGAAAATATCCGATATAGATGCGATACACTCTTTTACTGACCGGGAAAGGGGCATTGAGGCGGCATTATCAAGATAAATATTATTCATTTTCAACGCTTCCTTTGGTTGTTCCATTTTACTATGTATTTCTTATGATCGGCTTTTGTAAAGGCAAAAGTCCATTTTTTTGTGTCCGGGGAAACGGTTATGTCAACAGGCGTGCAGTTCCATAAATAATATTGAGCCGCCTGCAAGGCGTTCCCATACCAGACCACATCTTCCATTTCATACTCTTTTCCCGTAAGTTCGCTAATAGTTTTAATTTTTGATTCATCCTTTCATTTGTAAAAAAATAGGGGATATGAACAATATCCCCTATGGTAAAATACTGTTCATATCATAAAAATGCACTAAATCTGTTTATTGTCAGATTATTTCAATATCTCTTCCAATACTTTTTTTGCACTGTTTTTGAAAGAGCTTCTCTCAGTTAAATCGAATCCCGATAATTTATCTTTTGCTTCGTCCTTGCTCAAAATACCGTTATGAAAGTCTCTCAAAATAATAAATATTTTGAAATGCTCAACAGTGTCGGTTAATGATTTCCACGAAGCAAATGCTTTAGTATCGTTGCAGGAATCACAAGCATGGTATCCCTTTCCGCATAAAACACAAAAATGGTTTATTTCTTTACTCATAAAAACTCCTTCAAACACAATTAAAAGCTTGTTCGCATAGGAATGGCGTGCGGATGAGTCTGTATGGCTTTGCCGAAAAAACGCGCGCCAATTCCGGTGTGAACAATATTCCAACGGGGTACGGCGATCCATACCCCATTGGTGCTTTTTGAGAAATTACTCAGAGATGATTACACTGAACAAATCAGCGTCGGAATCGCAATAGTCCTTCATAAAGTCGATTGCGAAGGCATGCTTGCCTGTTGCCGTAAGCGAGGTATCAACGCTTGAAGCGTCGATCTTGCCCTTGGACGCCACGATTGCACCGGCATATTTAATATTTTCGTTGCACTGATCCTTAAAGATCGCGAAAATCTTAACGCCAACCGCATCGGGGAAATTCTCGGTGTTGTTGACAACCTTTACGGCATTGACGGTTTCGTATTCGTATTCGACATAGATTTTTCCGTCCACGCCTGTGGGAACGGTGATCTCTGTTCCGTTAACGGAAAATTCGTTTTCGGAAGCTGCCGCGCCGACAGTATACTTCTTTGCGAGATTATTTTTCTCCAGCTTGTAAATATACTTGATGTCATTGCAGGGAGTGTGGGACAGGGTGATCTTTCCGTCGGTTACGTCAAGGATCTCCTCGCAGGGCGAAACAATTTTATTGTTTTCATCTGCAATTTCCTTGGAGGTACCGTACTGCTGCGCCAGCAAATCCATGCTGAACAGGGAATTGCTTGCTTCAAATCTGCCCTTCTTTGCCCTGAAGATCTTTGTGATCAACGCTCCCTGTGCGTCGGTTACTTCGTCGGACTCAGAGGTTGTCTGCAAGGTGGGGTCTTCCAATTTGGTCAAACGACCGACAACGGAACCGTCTGAAAGGTCGGTAAAAACCATACTGCGGACTCTGTCCAAAATCAATTCATTAACGTTCATAATTTTTTCCTCCTGTTTTTTAAAAATATTTGAACCTGTCTTCACAAGATGCTGCGCGTGTCTTTTCGGCAAAATTTGCTCGAAAATCCACGCATAAATCTTGTGAAGACAGGTTCTTAAAAGAGTTTAATATTATTATTACAACTCTCCTATCCAATTTAATTCTTCTTTATCGACCTTTTTTAGATCGATTCCGAATCCCGAATACCCGCTGTAAAGCTTTAATTCGGCATTTTTAATTTTTGCTGTACGAGATACGCTGTCCATAAACGGATAAATTTTCATATCGAAAACGGTAACGTCATCTCGCTTGAATCCCGCGGAATTTACCATGGCGGAAACTAATGGAAATAAAAAAGATGTCGGCGGCTTGTCCTTGTTTTCTTCGGCCTCATCTCTTGCATCTTCTATAAGTATCATCCGTGTTGCTTCGTTTCCGGGTATTTCATCATTTCTTTTAAATCTGTGAAGCTTGCGCAAAACACCGATCATTACCGCGTATACGTATCGGTCAATTTTTATGTACTCGTCATTATTCAACGGCTGAATCAAAACCATATCCTGTAAGTCGTCATCAAAAACCAACGTCATTTTGGATAAGTCAAGAATATCTCCGAAAATGATACTTGTGCGTTTTTTATCAAAAGCTTTGGCCAACAGACTTGAAAACAAGGTGAAATCATCAATTTTGGTATAATCTATCCCAATATCGTTAAGCTGCCATTTCAGGTCCGCGCCTACATAGCACAGTGTACGAACCATACTGAAATATTTTATTTCTCCGTAGTCGCATATTTCTCCTATCGTCGGCTGCTTAATTGAAATATATTTATTTATGGTATACTCATTCCCGCGATATAATTTCAGGTCGTCGAAATTTTTGGCAATATCCAATTGTTTTCTCCTCGATATATAATCAAATTTTTTTAAAATTTACCTCATAAACAATATTGGCCTCACAATAGGGAATTACCCTCGAGGAGCAGTTTCCCAAAATATATGTGATATTGCAGATATTAAAAAAATATTCTCCGTTTTTTTTGAACGGCTCCAGCCAAATACCGTCGGAATCCAGAACAATAAGATATTCGTCCTGATAATTTTCGGCTTCAATAGGCTTAAGATTTATTGCGACTATGTTATGCTTATAAAAAATAAGCTCGGCTATTATTTTCTTTGCTTCCTCATATTTTGCGATAATAGATACGGAATCACAGCCATCGTTAAAGTCGGGCGCGGACGAAGACCGGGAAATTATTTTATCTAATTCCTTTACGGCATCCAAGGCCATTTGTGAAATATTGTCATAAAACCTTTCTTTCAAATTTTCACCTTCTTCGGTTTTAATACTAATATCGGTTTAAAAAGGGATTGGTATTATACGTTTTTGTCAATGCAACTCCCCCCATTGTTTTTTTGAATTTCTTCAAGCAGCTTTAGATTTCTTTTGGACTCGCATAAATAATATTTTTTGTGAGATGTCCTTGTAGAATAAATACCGTCAGTGCCAAAAGGTATTCCCAGCTTGTTAAGCTCCGATGCTTCTTTTTTACGAATGATAATTATAATCCTTCACTTCTTTCGTTTTTATTTTTTATAAAAATGTGCCGGTACGTCCGAACGGGCATACCGACATATTTTTAAAAAAGGAAAAATAAAAAATTATTTTGCCTGAAAGCGAATGTTGTTTTCTCTTTCATGTACATTATTGATATGAAGGCAAAAGCGTAATCAAACCCCTTTTTAATAATAAAAATCAAACTTTCTTATTTCGTGATCTGTCTCTTTCACGCTGACGGCGTTTCCTTAAAACGGCATTTTGCCGTTCTTTTTCCTTTGCACAATCCGTGCAGTACATTTTTTTGTTTCCGGTGTTTTCGATAAGGCGGCCGCAAATTTTACACCTTTTATATTTTTTATGCTCACGTACGCCGTAATATTTTTTTTGCCATTTCATCATTTCATATTCAATACTTTTACAGAAATAACTTACATATGTACAATCCTCATTTGTGTAATTACATATTTTTATATTGCCTGATCTAAAGTTATACTCCTCAACCGTTTTGCACCGTTCCATAATATTTTTCAGGAGTGAGTCTATAAGCTTTTTATATTCATTCCACGGCAAGATCATTTTTTGCATTTGGTACTTGTTTTTTGTTTTTACGGCGTTGTCGATCGCATCGTCGATCAATTCGGTAATTTTTTCTGCATCCATCTCCTCTCCGTTTATCCAGCGATAATATAACCTTTTGGGCGTATTCAGAAGATCCATGTATTCTTTATTTAAAACGACCTCCTTATCAAAATAACGGGTATAAACGTTATTTATTTTTTGTCTGATTATGCTGCTCCAATCTGTTTTGCTTGACACGGGATTATAGCTTTTGTATTCTACCTCCGACCAAGCATCAAATACCTTCCCCTGTTCTGTTTCCAGCAGATCGTTTCTTACCTTAAATTTTAATGTTCTTGTTAATAATCGCCTTTTGTTATCACTTGACCAAATGGCGGTACACAACGATTTGAAAATTAAATCCTTCTCTTTATCCGAATCTGCCTCCTTATACTCGTCTATTATTTCATATAAGTATTTATCCGTATTCATACTACCTCTTCCGTAAATTCATAATATTTTCCAAGATATTCATAAGAGTTATTGGCTTTATACGTGATTTCCTTAATGGAAATATTTCTTTTGGGATCGGAATTTTCCTTTAGATTTTTTATAATATAATCTCCGTATCCCGCCCAAGCCAAAGATTTGCTGATAGAAAAATTGCCGTACGAGGCCTTTATAACGTAATTGGCAACAGTTTCCTCGTCATATCCGATTTCTTTTGAAAGTATTGTCTTGTATTTTTCAACTATCTCCTCAAATATATACCTTTTGGATTTTTCCTCCTTAATATCGATAAGATGCTTTCTAAGCTCGTCCGTATATTCGTTGATACGCCGTCTTGCTTTTTTTAAAGCATCTTTATCCGAAAGGTCCTTTTTTGTGATCATACTGCTTGAATCAATAAGATTCTGTATATCGTTGTCCCAAAGAATATTTTTCTTTTCCCATTCACAGATATATTGGCATAATTCGTTCATAGGGGAAGGAGAATGATACGCGTTTGGTTTTAATTTGTCCTCCTTGTTCTCGATCTGTTTATTTTTTTCTTTGATCTTGTTGTATGTTTTCATTTTGTCGGGATAGTTGTATAACAAGAAATAGGGAAGCTCCTTGGAATGCTTGCGCAGTCCGTTTGAAAGCTGCCAGCGAGTTCCCGTTTTTAAAAAATCGATTTCTTTGCCTTGATATACTCTTAATAAGGAAGCATAATTATCATACATCTCCTTTATATCCGAATTAGTAATGTATCTGTTTTCGATGCTGGTGGCAGTGTTTGTCAACTCGCCTATTCTATTGTCTCTCGTCATCACCTCATATTCAATAATATTTTCTTTGTTATAGCTTTTTGCTTTAGCGGCGGCCTTGTCCTCAATATCGATAATAATTTTTTTATCAATTTTTGAATCAATTATAACAGGATCGTCGCATAAATAGAATATGTCTCCGTCGTAGTCGCTTCCGCCCTGCTGAGGCGCAGATATATCATACATATTAAACATAACAATATCCTGATCTTTAAAATATCCGAACCACTTATCGATAATTTCATTTCTGACGATTTTGATTTTATTTACTTCCGAGGGATCAACCAATGGCGATCTGAAAGAAACAATATCACCGCAGTCGAAATTGCCGCTGTACAGCTCGTGAGCATTAAGACAACCGATAGGTTCTTCTCCGGCAGCATATTGTAGATACCCTATCATATCGCCCACCCCTGTATGATAAAATCCCGAGCAGTATATTTTACCTACTTTGGCTTCATCAATGGCATTTTTTATTTTTCGGTAGATATAATTTTTAACGGCGGGGTCTTTCAGCATAACATCGTTTACCAATGCGGCTTCAAGATATTTGCTTTTGTTATCGTAATCCTCGGAATCATCTATTCCCATAAACTTGTAAGTATAAAACTTGTCTCCTTTAATTATTTTTTCAAAAAGAGAAGTGGTATATTTTGCCAATTTTATTATTTTGCCGTCATTTTTATCATCGAGAATATCGTAATTGCCAATATCCTTGTTTTCAAAGCAATCTATATATTTTTCATTCCACAAATCAAGACACTGCAAATACTGAAAATTCATGCGAGTATATCTGTTTAAATTTTTTACATGGTGACTGTATTTGCTGATACCTAATTTAAAATGATATTTATTTACAGTATTCATATATTCCGTCCATGCGTCATTTCCGTATTTTTCTTTAAATATCGCGTGTCCTTTAAACATGGAAATATTCCAGATGCAATCTACGGTATCTATATGATGCTTATGACCGTAAATATCTATAATGTATTCATACCCCCACTCCCGTAAAATTTCTCTGAACGGAACATATACCGAATAGCCTTTGACAAACGGCAGCCGCACCTGAACCCCAACAGCATCGTAGTCCAGCTCCAGCTGTCTGCTGATCGTTGTCATAAACTCGCGTTCGTGGCAGCCGCAGCCGTCAAAAGGAGAAAGTTTTATATCTTTAAATCCTTCCTCGATCTCTCTTGCATTGTATTTTATTTTTTTGCCCGTCTCTTTATCATCAAATTCCCGTTCTCTGTGTACCACATATTTGATCAGTTGATTTTGAAGAGTTTTTTCATATTCTCCGACAATAATGATATTGGGCATATAGTCCTTGATCAAAGTACAGGAGCTGAATACAAGACATCTTTGTGCTTCATATTTTGAAATAATACATTTATCAATGGGTATGTCCATTTGAGTGATCGCGTACAGCTCTTCATACATATTTTCACAAACAAATGCCGTAATACCGTCTTTGCCTTGAGATGCGGATTTTCCGAAACGCACATAATGTATCCCATTATACCAAAATCCGTTATCAAGTATGTACCGTAAATCCTTTTCCTGTTTAGGGTCCTTTTTGGCGACAACAAGAATTACTTCTTTAATACGTTCGGTTTTTTTGCCTCTCAGTCTTTCTATCTGATCAAAGAATAGAGAACCGCCTTGTTTTACCAAGTATTCATTATTTATTTCCTCCTCTTTATTAAGACTCACATCAAAGTCTTGCTTAATAATTTCTTTTATCGGCAATTTGACTAACGTGTACTGATTTTGCATTATGGTTGGCACCTCACTTTCTTGTTTTAAGTATATCACTTTTTTATTTTTCGTCTATTCAAAAAGATATGTTTTGAAATTTGTCTCTCACTTTAGAAGTAGAAGCTTTTGCCGTAAAATGATAAAAGAATATATATTTTTTTCAACTCCGATAAAAAACCTGTTCTCCAAAACATGAAATAAAAAAACACCGAGAACACGCAGTAACATAGTACTTGCGGGTGTTTTCGGTGTTTTGTATTTCCTCGGCCGGCCCAAGATCGGCCTTGTATGGAAAATAAAGGATTCTTTTTTATTTAATATTTCAGTTTTGTAAGTATGCTTTTATTTTTGATCTTCTCCATAAATGCAATTCAAATGTACTGAGATTTCTTGGTATGTCTTTCTTGTTAATAAATATCCCAAAATCCTTAAGTAAATTATAAGTTTCCTCAATTTCATTTTTTGACGGTATTGTTCTCGGTAATATTTTATTGTTAAATTTATCGAGTACGGTTGTATTCAGATTGGTATTGGCTCTAATTGTTTCCATAGTCTTTTCTCCTTTTAAAATGTCAATAACATGTTTTTATAAAATCAAGTGTGTCCGACCATAGTCTATAATAAGACAATTTATGTAATACTAATTTTCGATCGACAACAAAAATGTCTATACATTGATCGAAAATTAGTATAAAATACTCACCCGATTTAAAAATCAAAAAATATTTTAAGCAAATTATACTTTGTCAGTTAGAAAATGTCAAGGCAAATTTTTAGGTTTATAATACTAATCCCTTTTAAAACTGTTGGATTAGTGTTTAGGGTGCAACCCTTTTTAAACTATGAATTTTTCCATAGTTTAAAAAGGGATTGATATAACATTCAAGTGAATTAAAAATAAAAATTTAAATTTTGTCAAGCAAAAAAATTAAGCTGTTTTTTAAAAACAACTCAATTTGAAAAAATATTGCTTATAAATACCAGTACGTAATTTGCTTTCCGAAGCAAATTACAGTTTTCCTATAACCTTTCCCATACAGTATAAGCTGTCGCCCTCCGACAAGATTATATCCGGATATTTTCCGTTAAAGGAAATCAGTCTGTCGCCGCCAAATTGTTTAATATACCCATCGTCGTTCAGAACAAAAATTCCGACATCGCCTATATCCACCATAGAAACCTTTTTTACTAAGACAATATCATCATTGAAGAAATCGGGTTCCATGGAATCACCGTGAACCTTTAAGGCAAAATCCGCATTCTGAGTAATCGGAGTGGAATCCACCTTTAATTTGACATTGCACTCTTCGTTGTCAAGAAAGTGTCCCGTTCCGGCACTGACTGACATGTCGGGAAAATCAAGATAAATATATTGCGGTTTAATTTCGGCATGAATATTCATATCCGACTTTTCGGGAATATAGTCTAAAATATCGCCCGGCTGACAGTTAAAATATTTGCATAACGCCTCTATGGTGTTGGTATTGATGTTTTTACCGTCTTGAATATTCTTCCAAGTACCCTGCCCGATTATTTTATCTTTTTTAGTAATACTGTAACAGGTAACGTCGTTTTCTTGGAAGATTTTTAATAGCTTATCATAACTTATAGGCATGTGAGCACCTCATTATTATTTCAAACGAAAGTATACAAAATTATATCGCAAAATTTGGTGACATCGTCGATTGAATATCGCAAAAAAATGCGATATAATAAAAAACGTGAAATTTACCCGCATTTATTATAGCACATATTACCCATTATTGTCAAGAAAAAGGAGATTATAATTATGGAACAAACATCTGCAAGATACACTATTCAACAGTTTATAGACAAATATGAAAAGGGTACGTTAAACTTTGACTTTGCTCTTCAAAGAGACAGCGGACAGTGGAATATTGAACAGTCAAGTATGCTTATCCGTTCTATTGTCAAGAAAATGATAATCCCCGCCGTATATCTTATAAAGGAAGAAACACCCGAAGGAGATGTTTGGACCGTGATAGACGGAAAGCAAAGATTGACTACACTGATAAGTTTTTTCGAAAATAAATTTAGACTTTCCTCAAATCTGCCTGCGGTAGCTATGGCCGACAACGAATACGATATATCAAGAATGCTTTACAAGGATCTGCCGGACTGTATAAAGGAAAGATTCTTGATGAGAGCTTTGGACACCGTCTTTATGTTTGGCTTCGATAGGGATTGTCTTGAAGAACAGTTTTATTGCCTCAATAACGGCAGTATATTCACCAAGCAGCAAAAAGCAGTAGTTAAATTGGGAACAGATCTTGCCGAAAAATTAACCCCATTTGAGCAGCATCCTTTTTGGGACAGAGTAAATATCAGCAATGTACAGAAGCGTCATGGCGTTGTAATGGAAACAGTATTAAAAACTCTTATGCTTTTGACGGGTTACAGCTATCAGCAATTCGGAGCCGCGGAAGTAGTAAAATTTTCGGAATACTATAACGAAAATTATAAGCTTCAGGAAATAGCCTACTTTGGTGAGCTTTTGGACAAGCTAAACAGATATATCCCAAATGACGACAAAATAAATGAAATATTAAAACCTATCAATATTCCCGTTTTCATTATGAATTTGGATCATTTTGAAAGCACGGACAGAAGCAGTGACGAATATGAAGCCTTTATCTCCTGGTGGTGCAAGGAGGGAATACACAGTGAAGAATATCAGCAATTCTGTGGATCGGGAAGCACCAATAAAAACAAGATATGGGGAAGAATGGAAATAATGGACAAGTGCTTTGATTTATTTACCGCAGATATTACAGGGAAAGAAATGACTGCAATTGCATAAGAGGAGAATGTTAAAAAGTGAAAACATTGACCTAAAGAAATTACAAAAGAGTGCTTTGGATGTACAATGAGCTGCAAAAGAATAAATTTAACGACGAATATTACAATCTGTTTTTTGATGATTGAACGAAGAAATTGCACTAAAGAGCTTCTCGGGTTTATGGTACGGATATAAAAAATTTCTTATCTTTCTTGATTCGGAAACACAATAATAACATATTAAAACCGTCTTGGTGAAAAATACAAGGCGGTTTTTTTATTCTCAAAAGAGCATATCTTTTTGATTGGACGAATTTTAAATAAATGATATAATGATGACAAAGAAGAAAGGAGGGACTGCGGAATGATACCATAAGCACTGATTTTCAACAGACATTAAATTTTTTATACTATTAGTTTAAGTTTATTGTTTAAACATGATAAGGAGGATAAAATATGGGACAGATGCAAAACTATGAAAAAATATAAAAGGAATGAAGAAAGTGCCGCATTAACTTTCAGAAAAAAGTGAATGGTCGTATATTGCGATAAAAAATTTATATTCAGATAGGAGGAGAAAAAAACGAATTTTATAAATACAAATCACGCATTGGCTCGGGAATTGCTTAAAATGCCGCAATCACTTGTTACTGTAACCGTAAACGGAGAGGAATACATAATAACAAGCATTCAGAAAAAGTTTACCGACTCCAACAAAGACGATTCGGAAATATATTACACACTGAATGTAGGCTGCGGCGGTAACGGGACAATAAAAACATTTAATACCGATCACAATTAAAGAAAAATTTTTTCCTGTGCTGTTTATCCGATAAAGGATATGAGACAATGAGGAACATGAAATTTATATTTGAATAAATTTAAAATAAAATATACACTTTGATTCTATCCCTTGGAAAAATGCGGAGTGATATTTAAGTTTCCCCAAAATTCAATAAAAGAAATAGAAAAAGGTGCATAACCAAAAGAAAAAAAGCACATAAAAAGTGAAAAACAAACAAAGCACAACACAATTGCAAATTACCGGCATCTGTCATACAAACTTATCTAAGTGACATTTCACGCACATATTTTTTGAAGCAAACAACTAAAAAAGCAGCACTACGCATAGAGGGGGGTAAGGAAAGGATTCTTAAGGTGAAACCTAAGGGGGGAGAAGGTGCAATAAGTTTCACCTTATGTTATCACTTTAAAAAAAAAGCACAATTGTAAAACAAACTTGTTTATATACACAA
>JAAVIF010000081.1 GCA_014799365.1 Oscillospiraceae bacterium
AACAGCGTCCTCGATCAGCGTTTCGTCAATATTCATCGTGTCGGGGCGAATGTCAACGAAAACGATCGTCGCCCCGCGCAAAACAAATGCGTCCGCGGTAGATACAAAGGTATATGACGGCATTATCACCTCGTCACCCGGTTTTATACCGCTGAGCAATGCCCCCATTTCAAGAGCATGAGTGCAGGAGGTCGTAAGCAGTGCTTTTTTTGCTCCGGTTTTTTGTTCAAGCCATTTATTGCAGTTTTTTGTAAATTGACCGTCTCCGCAGATTTTACGGTTTGCTATTGCTTCGGATATGTGTTTTTCCTCTGTGCCAAGGTGAGGTGGGATGTTAAAAGGAATCATTGTGTTCGCCTCCGAATATATAAGCTTAAGTTTTTTGCAAATATTTTTCAAAAAGCATTATTTTTTGTTTTTCTAATAGGTAATGGCCATTTGGATTTTATTATTTATAAATCAAATTTATATTACTTTTTTAGAAATTTAATCTTGATCAGAATCACTGACTTTAATATTCTTTATACGCTTTTTCAACGAATTTATTTTATTGACAACCCATTCTTTGTGTTTAAACATAATTCCGCCCACTATAATACAAATCAACCCCAAAACGCTTAATAATGCCCCGATTTTAATATATGGCGTACAGTAGGTTAATTTAATTTCATGGTGTCCGGGTTCAAGCATTAGTCCGCTGAAAGCTATATTTGTGTTCAGCAAGTCAGCCCTTTCTCCGTCAACATACGCTGTCCAACCTTTGGAATAAGGGAGTGACAAACACAAAAGCTTGGATTCTTCAAGATCAATAGTTCCGCTGATTTTATTGGTGGTGAATTCAACATTTTCCAAAGAATTCTCACTGCGGGCTTTTACGTATTCCGATAGTTTTTCCATGGGCTGACAGATTACTTTAAGCTCGTCAAAGCTATAATCACCCTTTTTGGAAAATTTAACGGTAATTTTGTTGCGCTCGTCTTCTGAATATCCCAAGTTCAGCAAATACTCGGTTCGTCCTTCTGAATATTTATCATATTCGGTAAAATGTGTCACCTTAGTAGGAACATCGGCGCAGGATGCAATAATTTCCGCAGAACTGCTTGAGCTTTTAAGATTAAATCCCGAAAACAGTAAATAAAGCTCCCCCTTTGTTTTTCCGTTAAAATTTAATGTGACAGTACTGTCATTCTTTGCTACATGCAGTACATTGTCTTCAAAAGTAACGTTTTTCCCGCATTTCAGTTCGTAATCTAATTCAAAATCGCTGTAATCAGGGGCATCTTCTTTTAACTTTGTTTGAATATCATCGGAAATAATACAGCTTTGAAGAGCGGCTTGCTGTCTTTCGGAAAAAGAAAGAGACATATAATCCGATTCCTTCATCACACTATCGTAAGTGCATCCAAAGGGGAGAATATTTTCGGTTTCATAAAGATAATATTCACGTGAATATCCCTGCGTCTTACCTTTATATTCATAGCCATACGGTACCGAACTAATCCCTGCGGCGGTCGAAGCCACGAAATATTTGGCGCAGTATTGAGGTGTTAGCCACGCTCGGCAGGATAGACCGCTGAATTTGTAATTACTGTAAGTGTATGCGCTGTTAACCTGTCTCCATTGTACATATTCCTTGCTGTTAACCGACCAATATGAGGTAGTAGTTGGTTGATGAGAAGCAAAAGAATAATTGTACGGTTGAAATTCGTATGTTGCGGTATCAATACGATAAAACCCGCTGTCGTCGATAAGTTTCCAAACAGAAGCATATTCATCCGATAAAATAGAATTTACCGCATTGGAATCACGAAATATCCTGATATCATATCTTTCTTTTTCCGAATATATATAATACGCCATATGAAAGACTGAGCTGAAAATCAATGCAACTGTAACAAGCTGTGTAATCCTTTGTGTTGAAATCTCAAATTTAAGGTTTGCCGTACGAATGACAAATGTTTTTATTTCCGGCAGGAATATTGCCGCCACAAGCGCAATAAGCAAAAGTACGATTCCGATGGTATTCGCCTCGGTACGCGATTTATCAGGGCAAAGACACACAACAGTATAGGTCATACAGCTTAAGCATAAAAACCCTTTTTTTCGTATATCAAATTTTAAAACATTCGGGAATTCCTTAGCAAATAAATACGCGGGGATAAACGACCAAACAAAGGTCCAACGGTCCGAAACATATCCAAAGCCGTTAAAAACGGAGCCGAAAACGGGAAAACAAAGAAAAACTATTTCCGCTAACAGATATATTCTTGCCCAACGTCTTTTTTTATCATGATTTATAAATGAACCGAAAACTCCGATATAGGCCATTGGAATCAATCCCACAGCAGCAGTTGCATTTACAAAGTTCCCGGGTAATGCGCTGTATTGATTGGCGGTATACCAAAAGTTATATGTATATGTATCGTTTACGCGAGTATTATTTTCCACAAAATCAATAACTACTGGCAAAAATGTTACACAGGATATCGCTACGCCTATTATTGAAAACACCAAAAGTTTGCCGATTTTATTACAAATAAATTTCAGGTGCATATAATCCGGATTAAACACCACTCTCAAAATCACATACAATATTGTTAACAGAACAATCATATAGAAAAAATAAAATCCGGAAAAAGCGCATAAAGCAACGCTTAAAGTAAAGAGCACAAAGGATTCATTTCTAAAAATTTTCTCGCATCCAGTCAATATTAACGGAAGCCAAATCATTGAATCAGCAAAAAAAGGATGTCTGGGCGCGTAAACCAGAGCAAAACCGCTAAAGGTATATATGATGGCTGCACATACCGTTGTCCACTTTATACAGTTCATTTTTTTACAGTATGTACAAAACGCAATGCCCGTAAGATAAAGCCTTAATATGACCATAAAATTATATCCGATTTCGGCAAATTTTTCGGGAAAAATTGCCGAAATCAGATAAAATGGATTACCAAATACGCCTTTAGAGATTATATCAGCTCCGGGGCCAAAACCCCATTCCCACATTGGGATGTCAAATGTTTGGTTAAAAAGTACCTCTTTTACAATGCTTCTAATCCATTTGCCGCAATATATGAAATTATTATAATAATTGTACAATCCATCTCCTGCCCATACAAAAGATTTCTTGTGTATGGCAAAAAAAGAAAAGCATATCGCCGCAGCTATTGCAAAGAACACCGTATAATAAAAGTATAATGAAAAAACCTTTTTGTTTTTTACTGTTGCTTCCATTTTATAATCCGCCTTTTAGTAATTAAAGTGAGAAACCGCTGTTCAGAATCAGTTCAGCCGCCTCCCTGACCGCTCCCCGACCGCCTTCTGAACTCAAAACATAATCCGCGCACTCCTTTACCTCTTCCATGGCATCAGCCACCGCCATACCCAAGCCTACGGCACTAATACATTCCACATCGTTAATATCGTCGCCTATATAAGCTATTTCGGACAGATCAACACGCTCTTTTTCCGCGATCTCCTTTAAAACACTGAGCTTGTCCCTTATGTTCGTATAAACGTAGTCCAATTTAAGCTTATTACCGCGGTTAACCACAATCTGTGTTTTTTCCCCGGTAATGATACCGCATTTTATACCCGATTCCTTTAACCGCTGTATTCCCATTCCGTCCTTGGTGTTGAATTTCTTAAGCTCGTCGCCCTTTTCGGAATAATACATACCGCCGTCGGTCAAAACACCGTCGCAGTCTGTCAGCAAAAGCTTTATAGGTCTTGATCTTGTTTTTTCCGCAAAAGATTTACGATTGTTCTTCAAAAGATTTTCAATAATGACCCAATCCGAAGGTTCGTCAATTTCATAGTAGGTGCTTTCATCCATTTCCGCTATACCGATTTTGCCGGAAAGCCGACATTTGCTTTCCTTGAAGGCCTTGTCCGAGGTAATGTAGAAAGCTCCGTTTTCCACTAAATAGCCCTCAAATTCCTGTCTTCTCGGACGGCGTCTGAAATCATAGTTGGTAGAAACATAATTACCGGCTTCGTCCTTTGCCCAGTGAAATCTTTTTTGCCGTACTGCCGATAAAACGCTGTCGCAGCCCTCGTTTTCGTAGATCGCTATCCCGTTTGACAGGTCCTCGGCGGTAAGCAGCGGACTTGTCGCCTGAATTAAAATAATATTTTCAAAAGAAACTTTGGAAGCAAAATCCTCCATTGCGGATTCGGTCGACGCCGTGTCGGTCGCCGTATTCGGGTCTCTGTCAAAAAAGCGGATTTTCCCGGGTGCGGAGAAATTCCGCAAATGCTCTTCCACACACCTGCGGATAACTTCGCCGTCCGTGCTTATATATACCTCATCGATGGCGTCGCAATTACATGCGGCCTCGATAGTCCAGCATACAAGCGGTTTTCCCGCTATCGGACGAATATTTTTAAGCTTTATTGATTTGCTTCCGGCTCTTACGGGAATAAACGCCGTGTATTTATTTTTGCTCATATTATTTGCCTTTCAGATTACTGTTTCTTTCTGAATTTCAGCTTGTCCCGCTGCACCTGCTCAATGGGGAGTATCTCCTCGGACTTGTAATTAAGCGCGTCATGCACGGCACTCAGATTGCGAACAAGCTTTCTGATTCCGTCGGGTTCAAGAGATGCCGCATGGTCGGTTCCTTTCCACGTTCTGTCAAGCGTGTAGTGACGTTCAATAATATGCGCGCCCAAAGTATAAGCCGCAACGTCTACCGCAATGCCTAAGTGATGTCCCGAAAAACCGATGGCCTTTACACGGCTTTCATATGCTTCACGCATACGGGTGATCTCCAAAAGAGCCACATCTTTAAAAGGCACGGGATAACCTGATGTGCAGTTAAAAAGCACTAAATCTTTCGCGCGGTTGTTCTTTTCAAAAAGACTTACTATCTGCTCTTCTTCTTCGTGAGTCGTCATTCCGAATGAAAGCTGTATTTCGCCTTCATAATTATCGCACAGCCATTGCAGCATCTCAAAGTGATTATTGCAGGCGGAGGGTATTTTTATAAATTGAGGCTTTAAAGAAGCGATCTCCTTTGCGCTTGTCAGATCCCATACGGAGGTTGCATAAATGATGCCCGCTTCCTCGCACCAAGCCTTTAATTGAGCGTGCTGCTCTACCGTAAATTCCAGAAATTCGCGGTGCGCTCCATAGGTGTCGCCGTAGGAATTTACGGGATTTGGATGCGGCGCGTTATACTGTTCCTCTGTCAGCAATTCTTTAGGGCAGCGTTTTTGAAATTTGATAGCGTCAGCTTTGCAGAAAACGGCGGCAGTTTGGATCAAATCCTTTGCAATTTCCATGCTGCCCATATGATTGCAGCCTGCTTCAGCAATAATGAAAGGTTTTTTGTACATGATTTTACTCCCTTAATTTATTTTAGTTTGATGTAATTTATATCGTCGGTTTTTCCGCGCGCAGAATTTTTGTTAAGTACTTTTTTCGCAGTCCGATGTTAAAATGCTTTGATTTTCCCATATCCTTCAGGATACCGTATTCCTTTCTTGCAAAAAGTGCTTTAAAGAAATTCTCCGCTTCCCGTCCGTTTGATATAAAGTCGTAATTGATGTGTCTGTCCTTGGCTATCGGTTTTACGTTCAAAGCTTCCGTTATATGACAGTAATCCGCAAATTCTTTTGCCGCATCGTCATACCTGCCCTTTTTAAGATAAATCATGGACATATAAAAGGCTCTTGTTTCCGGATAAACATGTATGTTTTTACATTTTTTGATCTGTCTGTATTTTTTACGGCGGAAAAGACGGTCGAAGTAATAGTCCAATCTAATAGGATCGGTTTCCGTCTTTAATGTCTGCGGACGGAAATACTTCATTTTTACTGTTTCGGTAGTTAATTTTACCTTGAATTCCAGACGCTTTCTTTTATTCTTTTTAAATTTTTTCGGCGGAAAGAAATACCAGTATTTTTTCAGCGGCTCAAGATTAAACGGTTTTGCCATAGCGCGGTTCAAAAAGCTCAGATCCTGCATTCTTTCATTAAACCAGCGCAAAAATGAACGTCTGCGCCTGTAAGCGAGGCTTTTCGCTTTAACCGTACCGATCTCGGGCAGCTTTTCGCGAAACTCTTTACCGTTCAGCTGAAAGACCTCATACGGACGAAGCCCGTAAACGATCCAATATTTGTAAATATCTTCAAGAATATCCACAATTGAAGGCGCACATGGCCGACCCACATTTTCCGTTTCTTCCTTCAAATATTCTTCGTTAACATAATGAAACTCTAACTTACCCTCTAAAATCTCTTTGTAATCAACAACGCAGCCCGTTTTTTCCAAACGGTCATATGCCTCCTGTATCCTTTGCACACGCACGTCCATGACCTCTTCGGAAGGCAGCCTGCTTATCAGCATGACCGGCATACCGCGCATTGCGGCGTCAAGATACGAGGTGCTCCACATTGTAACAACCGCATCGTAATCCGCTATAATATCCTCAAGTATAGTTGCGCCTTTCAGCAGAATAAGGTTTTTGGGAGGATTAGGTATAAAGTCATAAAGATGCTCGGAGGGGCGGTGAAGTATGCTGCCGCCCGCAATATCGTCGGGAAGATAGCGCGGTTTTACCACGAAGCTTTTATCGGGATGATTCCTTGCCATTGCAAGAATAACCTCTCCGAGAAGCTTTTTTCCTTCCGTACCGAAAGGATAACCGCCTTGATCAATAAAGAGAATACGCTTTATATTCTTCATATCCGTTATTTTCGGATTTTCAAAGCTTTCTGTAAGACTGTCATACTGCGGATTTCCCACAGCAACCATATTATAATGCAGACCGTTTTCCTCAAATTCCAGAAATTTGCTTGTACCCACGGAAAAGACAATATCGGTATAAGGACGCATCAGTATTGAGGAAAACAGGTTAGTGAAACCGACACAGAAAATACCTCTTTTATTTATCTCATTCATAAGACGGTTAAATTTCACGGACTTAAATGGCGAACAAATAACAAAATCCACTTTGCCGAGATCTTTAAATTTATATTCCGTTACGTCAATAAATGGGATTCCGTTTTCCGAAAACATTCTGTTATTTATTTCGTCATTAACGTTTTTTACCAGCAATATGACATCATAGTTCCGCTTTTGGAGTTCCCGTATAAGATTTACATAGACATAGTTGACCGAATCAAAGGTTGCAAGAAAAAGTACGGTCATTTTTCTTCCCACCGCTTCTCGGTTTTTCACCTTTTCCTCGGGGATACTTATTTTAGGACACAGCTCATATTCATTACAGTTATTTTCAAACACCTTTTTCCAAGGGGAATTTTCACCGTTCAGGTCTATTATTCTTGAAAATCGAATATTACCGAAAAAACACTTATACTGACGATTGTAAAATTCCTCATTCTTGGGCATGCGGTGGAAAAATTTCTTATAAACTTTCTCAATAAAAGTGTAGAGAAAAATAGGCTCAATGCTTATCAGTCTTATGTTTTTTAATTCCTCACAAAAATCGTCGCTGTAAGAAAGAGCATAAGGAGCCATAAGCGCAAGTGTATTCTTTTCGGCGTCAAATTCTCTCAGCGTACGGATACATTCGCCTTTATTTTCATAGCTGCCGCCCATTTTACCAACTACTAAAATTCGCGCCTTTTCTTTATCGGGTTGGTACAGGTACCGAGCTGTTTCGGAGCTTTGCCCGAAAATAATATCTACTGCACGTTTTGAAGCGCGGCCGTCATCGTTATAAGCAAAATCCTTTAAAAACCGCTCGTATTTTTCGCTGTAATCATAGCTGCCTTCTTCAATTTTGCGGAAGTTTTCTTCTATTTCCTCCACATTTTCGCAAATCGCCCCCGGCAGCTCCTCCAGCGGAAGATACAATCCTCTGCCGTCCGCATATTCCTGCTTGTCGTAATCAAAAAACAAAATTGGTTTTTTGGTGCAGAGAAAGTCGAAAAAAATGCTGCTGTAATCGGTTATCAACACGTCCGTAACGGAAAGCAGCTCGTTGGTCTCGATTTCGTCAAAAATAAGACGGCGGCGCATTTTCTTGTTTTTTTGAAAGAACTTCGCCATCATGTTATGAACCTTAAAAACCAATTCATAATCAGGAGGAAGAGCGTTGATAAGACCCTGCATATATTTTCCCACTTCGCGGGCTGTGTTTATGCTTTTTCCTCCTTTGCTGCGGAATGTGGGGGCATACAAAACGATTTTTTTATCGCTCAGCGAATGACCCAGCTTTAATTCCAACAGTCCTTTTATATAATTTTTATTTGTATTTGCCACCAAATCGGTTCGCGGGTAACCGGCGTCTAATATTTTTCCGGTTACCATTCCCTTTAGATCATATGCCTCGACCATTTTGTCGATTGTGTATTTGTTTGGCATTACCATATAATCGCAAAAAAAGAAATTTCGCTGTGCGTTTGATATGGAAAGATTGCTGCGGTCTTTTGCATTACGCCCTAAGGTCTTTAACGGTGTTCCATGCCATGTGTTAATGTAAATCTGTTTTTCTCTTTTTAAACACCATGACGGTATAGCACTGTTACAAATTATAAATTGACCGGTTGCCAAATATCTGCAATATTCTTTGGTTCTCGCTTTAACGCAGATCACGTTCGGATAAGAGCGGTATCGCTCAAACGTATCGTCCTTCAGGCTTTTTTCCGCACCGTATACCCAAATATGCTTGTAATCCTTGTATTCGGGCCGCTTCATAAGCTCGCAGAAGATCGCGTAGGGATTCCCCCCCATAATATTATTGCGATATGCCAGATACACGACCGTTTTCTCTTGGATCGGCTCGTGTTTATAATAATGCATATACCAATAATTAGGCCCCAATTTTTGATTTATATATTTAACAAGCTTGGTTTTTTTTAGTCTTGCCTTTACCTTTTCAAAAAGTTTCATGTTATCTCCTAAATTTATCTATAAGAAATGAATAAGTGGTTCGAGGCACTAACTTCTCGATCTCATCCCAATTATTATCCTCAAGGCATTTTCTGACTCTTGACGCGGAAATCACTTCGCCGTTTATTTCTTTGCGCGGAATCTCGCGAAGCTCAACTCCGTATTTCGGCAGTATTTCCTTCATGCTCTGGTTATACTGTGCCGTTATCGGGTCAAGCGGTTCTTCTCCCACAAATTTTACGCTTATATCAAGACAGGGTGCTATCTGAGCTCCAAAGGTCTCAACGTCAAGAGAAGTGTCTATTGCAGTTCCTTTGAGCTCCGCTTTGTCAAAATATTCGGAGAAGGTTATCGCAGAAATTATAAATTGTCCGCTCGGCAGGACTTTGACATTTTTCAGATGTTCCGTTCCCGCTTTAACAAGCTTTATCCTGTCTTCAAATTTAAAGAACGACTTGTCCTCTTCAACAACAAAGATATAAAGCCAGTCTACCTGCGCCGCCGCGTATTCGATAAGATACCGATGACCCAAAGTAAAAGGGTTGCAGTTCATTACAATGCTGCCTATCACAGGCATTGTATGAATAGCGTTGCTTTGAATAAATTGCTGGTATTTTTTAAGCTGCGGATTTTCCGATAGACCGCTTTTTTGGATATAAGTTTCGGACACAGCCGTTTGTTCCATGGTATGAGCCGATGAATCAAGAGCGGATGTATGCTCGCATTCGGGGTGTTCCCCTATATAATTGCAAATAATATCCGCTATACGACAGTTGGCTTTCTTCCCGCAATGAGCAGGAACATCATAGTAAAATTCATCACCGTATTCTTTATATAAATCATTAAATAAATCAAATAAGTCGATGTCCCACTTAATCATTCTGAAAGTCTGATCAAACAGGAAAATTTTATCACCCACTTTAAAATTCTGCTGTTTCAGCAATTCTATCCAGTAATATCTGTCCGAATCATTTGGCTGACCCAATGCTACAACTCTGTATTTCAAATTACGCTGGTTTATTTCTTCTTGAAGCATATACCCGAAATGTCCATCATCAAGGTTCACAACACCAAAAACAAAACACGGACCAACCAAATAAATGGTATTATCATATTCCTTCGGAGCATTTAATATAACACGCTGTTTATTTATGAAATTAAATTTATCACTGCGAAAGTCCGCAAAACACACCATTCCGTGGTCTTTTTTAATATTTTTTTTAAAAGCATCTACGGCGTTTTTAATTTCTTTAAATACAGCATCTTCGCGTTTTAACTCCCATTCGCTTTCAAGCCACTGAAATTTGTTTTCAACGGTCAATTGAGGTTTCTTTTCGGGAATCCCCATGTTTTTTTCGGTAGGAATACGCACTATAAGCATCTCCACTCCGCGTGCTTCGACCTCATTTTTGTAACTGTATTCAATTATACTATGTGTATATGCGCTGTTGATATAGTCGCCTTTTAACGGCTTGGATATAAAATCGGCAAGATATACCAAATCGCATTTATCTTTAATAATAGGATGGTTAACAATATTCTTCATTGTATAATCGGAAACAATTATTAAATCTGTCTCCAAATTTGTCAAGTCTAAAAGGGAATCCGCAAAATTTACGTCAATTTCATAATTCAGGAAATTAATATTTATATACGCTCTTCGTTTTGTATTTTCATATATTCCGAGAAGCTTTACGCTTTTAAAATGTCTTATATAATTTGCAAATGCAAGAGAAAGCTCATTAAGACCCCAGATAGCAACACGCTTGTAATTTCCCCACAAGAAGAAATTTTCTATGGGTATCTTCTTATCCTCATAGTACGCAAGACGGGAAAGACAATCGATTTTAAAAAGCATGGCACTGTTTTCATTGTCAAATACTCCGCCTAAAAGCTTGCCCTTGCCGTTTACAACGGGCAAAATAGTTTGTTTTTTTGCATTTTTTGCGGTAAAAGCTTTTTGTGCTTGTGTTTCTACCGACGGGTCGGATAAATCGCCCGCGGATTTTATGATCGGTATTTGCTGTAAGCTGTCTATCGCATTTGTTTCGCCGCAGTTTTCAACAAGATATGCGCCCAAATAGCAATCATCATTGCCCACAACGAAAACACGCCCTAAAACTGCCGATAAAAGGGCCTTTTCAACACCTTCCGAAATAATTTTCGACAGCTTATATACGCAGCAGTCGCTTTTTTTTACCGTTACGATCTTCATATTCACACCTCGTTTCTTTCACAAGCAAATAAGCTCTTTTATTTTGATATATTTCGCGTCTTTAAAAATTCGGCATATCTATCGCAAACCTCGTCCGCATCTCCAAACGCCATTTGGTTTCCGCGTTCCAGCCACAGTACCTTGTCGCACATTCTGCGTATCTGTGCGATCGAATGGGATACCAGAACCGTCGCCTTGCCTTTTTCAATTATTTCCCGCATTTTCGCTTCGCTCTTTTCGCGAAACGCCCCGTCGCCTACCGACAGCACCTCGTCAAGAATCAGTATTTCCGGCTCCACCATACTTGCTATGGAAAAAGCGATACGAGATTTCATTCCGCTGGAAAGCTGCTTAAAAGGACGCTGTTCAAAATCCTGAAGCTCGGAAAAAGCCAATATTTCAGGATATTTTTTGTCCATAAATTCTCTTGTATATCCCAACATCGCTCCGCGCAGATATGCGTTTTCCTTTAAATTAAGCTCTCCGTCAAAGCCGCTTGACAGCTCAAGCAGCGCGGCGACCTTGCCGTTTACCTTAACGCTGCCGCTTGAAGGACGCATGATTTGCGTTATTACCTTCAAAAGCGTGGATTTTCCCGCGCCGTTGGTTCCGACAATTCCTAACATTTCCCCTTGAAAAAGGCGGAATGAAACATCGTTTACCGCCTTGAATTTTTCAGTATGATATTTTTTTGTAAGCTTTTTCGTAATATATTCCTTTAAACCGATATTGCGAAGATCGCCGGTAATATATTCAACAGAGACATTTTTAGCTTCTATAATAATGTTTTCCATTCTACGCTCCGATTATATATAGTACAAAAATTTGTAATTCTTTTTCTTATAAATAATGCTGCCGATAACCAGCGCAACAATGACATAACCGGCCGCCAAAAGGTGAAAACTGGGCTTTGGTATCACACCTTCAAGTATTATTTTCCTGAAATAACGGATATACAGATATATAGGGTTTAAATAAAATAAATATTGCTTATGCAGTTCATATGCGTCGATCGAATAAAATATGGCCGAAAGGTACATCAGCAGCAAAGTAAAAATATCATAGAGGTACTTCATGTCTCTGAACATCATATATAAAGCCGATAGAATAAGACCCATTCCCACATTGAACAGCACAAGACAGCAAACCGGATAGATCAGCAAAATAAATTTCCAGGTAATTTCCACTCCGTCAATAATACAAAACAAAAACAGCACCATAAGGTTTATTCCGAAATTTATCAGAGAGGAAACATTGGATGAAAGCAGAAACATATATTTTGGAACGTTTACCTTTGAGAAAATTTTAGAATTATTATAGAGCGAACACATTCCCGAGTTGGTGGATTCCTTAAAATAGCCGTACAGAAGGTTGCCGCAAAACAAGTAAATGATGTAGTGATTGATATTACGGCCAAAAAATTGCGTAAACACCAACGCCATGACCGTTAAAGTCATTAGAGGGCCCAAAATACTCCACAGCATTCCCAAAATGGTACGCTTATATTTTTTATTAAAATCGCGTTTTACCAGTTCTTCAAACAAAAAACGGTTTTGCTTTATCTGTTCTACCTTTCTTGCGGCATATTCTTTTACTGTCAAGGGTTTTCCTCCTAAGCTTTTTTGTTATTTCTTCAAAGGTACTATTTTCTCAACTCGGCCTTGATTTGAGTGGTAGAGATTTCCGGCGTTCTCGGCAAATAAACGACCTCGCAGTATTCCTTCAGAAAATCAAATTTTCCCGTCCAGTCGTCTCCCATAACAAAAACATCAGCTTTATAAAGCTGTACGTCACTGATCTTCTGCTCCCAGTTGTTTTCGGGAATTACCAGATCAACATACCGTATAGCTTCCAAAAGCTGCTTACGCTTCTCATAGCTGAAGTAGCACTTCTTTTGCTTTTCATTCCAGTTGAACTCGTCTGTGGAAAGCACAACAATAAGGTAGTCGCCAAGCTCTCTTGCCCGCTTTAGCAGGTTTATATGACCGTAATGTATCAGATCAAACGTTCCGTAGGTTATTACTCGTTTCATGTTATTCCTCTGCCCTTTCTATTGTCATAAAATGACTCTCCCGCTCCTGTTCGCTCGGAGGCTCCATATAATTTCCGTACATGTTTTTCAGCAGCTTGTCCCAGCCAATGGGTGCGGAAAAAATTTCTCCCTCAAATTCCATCGGAACACTGTCCGAAAACCATTGCCGTTCATACACCTCATTGGGATAACCATGTGCGCCGTCAACCGTACATAGCAGCTCGCCATTGGCATTTTTTCGTCTCAGCAGCTCTCTTAACTGCCTTATCACGCCTTTCGGAAGCCGCCGCGTAAAAGCGTGAACCATTCTTACTTTCTTTTTTGTATACCCTACCGTATATTTCGGGTTCACCTTTTTGATCAGCGCAGTGGTTAAAAAAACATTCAGATCAAAAAAGGCGTTTGCCTTCCGAGAATCCTTCGGACAGCCGTCCAATGGAAGTATATCGATATAGCAGCCGTTATTTTCAAGTGCTTGTCCAAACAATTCCTCGCGTACAATATAGCTTTTTTCCCGCAGCTTTGGGCAGTATATCGGATAGTTTTTATCAGTTTTACCGTCCTGAAAAATAAATTCGCCCGCGCCGTTCCTGCGCATAAGCTTTACAAAACTGTCATAATCCTCGCGGGGCATTACCGCGTCAACGTCATCGTCCCACGGTATAAAGCCGCCGTGACGAACCGCGCCTAAAAGTGTTCCCGCGGTAATAAAATACTTTAAGTTGTTTTCCTTGCAGAAGTCGCGAAAAAACACCAATATCTTAAGCTCGGTTTGCTGTATCTCCTTCAGTGTCACGGGTTCGTTGTTCAAATCGCTGTCTCTCCTAACTTGCGATATTTTTTTTCGATTTTTTTCGCGGTTTTCTTTATATCAAAGCCTTTTCCGTTTACCGTTTCGGCTGCCTCTCTGTTTCTGACCGAGTGATCCAAAGCGTTCATTACCTCGTCCGCCCATTTTTCCGCACCGTCGCTCAGTCTCGCCAAGTGAATATTTTCCGTTAAAAAAGCTTCTTCAGGTACATGCTCGGAACAGATCACGGGCAGCCCCGCCGTTTGCGCTTCCAGTGCCGCAATTCCGAAGCCCTCAAAAATACTGGGAAAAACAAACACGTCTCCCGCACACAATATATCTTCTACATTAGATGCGGTACCGTAAAATATCACTCTGTCCGTCAGATTCAGTCTTTCGGCTTTAGCCCGCAGCTCGGAAAGCGTTGCGCCCTCGCCTATCAGCAGTAAAACACAGTCTATCTCGCGCTCGGTAAGCACCTTCATTACATCAAGCAAAAACATCTGATTTTTTTGCTCGCACAGCCGCCCGATATTAACCAAAACAGCCTTATTCCCGACTCTTAACTCATTTCGGATTTTCTCTCTCGCTTCCTCACGAAAAGCGAAACGCTCGGTGTCTATTCCGTTTGGTATAAGCTCGAAGCCCTCATTTGACAGAAGCCTTTTCGGAAACATAAATTCCGCCGCCGCGGCCGAACACGCCCAGAAATCAGTAAATATTCCGCAGCAAAACGATTTGAAAAACCAATGGAGTAATTTTTTCAGCGGATAGCTTCTGCATCTGCCGATTTTTGTATTGTGACTGTGAGCTATCCGTGTTTTGATCCCGTTTTTCCGCGCGGGAACCGCATATATAAAAGAAATGGCGTGAAATATATTCATGTGTATAACGTCGTATTGACGCTCTTTTAAAAGCTTGGAAAACAGGCGGTAATTTTTTATGATACGCTTCTGATTTCCCGAAAGCTCAAGAAAATTTATCCCAATGCTTTTAAGCCGCTCCGAAAAAATGCTGTCCTTTAGCTGTGACACAACAATATCTACCTCTAAGCCTTTAATATCAACATCAGACAGCACGTTATACATGAATGACTCGATCCCGCCCGATTCCCAGCATTCACAAAACACGCAAATACGTTTTGATTTATTTTTTTTCACGATCAATACGCTTCCCTCAAAAACTCCAACGGACTTTCCAAAATATTATGACGCGGATAATATATCTCAACATTCTCCGTCCCCATAATCTCTCCGAGCATTCTCGGCTCCATATTATTTTCCGAACATCTTGCCCCGAAGGTGTCCCTGACAGCCGAATAATCAATGTCAGTCAAACCGCATTCTTCGGCTATTTTCCGAACCTTGTTCTCAATCGTAACAGCCTCGCAGGACTTGTTCGGAAGGCCGTTTATCAAATAACAATCTCTTGGAATCTTCTCATAAACCGGCCTTAAAAACTCTATCAAAAACTCCGGCAAAAAAATAACTCTCTTATTCGTATTCCACGCCGCTTCCGAATCCGACCCCGAACCGATTTCGGAGAATCCGTTCGTTTCTTCGGTCAAATACATTTTCGGAGAAACAACCTTCGATACATCCAACGTTCGCCTGTCAAGATCAATATCCTTACGTTTCAAAGCGCAAAGCTCCTCCGCCCGAATCCCCGTATTCAAAGCAAGATAGATTCCCGCACAAATCGCAGAATCGGTGTTTTTAAGATATTTCGCAAGCTTGTCAATCTCATCGTCCGCCAAAATTCTCAGCATTGCACCACGATTTTTCACCGCGCACAATCCCCTTTGCGAAACACGTATTTTAATCCCGTTTTCACGCGCAAACTCCAAAACCAACCACATAACCCGCAAAATATTAGCGCGAGTTTTCAAGGACAAATCAAAAATCCCCTCAATAATCGAATCCGCATGAGCCCGTGTTATCCTTCGGCAGTCCGTGTCGCCCAAAACAGGAAAAATATACTCCTCGCATACCCGAAAATACTTGCTTTTTGTAGCGGAGGTCAATCCGTTTTTGCCGCTGTTAAGCCATTTTTGCGCAAAGCTGCGGAATGAGTTTTCATTGCTTACCGCAAAAGAAGGAGTGTGCAAAATGCGCAGGTCTTCGTCAATCAGCTCCGCCATTTCACTTTGTATATTTTCAAAATTGGCCGTATAAAAATCCTTGAACGCCCTCATAGAAAGCTTTCTGGGGTCGACCTCAGTATTTTTGCATGCTTCCTTTATAGCCTCCGTCATATTTCCGCGGTCGGGAAAATTCCCGAATTTAGTGAGAAAAATCGGCCCGCGATAAATCCCGTTATCCACGCAGAATTTACGTAAATCGGCGCAAAGGTTTTTCGGTAAATACACATTACGGTTCTTTCGCACACCGTAAGGCAGAATCAACAGTCCCGTATCAATAGCCTCTGCCGTAAGATATTTAAGCTCACTGTATTTAAGTCCCGAGCTGCAAATTGTTTCAACAATTACATACAAACGGTCATCATGATAACTCTTGACCGCACTCAAAATCCGCAGATACTCGTCCATAGTCAGCTGTTCATCGGGAGTTTTCGTCCTGTGCGCCGCTAAATCCTTATTGTTTATCCGAAATTTACAGCCGATAAATTCCAAGTATTTGTTTAAACCGAAAAGTATCGTTTTCACGGTTGCGGCACTGTATTTTTCAAGCTTCGCCGACTTGTATTCTTCTAAAATTTTCTGAGTGATACTGCGTTCCCCAAGAAAATCCGCAAACATCTTCACATCATGCTCATACCTCTTTTGAGTATGCGGTGCTCCTCCTTCGGCGGCAATGTGATCAACAAATTCTCTTATTGATTTTTCATCGACATTTTGCTTCGTTTGCCTCACTCGGATCACCTCTTTCACCTATTTCTCGATTCTTGAAATTATAAGGTATAGCACTATAACTCCCTTTATTACCGCCTAAAATTATAACACATGCAAAATTGATTGTCAATAGAATTTTTATGGACAATTATTGTCAATAAGTTTTTATGGACAATTATGGACAATAGCTTTAGTATTTTATTAAAATTATTCTTTCACTGTTAAAAAAAATTGTTGAACATTTACACACATTACAAAAACACCTTATAATTTCAATGTAAAAATATGTAAAACGCCCAAAAAATACGCTTTTCAATCGTATTTCACAAGCTCCATTTTTTCCAGCTGCCGTCGGTGCGCACTGCCGCTTTCCATGGTGTAA
This sequence comes from Oscillospiraceae bacterium, assembly GCA_014799365.1. GTDB lineage: Bacteria > Bacillota > Clostridia > Oscillospirales > Ruminococcaceae > Ruminiclostridium_E. The sequence continues at coordinate 17,137 of JAAVIF010000081.1, forward strand.
ATTCGCGTTGTATCCACACTGGAGTGGCCTAAAATATCAGCAAGCCGAACAATATCCTTTGTCTGCGAATAAAATGTTCGTGCAAAAAAATGCCGAAGGTTATGAGGGAAAATTTTTTGCCGCTCCACCCTCGCCGATTCGGACAGCTTTTTCATTTCCTTTCGTATGTTTGATGAATCGACCGCCTTTCCCGATGATGTCACAAACACTGCCCCCGAGCGGATCTTTTTATTTTTGGCATATTTTTTCAACACCCTGCAAAGCTTTTTTGTAAGCAAAACAACCCGCCGCTTGCCCTTGCAGTTAATATCCGCCCGCCGTGTCTCAACAGCCTCAACCGTGATAAATTTCAGCTCGGAAATCCGTATCCCGGTAGAAGCGACGGCCTCGATGATCAACATCAGCCGCTCATTTCCGCTATCCCGTGCAGCGTCTACGAGACGGTAATATTCCTCCCGTTTCAACTCTCTTTCTTCGGAAAGGAACAGCATACGCTGGATTTTCAGGGGCTTTACCTTGAAACGGGGGAGGTTAAGAAAATCCATGAATTTATTCACCGCCGCCAACATGGAGTTAACGCTGGAGGGTTTGAATTTTTCCGTAAGCGTTGCTTTGTATTCTACCGTCAGGGTTTTTGAGAGTTCCTTTCTATCCGCAAAATCGGCAAATTTGCGAACGTCTCTTATGTACTTTTTTATTGTAATTTCGCTTTTTTCTTCCTCCAATAAAAACTGCGCAAATTCCGATATTTTTCCTTCTGTTATTATCATGACTTTTCCTCCCAAAAATAAAAAAATTAAGGACATGTCGATTTTTGACAAGTCCTTTGAATTATATCAGATTTTTCGGGAGCTGCGCAATAGGGTTTTATCCTTGTTATAACAAAACGGCCGCATCTCTTTTGATGCGGTCGTTTTTTGATTATTAAGCAATGCTTTTATAATGCGGATATAATGCGGAAGTGCTTTCTTTCCGAATTATGTTACACTTCCGATTTCTGCTTTTATACAAACTTTCTTTATCTCTCAGGCATTACCGCCCTCAGCTTTTTTCCAACGCTTCAGCGTAGGGAAAAACTTCATCATTTCCGCCCTTGCTTCGTCGGGCGTTAAATTCCTGCCGCTTTCGGCGTTCATTTCGTCAAGAAAATTAAGATTGCTCTCGATCATTTCCTCCATTGTCTCATCGCGGCTGAAGCTGCCGTTGGGATAGCAGTATTTGCAGTATTCGGTGTTTACGCTTCCGTCGGCGTTTTTGCCGTAAACTTCATCGTTCATTTTCATTCCGCAGCTTTGGCATATATCGGTATTCATATGATAGCCTCCTGTGATTTCAATAATATTGTTGTCGGGATCGGTCAAATGAAAATAATGATAGGTTGGGTAAGCTTCAAGAATTTCCGTCATTTCTCCTATATTGAGGGATTTTACCCGTTCATATTCGGTTTGCAGCTCTTCTACCCAGTAATTCTGCACGAATTTGTAGGGGCTGTTAAGGTCGGCGCAATGTCCTTCTATGTTGTTTTCGTTCATAAGCGCGAGGCATCTGCCGTCGATGTAAAACTCAACAAATTTGTTTCCGCTTCGGCAGCGGTTGTCGATTTTGATATTCAAAAGCTTTTCGTAAAACTGTACCGAGCGTTCAAAATCCTTTACCACAAGGTAAATACTTCCCAAATGCAAAGGATTTTTATTGACCGTATCGTCTTCCGCGTTTCTAAGCAAAAGCGTATCGGTGGAAACGTCAAACAATTCGCTCATGCGGATAATTTTTTCAACGTCGGGGATAGCCTGACCCAACTCCCACTTTGACACCGACTGTCTTGACACCTCCAGCATTTCGGCCAGACGTTCCTGAGTTAAGCCTCTTTGAATACGTAATTCCTGAATTTTTTCGCCTATCGTCATTATTCCAACCATTCCTTTCATATGAAAAATACAAAATATAACGCATTAATTTTTTGATTTTTCTGTTTATATTATAAAACGTCTAAAATCAGAAATCCACCAACTTTGATTGGAACTTTGCGCAACCGTTGGTTGCAAACGACGCTTTCGGCAAAGAAAAACACTCGCTAATCCTCTTCAACCTCCCTAAGCTCCTCATTTATTTTTTCCACCCAGCAAATTTCCTCTTCCCTGTGAACCACCGTGACCTCCTCGCCCGCTTCAATATCCGTTTCATTTGCCGACATTGCGGGCAAAATGTATTTTCTTCCCTTATAAACGAACTCAATGCTCCCGTAACCCCCGTCGAGTATCTCTTCGCGGCAAACCGCCTTGTCGTCGGCGTCGGGCCTGTTTTTGGGAAGCTTTTCTCTTTTTGCTCTCACATAGATATTGAAAAACAAATGCTTTTTGGAATATATGGCAAGCGAGCCGAATATCAAGCCGCAAAAAACCGAACCGGCCGCGGGCATGGAAGCCCCCGATAAGATCAGTCCGAAAGCGGAAAAAGCAAGTATAAAGATTAGCAGCTCAAAAACGTTGTGCGGAAAAAAATCCTCAAAGGGAATCGTTTTTCCGTGAAAATCCAGCCAGTATTTATCCACTCCGAAATTATCGATCTTATAAGCCGAGCGCAGTATCATTTCGGCTGCCAGGGCCATCAAAGAAACTACCAACAGTACAAGAAAGAATATGATCATCAGTCATCGTCCTTTTCGGGAGGCTTTATAACAAATTTCAAATCGCCTATTCTGCGTTCGTTGAGATTTTGTACGGTTATTGTAAATTCGTCCGTTTCTATTTTATCTCCCGGCGATGGTATTCTGCCGAACAGCTCCAGGACCCAGCCGCCGATTGTATTGAAATCTCCGTTTATCTCGTAGTCCGATTCCAGACTTTCAAAGTAACGGTTAAAATCTACCTTTGACACTTCGCCGCTTACTATGAACGTGTTTTCCGAAACAAATTTAACGGGAGTGCTTACCTCGTCGTTTTCGTCCCAGATTTCGCCCACAAGCTCCTCCAGTACGTCCTCCATGGTAACGATGCCGGCTGTGCCGCCGTACTGATCCACCACTACCGCTATATGCTCCTTTTCCTTCTGCATTCTTTTAAGCAGCTCGGAAATGTGCATAAGGCTCGGTATATACATTATATCCGAAATTATCTCGGATAATTGAAAATCGGGATTCTCCATCATTTTCTGGGTAAAATCACGGTAGCTTATTACTCCCACTATATGATCGAGTGATTTTTCATACACGGGAAGTCTTGTATAGGCCTCCGACCTGAATAATTCCATAACGCTCTCGTTGCTGCCGTAAATATCTATACCCACAACATTGACTCTCGGCTGCATTATCTGCTCCGCCGTGGTCTCGTCAAATTCCAGCGCGTTTCTTACAAGAGTGCTTTCCTGCGCCTCCAGCACGCCCTCGTCCTCGATCTCGTCAATAATGTGCATCAGCTCCTGCTCGGTTACGGAAACCTCGCTTTTTTTGTTGAACAGATGGGTGGCGGCCTTTTGTATCAGGAGAAAAACCGCGGAGACGGGAGTTAATATAAACATAAGCCCCCATAAAATACGGCTGAAAAAGATAGACATCTTTTCCGCATTGCCCTTTGCTATCGTTTTAGGGGTAATCTCACCGAAAATAAGCACAATAACGGTAGTGGCGGCAGTTGCTATAACCGGGCCTCTGTCGGCAAAAAGCTGTACGCAAAGAAGCGTTGCCAAGGATGAGGTTCCGATATTTACAATATTGTTTCCTATTAAAATAGTGGTAAGGCACTTATCGTATTTGTCGATAACCTTTAAAGCATATCCCGCCCCCTTTGAGCCTTCCTCGTGCATGTTTTTGAGACGTATTCGGTTCACGCTGGTGAATGCGGTTTCGGCGGCTGAGAAGAAAGCGGAAAGAAATACCAAAACCACAAGAATTATGACTGTTTCCATAAAACTGAAAATTTCCTTTCGTGCTGCAAATAAAAAATTATGAATTTTTTATTGAAAAATATGTTAAACGGTAGTATAATAAACATTAAACATGGAATTTCACTGAAATGCAATAAAAACAAAGGAACCTGAAATATGAATATCGATATAAAAAGTATAATCAAAAGAGCGGTTCACCCCAAGGAGTGGAAGAGCCTGTACAAAGAGTACAAGGAAGTAATTAACTATATATTTTTCGGCGTTCTTACAACGGTCATATCTTTCGTTACCTATTATTTATTTCGTTTTGTCTTTCCCGATGAAAACAGCGTACCCGCATTTCTCCGCTGGACGTTTAATCTGACGGCTGTTTTCAGTACCGAAAGCGCGACCGTGCTGCCCGTTTTGCTGTCGTGGCTTTGCGCCGTGATCTTTGCTTATGTCACAAACCGCATATGGGTGTTTGAAAGCAGGGCAAAGGGCTGGCATATAGCGTCGGAGTTCGTTAAATTCTGCGGAGCAAGGCTGCTGACGCTATTCGTCGATTTGCTTATAATGTTTCTTTTGGTGGACCTTACGGGACTCAGCGGCGCGCTTTGGGAGTTTTGCGCAAAGGTTATTTCAAACGTTTTTGTGCTTGTGCTTAATTATATTTTAAGCAAGCTTTTGGTATTCAGAAAAAAGAAAAGCGCACCGTAAAAGTAAATATCAAGAAATACGCTTTGACCAAGCGTATTTTTTATGAAGGGATTATTTTATCAGATATTCAGAAAGTGAAGTCCCAAGGATTCGTCGCCGAGTCTGCACGCAAATCTTATGGGAATATCCGTAAATAATATCTTTTCAAAGCTCACATATTTCCTTACCTCTTTTTTGTATTTTTCAATATTCTTTCCAAAAGGCTTGGGACAGCTTATAATAAGCGTTGCTTTGTCGATGTTATTCTTGCCCTTAAGCATTTTTTTTATATATTTTTCGGAATATTCGTGTCCGTTTTTGAATACCGCTCCCGAAATCATGCTTCCGTTTCTGACAGTGATAGTGGGCGCGATCTCCAACAGGTCGAGGATCGCCGCAAAATTTTTTGGGATCAAATTAAGGCGGCCTACCGATGAAGCGTTTTTTGAAGCATAGGTGCTGTTTATGTGTCCGTCCAGCTCGTCTATGCTTTTTATTATAAATTCGGGTGAAAATCCCTCGGAAGCAAGCCTTGACGCCTGAGCTATCTGAAAAAGCATTCCACCGCCTATCTGCTTGGAGTCGGCGACATAAACGTTTTTGAATCTCTCCGCCGCTTTTTTTGCGTTGGCGTATGAGTTTCGTATATTTGCGCAGCAGCACAGATGACAGATACAGGACGCTTTTTTAAGCTGCCGCTCAAAAAAAAGCGCGTAATCCTCAACGGCGGGACAGATCATTTCGGGGACTTTTCTTTCCCGCTGGGCATATTCGAGTATGTTTTCCGAGGTTATTTCAGAGCTTTCCCTAAAGCAGCCCGATTTTGTCTTTACTTCCGCTTGGATAACGGGTACCTCCCCGGAAATAAGCTCCGAGGGGATAAAGCAGGTAGAATCGGCGGTGATTAAGGTTTTGTTCATATTATATCATTCCTTTCCGAAAAGGAGGTAGTACTAATAACCATTTTGACACAGGATAAAATCAAGGTCAAAATGGTTATCAGTATAAATTTCCTGAATGTCAGAACCTGTCCGTATGGAAGCATGCGCGTTTTTCTATGTGAACATGCTTTTATTAACGGCGCGGATCGTCATAATGAATATCGGTCAAGGGGTTAAAGTCGGGGTCGGACACGTCCTTTATAACCTTATCCACGGAAACATCGTTTAAAATATGTACGATAGAAGCCATGTTAAGCGGTCTGACAAGCCTTTTGACATTCTTGGGCATTACCGTTTCGCCCTCGCTTGGTTCGCATACCGTTACAATAAGCACGTTTCGAGACAATATCTGAAAAACGGGCTTGTCAAAGCAGTACATTTGATAATCGGTAAAAATATGGGTGATCAAGGGGTCGTTCTTTTTAAAGCCGAATTCCGTTCTTGAAAGGCATATCTCGGAGCTTACCCCCATTTTCTCCAGCTGTTCCCGTACGCTTTCCGCCCGGCTTTTTTCCTTGGTATATAAAAGCACGCCGAGGTTTTCTTTGTTCTTTATTTCCGCAAAGGGAACGGGATTTTCAACGCCCTGCGGCAGCGTTATCACAAAGCAGGTCCCTCCGGCGGCCTCGCGCCTCACGTAAATAAAGCCGCCCATTAAAGTAACCAGCTCTTTTACAAGTCCCAATCCGACATGCGCGGCAAGTCCCTTTTCCCGCTTTTCGGCGTAAACGGTAAATATTTTTTGAGCCGCGTTGTCGGTAAAGCCCTTACCGGTATCTCTGACGCGAATTTGCAGATTAACTCCCTCTGAGGTATTTCGGGAAGAAAAGGCGATTGTGATACTGCCGTTTTCGGTGTGCTTTACGGCGTTCTCGAAAAGATTCATTACTACCTGATGGATCCTTTCGCTGTCGCCGATAAGCAGGGAGGGAATATCGGGCTGACAGTCTATCGTAAAGCTTACTCCGTTTCTTATCAGAGATGAACAGGATTCGGAAATATCTCCCACTAAGTTGCCGAAGCTGTAAGGAGAGCGCAGTATTTTCATACCCTTGTTTTCAATACGGGCGTAATCCTCCGCGTCGTTTAAGGTGACCATAAGATGCCTTGTATCGTTTCTTATGGCTTCGATCTTTTCACGCACATTATCGGGCAGGCTGTTTTCCTGAAGCCGCTGTCCGCAAAAATCGCAGAGCCGCCCCGAGGAAGCGCGCATTTGAGCGGCCGCCGCCGCCCAAAAAGCGTTTTTGCGGTTTCCCGAAGCGGCAAGCTCCTTGTTTTTTCGGCGAAGCTGTATTAAATTTCGTCTTACCGCAAACACAAAAAGTATCATGGCAAAGCAGGAGAAATTGCAGCAAATACACATGGTCACATAAACCAATACATAAGGGTCTATTTCCTCGGGTGAAAAAAATATAAAGCTTACGATAAGCACAACGTCGCTTAAAACGGTAAGCCATACGCAAAGCTTCACAGATAAAAAGAAGCCGCAGGAAACAACGGCACAGGTAAATAAAAGCGGAAGAAAAAGCACGCTTCCGTTAATGACAGACATAACAAAGGAGGAAACCACATAAAACGCAACCAGGATGTAGGGCATGGCACGGCGCAGCTTTCCGCTGATGAAGACGGCGAGAGGCATAAGGAAAAGCGCGCCGTCACAGATTAAGGCGATGTTTCTTGCTTTCGGCTCCAAAACCAGGCAGGAATAAATAAGATGTATGAGCGTTGAAAAAAAGAATAGGGTAAATAATGCAATCATTACGTTTTTATATTTAAACATCGGTTTTTTGGCTTCCTCCGTAGGGTGATCGTGGTTTTTTGCTTTTGCGGCCGTTGGACGATACGGTAAAATGTGTATTTTCTATATTGTACCGCAGTTCCGCCGCCCAAAAAAACTTTTGGGTCTACTTAAAAATTATTTTACCACAAACGGACAAAATTTGCAATATTTTAAAGAAGTTTGTTTGTAATTTTTTTGCTGTAAACCTATTGACATTTACATCTTATCCTGCTATAATATTAAAGCATGCTGACAATCTGAAAAGGTTGACACTGCAGGATCGATTTTTATATTTTATAAATAAAACAGTTCTCATGGAGTTCGCAATGGCTAAAGACCTTAACAGGGCAGAGTATTTTGATATGTACAGACCGCTGCTTACCGAAAAGCAGTGCGGGATAATGGAAATGTATTACTTTTCCGATCTGTCTTTGGGCGAGATCTCGGAGGAAACGGGGATAACAAGGCAGGCGGCTTTCAACTGCATAAAAAAATGCGAGGAAAGACTGACCGAGCTTGAAAATGCCTTGGGTCTTCTGAAAAAACGCGAGGAAGCGAAAAAGGATTTTGAAAAGCTGAAGGGCTTTATTAAAGAAAATAAGGCGGCGGAGGCCTTGGAATTGCTTGAAGAACTGCAAAAGAAGCTTTAAAAAACTTTGTGAGGAAAGGAGTGGTCATAAAAATGGCGTTTGAAGGACTGTCCGACAAGCTGTCGAGAGTGTTTAAAAATCTCAAAAATCACGGCAAGCTCAGCGAAAAAGACGTTAAGGACGCGATGCGAGAGGTGCGCATGGCTTTGCTGGAGGCCGACGTAAGCTATAAGGTGGTAAAGGACTTTGTGGCTTCGGTTACCGAAAGAGCGGTGGGCTCCGAGGTAATGAACAGCCTGACGCCCGCGCAGCAGGTTATCGATATTGTGCACGACGAGCTTAAAAAGCTTATGGGCAATACCACTCAAAAAATAAACTTTCCGTCAAAGCCTCCCTGCATCATTATGATGTGCGGCTTGCAGGGCGCGGGTAAGACCACTCACGCCGCTAAGCTTGCAAAGTACCTGAAAAGCATAAACCGCCGTCCCATGATCGCCGCCTGCGATATTTACCGTCCCGCCGCTATCGATCAATTGAAGATAGTGGGCGAAAAGGCGGGAGCAAAGGTTTTTGAAATGGGACAGACAAATCCCGTTGTAATTGCCGAGGAAAGCGTTAAGTACGCTAAGGATAACGGCTACGACGTTGTTATTCTGGACACGGCGGGACGTTTGCATATAGACGAGCAGCTTATGGACGAGCTGAAAAACATTGTGGCTAAGGTTCAGCCCCACGAAATACTGCTTACCGTCGACTCTATGATAGGTCAGGACGCGGTGAATGTGGCTAAGACCTTTAACGAGACCCTTGAAATAACGGGCGTGGTCTTGACTAAGCTTGACGGCGATACCAGAGGCGGCGCGGCGTTATCCGTGCTTGCCATTACGGGTAAGCCCGTGAAGTTTGCGGGCGTGGGAGAAAAAATAGACGATCTTGAGCCCTTCCATCCCGACCGCATGGCGGACAGGATCCTCGGCATGGGAGACGTGCTTTCTCTTATCGAAAAAGCCAAGGCTACCGTGGACGAAGAAGAGCAGCTTCGTCTTGCCAAAAAAATGCAGGACAACAAGTTCGATATGAACGATCTTTTGGCGCAGTTCCAGCAGATCGAGAAAATGGGAAGCATAAGCTCCATTATAAAAATGCTCCCCGGTGTTGCGGGAAAGATCAAGGAAGAGGACATTGATGAAAGCCGTATGCCCAGAACGAAGGCTATCATATATTCAATGACGAAAAAGGAGAGGGAAAAGCCCTCCATTATCGACGCAAAGCGCAAACGCAGGATCGCTGCGGGAAGCGGCACTAAGGTCGAGGACGTTAACGCGCTTTTAAAGCAGTTCGATATGATGCAGAAGATGATGAAGCAGGTCACCGGAAAGAACGGGAAGAAGCGTTTTCCGAGATTTCCGATGATGGGCGGCGGATTTCCCATGTAACAATACCAATCTTTAATTCAAGTTTGCACAATTGAGAAAAAATCAACTCAATGTGAAATAAATAAAAAAACAAAACTTTTTGGAGGAAGAAAAAATGGCAGTAAAAATCAGACTCAGAAGAATGGGCGCAAGAAACAATCCTTTTTACCGTGTAGTAGTAGCGGACAGCCGTTCGCCCCGCGACGGACGTTTTATCGAGGAATTGGGTTACTATGACCCCAAGTCCGATCCCGCGGTTATCAGCATTGACAAGGAAAAAGCCGAGGAGTGGATCAAGAAGGGTGCGCAGCCTACCGATACCGTTAAGAGACTTCTTAAAAATAACTGATTGGAGGCGTGCCGATGAAAGAATTGCTTATTGCAATGGTGACGGAGCTTGTAAACGATAAAGAGGCAGTTGAAGTGACCGTTGACGATGTCAACGAGGAAGGCGTTACGGTCTATCATCTTCATGTTGCCCCCGACGATATGGGCAGAGTTATCGGCAAGCAGGGCAGGATCGCCAGAGCTATCCGTACCGTTATGCGCGCGGGCGCGGTAAGGTACAATCAGAAAATTGCCGTTGAGATCGAATGATTCGTATATTGACGGGTCGGTCGGTAAAAATAACTTTATCAGAATAATCTGAAAGGAGAAATATCATGGCTAAATACGTATGCCCCTGCGGCTATGTTTATGATGAGGCTGAGGGTGCTCCCGACGAGGGAATCCCCGCAGGAACCAAGTTTGAGGATATTCCCGAGGATTGGGTTTGCCCCGTTTGCGGACTTGGAAAGGAAAGCTTTACCAAAGAATAATTTTTCTTAATAAAACAATCGGCTGTCTTTTTTGGACAGCCGATTGTTGTTATTTTTGCCGAAAAACCGAACGTTTATTCGGAACCGAACAAATAGGAAAAGTCTTTTTCACTGCCTCCTCCTCCGGAAGTAAATATACCCAGCTCATTTATGGCGGAAGAGAGCCATGGCTTATAAGGATCGTGCTGGGTCGAATTTCCGTCAACGAAACAGTTGTATCCGTGGCACAGCCATGACGTTTGTGCTTCGGTTCTGCTGAACAGCTCCGCGTATCCGAAATCGTCAACACCTCCTCCTGCTATGACGTAATGAACCTTATTCCTGTCGGGGTGAATGTAGGAATAAACATAAGCCTTATCCTCGCTTATAATATCTGTAATATCCTCATGCTCTCCGTTTCCGATAAAATACAGTCTTCCGTTTTCGGAGGAAAAAATGTCGGTAATATCTACACTGTACATATATGTGGAGTGGCTGTCCTGATTGTCATCTTTTACGGCACGTCTTACAAGAGTGTTGTCAAGCAGATTAAATTCCTCCACAAGAGTTACTCCCGCAGGCAAGGGATCAATCGACGCTTGGCGGGCCATAGCTTCAACGTCTAAATCATCTTGGTATGAGTACGATGCGGTATTCTCCGCGCCGACGGTCAGGTCAAGGGCTTCGTCAAAGGTGAACTCGCCAAACATATCTATATTTAAACGCTTAACGGCATCGGCCATCAGAGGATTTACAGCGGAAGAACCTAAATCCAATCCGCAGGAGTGCCACATAATTTCGTTTTCCTCTTCGTTATATACGGGATAAATCTCGGTATATTCAAAATTTTCGGCGGTTCCGCCTGCCGCAATGTAATGCGTTTCATTTCTGTCGGGATTGGTGTAGGAATAAATATACGCCTTGTCCTCGCCTGCCTCGTCGGTAATATCTATGTGTTCATTATTTCCGATAAAGAAGATTCGTCCGTTCTCCATTACAAATAAAGAGTTTCTGTTTTCGTTTCGGTATACCAAGGTAGTGTAACGATTGCTATCGGGACGAGTAAGCCTATCTTCGTCTATGATGGCAACCCTTATTGTATCGCCGTTCATCAGCTTAAATTCTTCCAAAAGCGTTAAGTAGTCCGGCAGCGGATCGTCTAAGGACGTTAAATTTATAATATCATCTTTATAAATAAGTGTGAAATCCTTATCGGAGATCGGGAAAATAGGCAAGGGAGAGCCTGTGATATACACTGCGTTGCTCATATCGATAATTTCTCCGTTACCCGCTCTCTCAGATGCCTTTCCGTCGAAAGCCGTAAGCCCAAGCTCCTCCAAAGCGTCATACACCCACTGCTTATAGCCCTCCGCTATTGGCGAGGACATATCGGAGTTTATATAGCAGTTTCTTCCGTCTGTCAGCCAACCGCAGTTTTTCTCAAATCCCTCGATGTCGTCTATGCGGTACAGCTCAAAATAGCCGCACTCGGCAGGCTCGGTGGTATTGCTCACTATGACCTTATGCTCTCTTTTTGTGTTTTCATTGACATAGGTATAGATATAATAGGATTTGTCCCCTGCGGCTTTGGTAACATTTATTTTTTCGCCGTTTCCGATAAACCACAGTTCATTGTCTCCTAATGCAAGTATATCGGTAATATCATATTCAATTGTTTCGCAGTTTCCGTTGAAATCGTATGTCATTTCGATGCCGTTCAGCAGGGTAACATGTAAAATATTATCATCCTCCGGCTGCACGGCGGCTTCGGTATGCTCGGTCTCTTGCTCGATCAAGGATATGTCTTCTCCGCCTGCGGTGTCGGTCAAGCTCAATTTGTCCCCGCTTCCCGCGCCGGCCAGGTCTCTGCTTAAGTCTCCGCGGACAAAATTAACTCCCACCGCCGCGATTCCCACGCAGGCCGCCGCTGCCGCCGCGGTAAAGGCAATCTTAAATTTAAGATTATTGCCCTTGCTTTTGGATACAAATTGAGGCTCAATATATACGTCGTTTTCGGTATCCTCATACACCGTATTTTTATTATCCGCGCCGAGCTTCGCCATAACAAGCTTTTTTACCTCATCGGCATCAACGCCGGTTTTCTTGATTTGGTTTGTACAGTTATCTATAAGCTTTCTGATTTCGTTGTCGTTCATTATATCAGTCCTTTCCGTGCCGTTTTAATCCGTCAGCACACTATCCCGTCTCTGCTCAATATCTCTTTAAGCTCTTCTCTGCCGCGTTTCAGCCATATTTTTGCGGTGGACGGGTTGATATTCATATCCGCCGCCGCGTCCTTGACCTTTTGACCGTAGTAATAGTACCTCAAAAAAAGCTCTTTTTTACTTTCGTCAAGCTGTGACAAAGCGTTTTTCAGCTTGAGCGACATATCTCTGTTTTCGGTGTATTCCTGCGGGTCGTCCTTATTAAAGATAATGTCTTCGTCCAAGGGGAGAAAGCTTTTGCTGTCGCGGATAAAGTTAAAGGCTTTATTTCGGGCGATCTCGCCCAGGTAGCTTTTTACCTTTCCGTTTTGAAGCTTGCTTCGGTTTCGCCATGCGGCGAAGAAAACGTCTGCGGTAAGCTCCTTGCAGTCCTCGGGAGACGTGCCGATTATACGGTGAATGACCGAGGAAACATATGGGGTATACCTGTCTATCAGCTCGCATAAAGCCTCCGAGCTGTCTTTTTGCAGGGAATGTATCAGCTCTTCCTCCGTCATGGCAGCACCTCCTCATATTACTAAAAACTAAAAAACCGGCTTTTATATATCATAACACAAAAATTAGATTTTGGTTTCAAAATTAAGAAATTTTTTTGGATAATTTGACCACGCTCTTATACTAATATCCGTTTGGGGGCTGTAAAAATATTGTGCTCGGCGTCGCACGGGCTTTTGCGTTGTGCTAATGCTTAGAATTGCGCTTTATATAATGCTTTTTTTGCCTGAAGCAGGCTGCACCGCTCCCGCGGGGGCTTAAGGGTGACTAAGAGACTTTTTGCAAGCAAAAAGTCTCGGAAGGGGGGAGACGGTTCTGTAAAAAAGCACTCGAAGGTAGTTTTATATATACGTTTTATCTGTTAAAATTTGATTTATAAGGATAAAAGCTGTTTTTCAGTGCTTTTTCACAGCCCCACTCTCCCCCCTTTAGGTTTCACCTTAAG
>JAAVIF010000082.1 GCA_014799365.1 Oscillospiraceae bacterium
AAAAATTTTGACGTTCACTATAATAACTTATTTAAATTGCCTCGCATATCCGTTCGCTTCGCTCACTCCATGCGGATCGGCAAATAGCAAACGCCAAATATTTTTGTCGTTTGCTATAATAATCAAAAGATAAATGCGCCTATTATTTTATCATAGTGTTAATAAAATCGGAAAGCACCATTTGCTGTTCGTCGCTGAGCCGTTTTATCGCGCTCATAAGACACGGATTTATACCGTTATCCTCTTCTCTGAAAAATTCCTCGAGACTGACTCCCAATGCTTCGCAGAAATAGGAAAGTGTTTCAACGGTAGGGTTTCTCTGTCCCAGCTCTATTTCACGCAGATGACTTTGCGATATGCCCGCAAGATTTGCAAGCTTGTTGGTGGTTATCCCCCGCTTCTCCCGCAGGGCTTTAAGTCGTTTGGCAATATCCATACTGCACGCCCCCTTTTCTGCTATTATAAACGATATAACGATAAAAAATTACGTTTATACAGTTGACATTTTACATTTATTATGATATAATATCAACTAAATAAAGATAACTTTTTCTTTTGCAGCGTAGTATGGCAAATAAAGCGTACCGATATACCCGATAGGCCATGCAATGTATGATCATGCCGCTCTTTCAACAAACCTGTGCCGCCTCATCATAAAGAACTGCACCTACGTAAAAGCTGCCCTACCGCAGGGGCGGAGCCAAATTTTCGCCTGACGGCGAAAATTTTGAAACGCCTAAGGCGTTTCAGCGGGCTAACGCCCGCGGCTCCGCCGCCTCTCCTTATACCCAAATCACTTTATTTAATCAACAAACAGCTTGCCTGTTGATTAAATACGGCATTAAAAATACTCCTTTAATTTTTCAATATGCAAAACAAAAAACGGGCCGTTTAAAAAGCCCGTTTTTTGTTTTATATTATTTCACGATCAAATTATGAACAAATTTAATGGAAGATTTGAAAGTAGTGATAGGGTGCTATAAAAAACCCTAAAAAATATAACCCGCCAAAAGTCAAGTGAAAATGAGGTTTTGACGGGTATATTTTATACTAATATCTGTTTAAAAAGTGGATAAAATGGCTTTTTAAACAGAGATTAGTATTATTAAAAAGATGCAAACATCCGAAGCGGCGGCTTCGCCTGCTTCTTTGTGAGTTATGATGATTCACTTCGTGGGACTTTGTCCCACACCCTACTTCCTTTTTGCAGTGCAAAAAGGAAGCGAAAAAGACATCTGCGGCTTCGCCGCTTTTATTTTTTTAGCTCAATTAAAAAATTACGCCTGTTCTCCCTTATTATCCTCGACCCACTTAGCCGCCATTAAAGGAGTAAGCCTAAATTCAAGCGTTCTTTCCTCCGCGCTTACCACCTCGGCATTTCTTCCGTAGCCCTCGGGAGTAATGTCATAAATAATATGAGGAATGTACTTTACCGAGCAAATGAAAAATTCGGGAGGAAGGCTTTCCGCCTCGGAAATTTCCTTAAGCCACATAAAAGGCTCCATGCCGCCCACAGAAAGCTCCTTGATAAACCAGCCGTTGGAATCCGCAATGTGGTTTTCACACAGATAAAGCGCGAAGTTAAACCTCTTTTCGCCCTCCTCTGTCATAATATCAACAGAAAAGTCCACAAGGTCGTATCCGTTGATGTTATGTCCGCTTTCTCCGCAGTAGCCGCAGCAGGTGCCGTAGCCGTACAGCCTGTTATTTATGTCCTTTGCGAAATAGCTCTTGTAATTCTGCAATTCGCTTTTATCCTTAATGAAATTGTAAAGCTCGGCCGCAAATTCAAATTCTTCCCTGCTCAGAACAGGGGCGCGCTTGTATTTAAGAGAGATCTGATCGGGAATAATGCGGTTGGGATCCTTGGTGCGGCTGAAGAAACGGTTAAGTATTCCCTTATCCTCGCCCGCGATAATATATTCCGCCGTTGAAGCAAATTCGGCTTTGTTAAGATCGTCGCGCAGTACCACAAAACGGGCAGCCTTATTTTTTTCCTCTTCGGAGATTGGCTCGCCGAAGTGCTTGTAAAAGAGAACCTTTCCTTCCTCGTTCAAAAATACGACTCCGTCATATTTAAGATTGCATACGTACATTTCAGCGAATATTTTCGCGGTAGCTTCCTTGGAGGAATAATCCTTCAAAAGCTCGGAGATCTCGTTTACGTCAAAGGTGTATACCGATTTATCATAGGGGAAGTCAAACTTTCTTCCGTTCAATACTCCCGACTCGATCATCTGCTTGGAATCGCCGAGAATTTCAAGCAGGTCCATATCGGTAATGCTGCTGGGGATCATAAACTGCTTTCCGTAAACCTGGAAGCGGTACTTTTTGTTGAAGTCGAGAACAAGCTCGATGCTTCCGCCCTGATCCTTGATCTCGCGCAGGAAGGTCATGGCGTTCTTGCCCTGAGTGAAGGAGTTGACAAGCATCGCCGTTACTTCCTGATAATTCTGGCTGCTTGAAAAACGGTGTCTGCGTCTCCCCAAGGTCTCCATGGCGTTTTTGATGTTTAACACCTTTATCTTGGAAATTTCAAAGGAGTAGTTTTCATCGCCTCTGTCAAAATGGATACGGTAATACTTCATTGACAGAGAGTAATCCTCGCCCGCCGAATCGTCGAAGAGGGTAAATATCTTCTCCAGCGCGATCTCGTCCATTACGCAGTCTTCCACAAGAAATGTGGGAAGATAATATCCGATAACGCTTGGGAAGCCGTTGTAAAGCTCAAAATCGGAAAAACCGCCGCTGTGCTCGGAGGAAATCGTATAAGTGTTTTCGCCTCTGATAAATTCGTAGCGGTAAACTCTTCCCTTTTCGCTTCCGTCGCCGTTTTCCCATTCGTACCCCGCGTACAGCGTCTTTTCCTTAAATTCCGTCAGTCCGCTTCTCAGCTTTTCCAAACGAAGCTCGATATATTCCTTGTTGGCGGTGCCGTCCCTTTTGCGTTCCTCGCTTACATCCTTAGCAAGGCTTTTGAAGCCCGTGGATTTAAGCTGATCGTAGGTCACGGGAGCCGCTTCCTGCGGGAACTGGAAGGAAATGCCCGAAACAAAAACGTCCTTAACGTTTGCCGCGTATCGGCTGGTTTTCATAAAGCTGTTGAAAAACTCAAAGGCATAGGAGCGGGGTGCCATATAGTAATATCCGGTGTCCTTGATCTGCTTTAAGTCAAGAACGAAATATTTTCTGTATTCCCTTAATATCTCGGGAATATCGCGTTCCAACGCTTTGGTCACCAGGCTTTCCTTATCGTGGCGTATACCGGTACGGCTGTGAGTGATACAGGTATTGGGAACGCTTACAAAGAAAGCGGACAGCTTTTCGTCAATAAATCTGTCGTTGTTTGTGCCGATATAGCCCGTAAGCTCATAAGTGGAAAAATAGTTATACTTTGCCAGCAAAAGCTTTACCACGTTTTCACGCTTTGCGTTCGCCACCGCAAAGGGAATAAGATAAACAAAGCCGTCCCTTTCGTAATGCAGAAAATCCAAAAGGCTCTTGTTGTTGTGGTAAAAACGGATCTTGGGTATATCGTTTTCGTCCTTGCAGTGAAGCGCGATACGGTAAACGTCCGAAACCTGATTGTTTTGCGCCACCGCGACGTTGACCGTTTTGGTGCTGCTGTCGTCAAGAGAAAGGGCATTATTCATCAAATGCTTTCTGTTAAAGGCAAAGCACAGCTCCACCATGTTGAGGTAATCGCCCTTCTTCTCGGTAATTGTAAGAAAGTTGTCCTTTATCCTTTCGTATTCTCCGTGGTCAAGCTCCAAAATTACCTTTGTACCCTTGAAAGGCGCGGTATTCAGGTTAATGCTCTCAACCGTCAGCTTTCCGTCATCATTTCTGATCTTGAAGCTAAAGGTATTGGAGCGGATAGACAGCGAAAGAACGTTTAAAAATACGCTCTTCGCGCCTATACCGAAGCGTCCCTCTCTTGTTTCGTCGCCGTTATTCATTCCGAAGCCCAGATAATAGAGAATATCCTCCATTGAAAAGCCCACTTCATTATAGGAAATGGTAACGACGTCGTTTTCCTGAAAATCAACGACGATTTTTATATCGCCCGTCAGGTAACGGCAGCCCAGAGTATTCTGGAACAGCTCTCGGATAATGCTTTCCTTGGGATAGTCGGAAAGGCTGAGCTTTGCGTTAAAGCCCGTTCTTCCGCTGAACACATCGTTGTAGTAATCGGCGAACGCGCTGTCAGCCGTTCTGTTTTTGGTAACATCTTCTTCGATTTTTACAAGGGCGGCGTTTTTTGCTTCTGCGTTTCCGTTAAGGTGAGCCTGATAAAAATCCCCTATAAGATCGAATACGCTTTTAACTGCCATTAAATCGCCTCCTCAAAAATATCTTTAAGAAATTTATTGTAGTCTCCGTCAAATCCGTTATTTTCGGCAAGATACCGCCAAGCGCAGTAATAAATATATCCTCTGTCCGTTTCTTCGCACTGATGCAGCAGCTCATAAAGCTTGTCGGAGGTCTTGCATTCACTTAGCAGCCTTCTTGCCTCGTCTCTTGATATTACCGCTTTATCGGAGGTTATTTCGGCTTCAAGGCGGGCGTAATCCTCATTACCCTCAACACTGTAATCCTTTGCCTGTAATTTTCCGTCAGCGTCAAAGTAACAGCAGCCTTCTCTTAATTCCTCCAGCCTTTTGCCTATAATATCAGCTAAAACCGCCTTATCGGTTTTTTCCGAGGCTATTCCGAATGCGCGCAAAATATTTTCTCTCGCCCTTGCCAGCTTCGCTCTCGCGTTTTGTCCCGTTACCTTAAGGTTATATTCGGAAACAAGCTCGTTAGTGGCGGTATTGTCAAGGCTTTCCACGTCCTCAAGCTGTTTTACGACCTCTGCCAGCGTATTTTCCAGTCCCTCCGTATGCAGATAAACATTTCTGCCGGGAATACCGTAGCTGAAGCTGCCGCAAAGATTCAGTGCCAGAACGCGGCGCAGCATTCTTCCGTCCAGCTTATCCGTTTCATCTCTGAAAACGATAAATTCGGGCTCGCTAAAGCCGTTTCTGCCGCCCTGCTTATAGCGTCTATGTAAGGTAAGCGGACTGTTGGGAAGCTCGTAATTTATAACATGGGTTATATTATCCAGTCTGTCGCACTGCTCATCCTGATTATCCATGGAAAGCAGTATCCGTATATCCTGCTCTTTTACCGCTTCAAAGCACTGCATCGTATCGTCTATGCGGTAAATCCCTCTCTTTTTTACCGCCGTGGTTTGCTTTAAGCCCACAACAGAGGTTGAAAGCACCTTATAGATATAATCAAGTGTTTTTTCCGACGAGAAATAAGTAATTATTCTGTTGTCGGGATTTTTTGCAAGCACCGTAAGCTCGTTGATGTACGCGTCAAGCTTAACGTCAAGCTCTCGGAGGGCGGTAACCGCCTTGTCGTCGTATTTGTCGGAATTATACACCTTGCGGGTATCCAAAGTAAGCTCTTCAAAAATATTTCCGCCGTAGCAGTATAAGGAGGAGCCTGTTTGCTCAGACTTAGCTTTAAGAACCTCCTTGTTTGCCGCATAGGTTATCGTTTTAATTTTGGGCGCGATCAGGCCCTTGCTGCCGTAATAGCGGGAATATGGCGAAGAAAGGGTAAAATCAGTAATGTCCTTTTTGGGGAAATTGCCGCTGAAATAATCCGACTTCGTTTTGTCCGCCAGGAACTTTTCGGGAAGCTTAGCCAGTTTTTCGGCCGCGCCCTGCTTTGAATTGAGATAAGCGGCAAAAATAACTATTTTCTTTGCCTTAAGATCAAAGCTGTTAAGGATCAGATCCGCGTCGATACCGCGCTTGGACAAACCGCCGTCAATAATCACCAGATCCCAGACGATACCGGACTCTTTTATTTTCTTAAATATGGGATTATTGCCCGCTTCATTATTGGCTATATACAGGTTGCTCAGCTTAGGAGAGAAAAAGTTGATGCTGTCGGGATCGGGAGTGATAAATTTAAAATCCGCTCCGATACCCTTAAGCAAGCTCTCGTACCACTCGTACATAAGCTTCCCCGTGGTAATAATCAGAACAGAGGGCGTTTTAACCCCAACAACTGCTTCAAGCACCGCCAACTGCGCCTTTGCGTGTTTATCGTTTCCCTGCTCGTCCATAACGACAGCACAGTCAAATTCATTCAGCTTTCGCATAAATGCAATATTCATTACATTCAGCGGAATTTTATCCAGTACAATTCCCTTAATGCTTGTTTCACTCATTGCAGAAGCTCCTTACCTTATCAATCGTTTAATGCCAATATCCGTTTAAAAAACAAATAAAACGCTTTTAAACAGATATTAGTGCTTGGGGTGCGGCTCTGTTTTGACATCGGATTTTTTCCTCTGTTAAAACAAGGCTTGGTATAAAGCGAAAGAATCATCTGCCGCCAAAGCGGAACACAAGAAACCAATCGCCCTACATATAGATATAATTATAATACATTTTTGTTTTTTTTACAACACCTTGAAAGAGTTTTTTTTAACTTTTTTCGTTTTTGGAGATAAAATTTATATTTTGCACAAAAATGTAATCGTTTTTTATTGAGTAAATTTATATAAAAATCCCGCCGTCCTCTCGGAAAGCGGGATTTATTATAATACTAATATCCATTTAAAAAGTAGACAAGCTACTTTTTAAATGCGCTGCCGCAATAGTGGCAGCGTGAGGGAGCGAAGCTCCCTCAGATATTGTATTGAACGTACATATCCGCCGCCCTTGGCGGTCCTTCGGCAAAGCCGAAGGATTTGGACAGTAGATTTTATCTACTGTCCAA
>JAAVIF010000083.1 GCA_014799365.1 Oscillospiraceae bacterium
CAATTTCGCTAAATGCGTGGCGATTTCAAGGAAAAAAGCGCAGGAATACTCTCGTATTCCGAGCATTTTTGACGCAGAAAGCGTCCGCAGTTAGTAGAAATTGTGCAAATTGCGACTTATCAGATAGCCCATAGTATAAAGTAATCTCTAAAAGCTCAACAGCTCTATTTCTTCTCTTGTAAGAGTGGGGTTTAAAGCGGAATTAACGCCCATTGCGATAATTTCGGAATATCTTTCTATAACATTGTCTATATCCCTCGGCGTAACCATCATAGGGCTTTGCACCTCCTCCGCAACGCTGTCGAGGTCTATAACGGTGGGTACTCCTATCGCTATTACCTTGCTGCCCATTATTTCTTTGTTCAGCGGTCTTCGGCTCCCGCCCACTCCGCTTCCCGGCGCGATGCCCGAATCGGTTATCTGGATAGTGCAGCCCAGACGTGAAAAATCGCTGCAGGCCAAGCTGTCTATTGCGATAACGGCGGCGGGGAGTACGTTTCTTGCCACAAAGTTAAGGCAGTCCGCGCTTTCGAGTCCCGTTTGCCCCATAACGCCCGTTTCTATCACAACCACGGGACGAAGCCCCAGCTCTTTAAACTCGTCGGTTGAGGATAAGTGAGCGGTTGCGGGTATTTTTCTTACCGTTCTCGCGCCTAAGCTGTCGGGTGTAACTCTTTCGTTGCCTAACCCGGCGACCATTACCTTTTCCCAGGAAGCGGAGGGCTTAAGCAGCTCTCCTATATAATGGGCCAGAGCGCAGCCGCAGAGAACCTTATCCTCGTTTTCGCAGTGAAGCGTTATATATTTTCCTTTGGGCTTTCCGATAAGCTTTCCCCCGTGCCGTCCCAAGGTCACCTCGGTGATCTTTATTCCCTCGTATACCGTTTCGGTGAGCTGTACCTCGTTTTCGTCCAAGTCCGCGGCAAATTCCGCCGCCATGTCGGTTCGTTTTGTTTTCAAGACCTTTTTTCCTTTCAAGCAATTGTTCAATTTTAACAACAAATTGTCCCTATATTACTGATTTTTTCTCCTCTTTGTGAAATTATACCAATATTGCAAAAAAATTTTAAAAAGCCTTGAATTTTTCCTTTTTTTGTGGTAAAATATATCGAGCAGAAAAAGAAAGAATTGCTTTCAATGAAATAAGCCGTTATATTTCGGTTTTTAATGAGGGACTTACGTCTCGCATTCATGAAAAAATCCGTGGCGCAAGCCTTCGGGAGTTTTGATTAAAGCATAATATTTCGTATTTTTATATGTGCAAGGAGGTGTAACAATGCCTAATATTAAATCTGCTAAGAAGAGAGTTCTGGTTTCCAAGGTAAGACAGGAACGTAACAAAGCCGCTAAGACACAGCTTAAGACCGTGATGAAGCAGGCAAGAGCCGAAGGTGCTACCGCCGAGGCAAGATTAGCAGCCGTTAAGAAGCTTGATAAAGCAGCAGGAAAGGGTCTTATTCATAAGAATAAGGCAGCCCGTCTTAAATCAAGAATGGCTAAAAAGGCTTCCGCATCTGCATAATTTTACGGATATAAAAAAACGCGCTTATACGGCGTGTTTTTTGTTTTTAAAGTATAAATTTAGCTCATTATTGCTTTCACCATAAAAAATCTCCCTGCATTATACTTAATGTTTTAACGTATAACGGCAGGGAGGTAAAATTCAAAAATGCGGTTGTTATGAATTGAATAAGCGTTTTTATGAAACGTATGCTTGATCGTAGCCTTATTGCGCGCACAGCTCGGAAGCGGCCGCGTTTTCCAGTATGTTTATTCCGATATAATCCGCTCCGTATGTATAAGAGACAACCGAAACGTTTCCGCGGCTGATAGGAGCTTTCAGCAATGTGCCGACGGTCACGGCTTCCTGTTCTCCGCTCAAGATCACGGTGTAGCTGTAATGTCCGTCTCCTATACCCGAGAAATTTTTAATTTGTATATTATTGTTTTCCTTTAAAAGTGACTTTATTTTTACAAAACAGGTTTCGTCAGGCAATTTAAGAGATACGTTTGTCATTTTTATCGTTTTCTCCTTATACTAAGAGCCGTTTAACGGTATTATAAAATAATGCGTTTTGGCTGTTGATTTAAGTATACTATATATTTTATTTTAAATATATTTTTTATTTTGTCAACGAAAAACATTGTTGAGTAAAACGTTTACAAACAAACGGCATAATTATTAGTTTTTCTTAGTATAAAATTAAAATATAAAAATACCGCCGACTGAATATTGCAATCGGCGGTATTTTTTCGGTAATTTTTACTTAAATGACAAGTCAGATCATCAGAAATCAACTTCCGTGTCGTAGTAGCAGCATTTAAGCAGCTTTTCCATTTCCTCGACGCTGATCTTGCGGGGGTTGGAGCCTGTGCAAGCGTCGTTGATAGCGTTGACAGCAATATCGTGAAGTCTTTCAAGGAACACTTCCTCGGGAACAAAGCCCTGATCGCAGGGATAGCTGTCAGCACCGTAATTCTTGATGCAGTGAGGGATATTCAGGTCGTCGTTCATCTTTCTTAAATATGCGATAAGGTTTTTAACCTTTTCTTCGTCGGTATTGCCGCCGAGACGCATGTAATCTGCAATGTGACCGTATCTCTTTGCCGCCTCGGGGTCCTTTGCGTTGAACGCGATAACCTTGGGAAGGTACATGGCATTGGCCGCGCCGTGAATAATATGTGCGCCGTGATCGGCAAATACGGCACCCGTTTTGTGAGCCATAGAGTGAACGATACCCAAAAGAGCGTTGGAGAACGCCATACCCGCAAGGCACTGAGCGTTGTGCATAGCGTCGCGCTTTTCCATATCACCGTTGTAGGAATCAACTAAATCTCTCTGGATCATTACTATGGAATGAAGAGCAAGAGGATCGGTATAGTCGGTGTGAGCGGTGGAAACGTACGCTTCAACGGAATGTGTCATAGCGTCCATACCTGTGTGAGCCACAAGCTTCTTAGGCATTGTTTCGGCTAAGTCGGGGTCAACGATCGCAACATCGGGAGTGATCTCAAAGTCGGCGATAGGATACTTTATACCCTTGTTATAGTCGGTGATTATAGAGAAAGCGGTAACCTCGGTAGCTGTGCCGGATGTGGAAGAAATAGCGCAGAACTTGGCTTTTTTTCTAAGGGAGGGAATACCGAAGACCTTGCACATTTCCTCAAAGGTGATGTCGGGGTACTCGTACCTTATCCACATTGCCTTTGCGGCGTCGATAGGTGAGCCGCCGCCCATAGCGATTATCCAGTCGGGTTGGAATTTCAGCATGGCGTCCGCGCCGCGCATAACGGTATCAACAGAGGGATCGGGTTCGATTCCCTCGAAAAGCTCAACCTCAAAGCCCGCTTCCTTAAGATAAGCAACGGCCTTGTCCAAAAAGCCGAACTTTTTCATAGAGCCGCCGCCCGTGCAAATCATGGCTCTTTTTCCTTCAAAGCTCTTAAGAGCCTCTAAAGCACCCTTGCCGTGATAAAGATCGCGAGGTAAAGTAAATCTGGTCATTTTAATCAAATCCTTTCCTATAATTTTTTGGTTTGTTTAACCTGTAACACAAATATAGCCGTAATGCTATTTTATGCGTTTTTTTCGCCGCTATTCAGCTATTATGCGCGCAAGCTTAAACGTTTTTTCAAGAAAAAATGTTTCCAAAATCTTCTTGTTTGTTAAAATTATAACACTCTGTTTTTTTTATGTCAACACTGCAAATATAACAATAAATCGGTTTCTTATTTGGTTGTTTTTTGAATAGCGGTATATTATAAAATTTTAAGGTCGGAAAGAATTTGTTTCATTCCTTCCGTATCGGTGTCCGCGTACAGATGATAAACAATACCGCCATAGGAAAAATCAGCGGAGGATTGTATTCCTTCACCCCATTCGTAATCGTTGATCAAAGCTTTTGACCCGTCATTCAGCTTGATGATTTCATAACGGTCATTATCCGGATGGTAGGAGAACAGTTCGCTTTCTTCATAATAGCACGTGATGGTAAAATTAACCCGAAGGTCACTTTGCTTATGGTCAAGAGTGTAGGCGAAATTTATATTCGGTGCGGATTCGCCGTTAAGATCATGCAGACATGCGTTCACTATGACCTCAGATATATCTTCGGTAAAATTATCGCTTATAAGCGGGTGAATATTGAATTTTCGGAACAGATCGCTTGCTGTTGTATTCTTTTTAAAGATATACATTCCGTTGCTGAAATCTCCGTATTCCGCCGCGCCCCATTCCAGCATTTCATCCTTTGAAGGTAAAAGCATACCTTCTTGAACCGATATATTATAATCAAAAGCATGTGTGCCGCCTATATGCACACCCGGTATAACCGCGTAGGTAAAACCTGCCAGAACCGCTGTCACCGTAATTGCCGCAGCAATTAACACCGCTTTCATTCCCAAGGCGCGTTTTTTTGTTTCAATGACCTCCGAAACAATGTTATCGTCGATCTCGTTTATAGCTTCAAATAACGGATTTATTTTATTCATAAAACATTCCCCTTTCAGTCAGGTATTTTTTCAAAGAATCACGAAGTCTCGCCAACGCGGTAGATGCGGCGGTGCAGCTCATTGAACAGCTCTTTGCCGCCTCTTTTACCGACTGCATGTAAAAGTATCGAAGCGTGAATAGCTTACGCTGTCTTTTGTTAAGGGTCTTGAGCCACTCGCTCAGCACTGCCGCAAGCTCCGTTTTTTCCGCTTCTTTCTCAACGGAATATCCCGAGGGTACACATTCGTCAAGCTCCGTCAGCAAATCCGTGTTACGCATCGCCGCTGTGTTGTAGCGAAGCTTATTAACGGCTTTTCGGCGCGCTATCTTGCATATGTACGCCGTGAGGTTTTCGGGGCGGTTAGGGGGAATTTGCTCCCAAACGGCAAGCATGGTGTCGCTTGCGCACTCCTCCGAGTCCTCGGGCGAGCGAAGAAATCCGCGGCAGATCTTTAATATCAATCGGCCGTATTTGGCTTTTAACTCCGACATTCCGCTTTGGTCGCGGTTTGTCAGCAGCTCGATAATTTTTTCGTCCTCCAAGTTATCACCTCCTGCCTATATAGTCGCAGCCGAAAGGAAATTTGTCACATTTACTGCTATTTTTTATATGTATTTCACAATTTCCTCTTGATTATTTTCCAAAAATAGGTTATAATTACTTTAATAATAAAATTTGGAGGGACACTATGGCAAACAGATTTATACTCAACGAAACCTCATATTTCGGTGCGGGCGCAAGAGAAAGCCTTGCCGATGAAATCAAAGCGCGCGGCTTTAAAAAGATACTTTTCGTAACCGATAAGGTGCTTCTGGAGTGCGGCGTTGCAAAGCAAGTGACCGACGTTATGGACAAGGCGGCGATCGCTTACGATACTTACAGCGACATTAAGGCCAATCCCACTGTAAAGAACGTACAGGACGGCGTAAAGCTCTTTAAGGAATGCGGCGCGGACGCTTTGGTAGCAGTCGGCGGCGGCTCGGTAATGGACACCGCAAAGGGCATAAGCATTATTGTTGCCAATCCCGAATATTCAGATGTTGTATCTCTCGAGGGCGTTGCTCCCACCAAAAACAAGGGCATTCCCCTTATCGCTATGCCCACCACCTCGGGTACCGCGGCGGAGGTAACTATCAACTACGTTATAACCGACGAAGCCAACAAAAAGAAAATGGTATGCGTTGATCCTCACGATATTCCCGTTGTTGCGATCGTTGACAGCGATCTTATGATGGGCATGCCCAAGGGCCTTTGCGCTTCCACGGGTATGGACGCTTTAACTCACGCTATCGAGGGCTATATCACCTTAGGCGCGTGGGAAATGTCGGATATGGTGGAGATAAAGGCTATCGAGCTTATTCATCAGAGCCTTTTCGACAGCGTGAACGGCGACCCCAAGGCAAGGGAAACAATGGCTCTCGCACAGTATGTAGCGGGTATGGGCTTCTCCAACGTGGGCTTGGGTATCGTTCACTCCATGGCTCACCCCTTGGGCGCGTTTTATGATACACCTCACGGCGTAGCAAACGCTTTGCTGCTGCCTTACGTTCTGGAATACAACGCCGAAAGCCCCGCTAAGCCTAAGTTTAAGGGCATAGCAAAGGCTATGGGCGTTAAGCACGCTAAGAAGATGACCGACGACGAAGCAGTTAAGGCCGCTATCGACGCTATACGCGAGCTTTCCGTTTCTATCGGTATTCCTCAGAAGCTTTCCGAGATCGGCGTAAAGGAAGAGGATCTGCAGGCACTTTCCGTTGCGGCGTTCAACGATGTTTGCACAGGCGGAAATCCGCGTCCCACTTCACCCGAGGAGATTTTGGAAATTTATAAGAAGGCGTTTTAACATATCGGTATAAATAAACGTCTGTCAGAATTATGAAAACAGTGCTGTATACGGTTTAAGCCGTGATACGGCACTGTTTTGTGTTATAATAGGGTTGAAATTCCCGTGATTTCGGATAAATTTTGTCGTTTAAAAAAACATTAAACTTTTCGCAACCTATTGATATTTTTTCCAAAATGGTGTAAAATTATATAAAAAATAAAATAATAATTTGACAAATGACAGGAGCAGGACATGAGAGTTGCAATTTTTACGGAAACATACTTGCCTGCGGTAAACGGCGTAGTTACCCATGTAAAGACCTTGAAAGAGGGTCTGGAGCTTTTGGGTCACAAGGCCATAATAGTTACCGCCGATTCGAGTGTTGAAAAAACGCAGGTTTCAAAGGATATTATGTATTGTCCGGCAGTGAAGTTTGAAAAAATATACGGCTACGACGTGGCCTCTCCCATAAGCGCGGACAGACTTAGAATGATAAAGGACTTTAACCCCGATATTATCCATATCCATAATGAATTTGGCATAGGTCTGTCGGGCGTTATCATCTCAAAAATGCTTAAAGTGCCTTTGGTGTATACAATGCACACCATGTATGACGATTATGTTTATTACGTTGCGAACAACGAATTTTTATCCAAGATATTGACCTCGGCAAGCCATAAGTACGCAAAGATACTTGCCGATTCCGCCAGCGCGGTCACGGGACCCTCAAAAAAGGTGGAGGAATACTTTAAACGCTGCCATGTGGACAAGCCCGTTACCGTTATCCCGAATTCCGTTGAGGTGGAGGTGTTCAACAGACACACTGTTTCAAAGGAAAAGGTAAAGAAAATACGCGAAAAATACGGATTTACCGACAGCGACCTTGTATTCTGCTTCTGCGGGCGCATGGGGCAGGAGAAAAACATAGAGACCCTGCTGGAATTTTGGGCAAAAAACGTAAAGCAGGAGGACGGAATGAAGCTGCTGCTTATCGGCGGCGGACCTCAGTTAGAGGAATTTATGGAGGACGCGAAAAAGCTTAACATAACCGATACGGTAAAGTTTACCGACAGGGTCGAGCACGCGGACATCCCTCCCTATTACGCTTCCTGCGACTGCTATATTACCGCTTCCCTTACCGAATGCCACTCTATTTCCATGATGGAGGGAATGGCTACGGGTATGCCGGTTCTGACCATACTTGACGAGTTAAACGCGGATCAGATAGAGGAGGGAGTAAGCGGGTACTATTTCAGAAACGCCGACGAGATGTACGACCGCATGAAGCACTTAAAATCCCTTTCCCAAGAGGAATTGGATAATCTCAAGGAGCAGGCGAGAAACACTATTGTGTCGTCTGGAGCGCAGACTATCGCCGAAAAGCTGCTTGTTATCTATGACGAGGCAATAAAGGAATACAAGCTTAAGCAGATGTACAAAAAATCTCCCAGAAGCGTTAAAAAGGCGTATAAGTTGCAGTATGGAGAGCCTGCGTTAAAAAAAGGCGGTTCGCGTCCCAAGCGTAAGGTGACGGTTAAAGCAAAGCGAGTGACCAAAGAAGAAAGGCTTGCGCGCCGAAAGGCCGAAAAATCGGCAAAGGCAAGGTATCACGCCGCCAAGGAGATTCATAGACAGCATAAAAAGCAAAATAGGGCGTCGGGAAAATAATACTGATCCCTTTTATAACTGTGAAATTAGGGCGTATCTGAAAACAAAGCAATTTAGTACAATTTCGCTAAGTGCGTGGCGATTTCAAGGAAAAAAGCGGAGAAATATGGTAATATTTCGAGCATTTTTGACGCAGAAAGCGTCC
>JAAVIF010000084.1 GCA_014799365.1 Oscillospiraceae bacterium
ACTGCCCCACTCTCCCCCCTTAGGGACGGCAGGATGCCGTCGGGAGCAAGCCCAAACCGCCGCAAGGATGCGGCGGCATCAGAGCTTGCTCACTTTCACTCTTAAGAATCCTTTCCTTATCCCCCTCTATGCGTAGTGCTTTATGTTCGTTTTTTTGCTTCAAAAAAAGCAGTGCGTGAAATGACACTTAGGTAGGTTTACAAATTACTAAATGTTAGTAATTTGCAATAGTGTTGTGTTCATATTCGGGTCGCAGGCATTTCGTTATTTTATCAAGTGTTTTCATTGGTAACGTTGGCTGCTCCCATTGATTTGTGCAATGTATTTCCTTGCTTGCTCTCCCAATTATGTTGTGCCGCCCTATCCGTTAAAAACGTTCCTTTTACAATAACTGCCTTACAGCGGGGGCGGAGCCAAATTTTCGCCGTTGGCGAAAATTTTGAAATGCTTCGCATTTCAGCTTGCTTCGCAAGCGGCCCCGCCGCGCCTTTCCCTCTGACTGTAAGCTTTTAATACAAATAAAAACAGACCCCCAAATCGGAGGTCTGTTTAATTTTAACGATCAAGCAAAAGCTTTGATCATTCCCTTAAGAGATTACTTTCTCTTCTTGGAAATAACCACGCCTGCAGCCGCGGCGATTATGGGAATAAGAGCAAATGTAACGCCTGTCGGAGCGTTCTTGTCTTCCGCATTGCCTGCGCCGTCATTGCCAACATTGCCGTTTCCGCCGTCGGAGGGAGCGTTGTTGCCGTCGCCGTTATCCTCGTATGCGGGAGGTGTAGTGTTGGTAGCGGTGTTCTCCTCGGTAGCGTCGGTTGCCGCGGGAGCGGAGGGAGCCGCCGTTGTGTCCTCGGGAGCGGCCGTTGTATTATCGGGAGCAGCCGTTGTTGCGCCATCGCCCGAAGAACCGCCGGAGGTGGGAGGAGCTACGAAGTTACCGCCGGGTGCGGGTGTAGGAGTAGGTGTAGGAGCTGTGGTGTCGGAAGTAGAAGGTTGAGAGGGTGTGGAAGGTGTATTTCCGCCGCCGTTTGTTACATATTCAACCTTAACGATAGTATAATCGTGACCTGTGATGATCAGCTTGTTTTCCTTAAGAATCGCAAGGAAAGCGTCGTTTATTTCAACTTCATACGATGTCTGGGACGATGTCATTTCGTCACTGTAATCAAATCCGTTAGGCAGAATGTAGTTCGTCCAGCTATCGCCGTATCTGAAACCGTATTGTGCTTTTTCGGCAACGTCCTTAATGGTAACAACGATCTTACCTGCGGAATTTATATCTGCAAATTTGCTGGAAGGAATTTCAAGATATACACCCCATTTGGAATCCATTACGGTTTCCTCTTCGGAAAGAATAATAGTGTTTCCTGCGGGCTTGTTGTTGTCATCGTCGTCATCATTGTTGTTGTCGTCGTCGTTGTTATT
Source organism: Oscillospiraceae bacterium (assembly GCA_014799365.1). Taxonomy (GTDB): domain Bacteria; phylum Bacillota; class Clostridia; order Oscillospirales; family Ruminococcaceae; genus Ruminiclostridium_E. The sequence goes on from JAAVIF010000084.1 coordinate 1,427, forward strand.
ATCGTCATCATCTCCTGTATCCTCTACTAATGCGGTAGTTACCCAAGATATGGTGTAATCAACGCCGTCGCCTGCTGAAAAACCGATTTTTAAATTATAATCTTTTTTGGCGTCGGGATCGTCATCCGTAGGCGCGGGAGTCAATTTCAAAACAATATTTGTGAAAACAGCCGTTTCGCCTTCCGCAACTGTCACTTGTTTCCATCCGTCTACGGCATTATAACCAACCTGAAAATCATGATTTGCACAAGTGAACGCAACGGACTGTACGTCATCGGGATTAAATGTACCAATCAGATCTTCCAAGGGAATTTCAACTTCTGTCCAATATTCTGTATCGTTTACAACAACAGAGCCTTCAAAAGTTTTCTCAACCTTGTTATTATTGTCATCGTTATTATCGTCGTCATCTCCGTTTTCCTTATCGATAGCGTCAGCCGCTTCGTCGGAAAGGGCTACAAGATAATAATCGGAGAAATGCTTTGCTTCAAATGAAGCGTACTCGCCTGCTTCGTCAATTGCAAGCTTAATAAACTCGGGAGCTTCGCCGTCTATGTAAGCCGCATAGTTGGACTTGCCGTCGTAAGGTACGGTTATTGTTACAACGCCGCCGTCAACGGGCTGAATCTCATTGCCGTCCTGATCCTTAAGCGTGATGCTGATAACCGCGCCGACTTCAACAGTGCTTTCCTCGCCGTCCAGAATATCCTTTATGGCGTCGGAGATCGCCTCGGTCTTTTCGTCGGCAACCTCTTCGCTAACCGTAACCTCTGCCTTTACTACTGTAACAGTCTCTTCAAAGGTGCCGGGTTCTGCTTCGATAGTTATGTCTTCGTCTTCTACCTCGATCACAAGACCGTCGTCGGGATCAACGATACCTTCGGGGGTCTTGGCGGTAACGGTTACCTTGCAGGAAGCGGAAACGTCAGCGTTTGCCTTTACGGTAATTGTTGCTTCGCCTTCCTTAACGGCTGTAACCTTGCCGTTCTGGTCAACGGTTGCTACTTCGCTGTCGGAAGAGCTCCAGATTAATGTGTCGGTGGTATTTGCGGGTGTTACGGTCGCGGTCAAAGTCTCATTGCCGCCTTCCACAAGCTCAAGCTCGGATTTGTTAAGCTCTATCTTTGTGGCGGGAACGGCTTCGTCGCTGACCGTTACCTTGCAGGTCGCTTCAAGCTTTGCGTTGCCTGCGTTAGCCGCCGTCATTGTAAGAGTTGCCGTGCCTGCGCCAACGCCCTTAACCTTTCCGTCTGCTACCGTGAATACGTCCTCATCGGAGGAGGTATAGGTTATATTGCTGAGGTCCGCGCCATCGGGATCAACAGTGTAATTAATGGGCTTTTCTTCGCCCGTCAATACGGTTATATCGTCAAGAGTGATCTTCTTGGCGGGATCGGCTACTGTAACCGCACATGTGGCCGACTTCTTTCCTGCTGTTGCGGTAATTGTGGCAGTACCCTTGCCTACTGCTGTTACAACGCCGTCCTTAACGGTCGCTACATTTGCGTTGCTTGTTTTCCAAGTAACCGTTTTATCGGAAGCGTCCGCGGGTTTAACCGTTGCGGTGAGGGTTGCCGTTTCGTCTGTTAAAAGGAAGAGAGTCTCCTGATCGAAAGTTACCTCGTCAACGGGAACGGTTACGGTAACCTCGCATGTCGCCGACTTTTCTCCCGCTGTTGCGGTGATTGTGGTCGTGCCTTTGCCTACGGCGGTTACTACGCCGTCCTTAACGGTTGCGACGTCTTCATCGCCGGATTTCCATGTAACCGTCTTATCGGTGGCGTTTTCGGGGTCAACCGTTGCGGTGAGTTCCGCTGTTTCGCCTACCGAGAGGGAGAGGGTTTCTTCGTCGAGGGTTACTTTGGTAACAGGGACGTCTTTTGCTTTGTCACCTATTTTAAGGGTAATAGGTGCGTCTGCATCGGCAAGGCTTGACGTGCCGGCAATAAGTCTGAAGCCGAGAAATTCAAGAGAAGAGTCATAACTCTTAAGTGCCGCTGAAACATCTGCTGTTACTGTTACTTTGCCTGTTTCAGAATCATAGTCCGATGTTCCGATTGCAATCCAGTCATTTGCCCAAATATTTATTTGATATTTGATTTTTGACAGATCGTATTCTTTTCCGTCACTGGTCGCACCGATAACGTTAAACTCAACTGTCATTGTCGAAACGTTAAAATCGCCTAAAGTATCGGCTGAAAAATCCTCAACGGGAAATTCTTCTATTGCCTGCCAATTCCATTCACCGTTCTTTGTAAGTTCCATCTCCAATTCATCAATCGTTACATTAAGCGGTGTTTTGGGATTATCTTTATCGATGGGGTCTGTCAGCTCTGCGGAAACAACTGTTGCACTGTCAACCCAATAGACCTGCATAATCACTTTTGAATTTTCTATCGCAGTATCATCATCTTCTGTTTCTAAAGCAGCTTTAGCCACTTCCAGCAATTTTGATGTTGAAACGGTTGCAGTATAAGTATCAGTTGAATTGTATGTGGTTCCGTCATAAGGATTGGCAAGACCTACCTCTGCTACATTGCTGCTATCAGCCCAGCCGTAATTCCCGTCCTTATCCTCAAAGTACATTCCAAACACTCCGCCCAATTTCCATTGGTTGGAGTTGGCATCTTCAGCAACATCGTCACTAAGCTGAAACTTTACATTAAAAGTTTCATAATTTAAAAGCTCTGAAAAAAAATCCGCACCTTTTTCAAAGGTTGCAACTTGGTCGCCTTTGCTTAGCAATCCGGTTGTGACAGCAACAGGGTATGTTTCACCAGCCGCGTTTAGCGACAGTGAAGTAACCGTTACTGTTGTAACCGTGATTGCCGCGGCAAGAACGCCCGACAATACTTTTTTCATTTTCATGAAATGTTTTCCTCCTTATAAAGTTTAGGTTAAATGTATAGTATACCTATGATAACAATTATACCGTGTTATTTTTTAAAAGTCAACTAAAAATGTCACAAACTTTGGTAATGTTTTCGTGTATTTTACACAATAATTTTTAAAGATTTTTTACTTAATAAGCTAAATTTTCCCGCTTCTTCGCTTTCCGCAGTTAAAACAATACTTACCGATAGAACCGTTAACGGTGCCGCATTTATCGCACTTCCATTCTCCGAGCCGCTCAAAACGGTATATATAGCCGTCTTGCGTCTCCTCCGAAATTCCCTCGTCGGTTTTCGGTCTGCGCCTTACTCTTTTAAATAAGATCAGATCGGCAATGATCAAAATCATAAAAAGAGCCGAGATCAAAACCGCAAGTATGGGCATAAATCCGATTTCCTCCGCTTTTTCCCCGGACTCACCCTCCGCGCCGTCCGACTGCGCCAAAGGATAAGGAATATCGCACCCTACGTTTATTTTCCATAGATCGGCTTCCTCCGAGGGAATGGCGGATATAAGACTGTTCCACTCCTCCCAGCTTCCCCCGTAAGAAACATTGACGGCACCCGTTCCCGTAAGCAAAAGATTTCCCAAGGAATCAACGCTTTTTGGGATATACACGCTTTTAAGCGATCTGCACCCGACAAACAGGTTCTTTCCCAAGCTGCGCACTCCCTCGGGAAAAACCACGTCTTTAAGCATGCCGCAGCCGCTGAAAGCTTCGTCCTCTACGGAAACAAGACTGTTGGAAAGCACCGCGCTTTCCAATTGAGAGCAGTCCTTAAAAACGCCGCTGCCCATTACAGTAATGTTGTCGGGAAGCTTTACCGATTTTAAACCGTTTCCCAAAAAGGCTTCCTTTCCTATATATGTCAGATTTTCGGGCAGCTCTATCCGAGACAGAGACTCGCAGCGGTAAAAAGCGCGTTCGGGTATTACATTAAGCGAGCTTGGCAGGCTTACCTCCGAAAGAAGCGTACACCCCGTAAAGCATCTCCTGCCTATTCTTTCCAATCCCTCCGGAATTGCCGCCGATTTAAGGCCGCATTCCGCAAAGGCCTCGTCGCCGATATGCGAAACGCTTTCGGGTATATCCAATTCCGAAAGCATTCCACAGCCGTAAAACGCGTTGTCCGCAACAGTCGTCAGGGTAGAGGGAAGCTTTACTTCGGAAAGAGACGTGCAGTTAAAAAAAGTATAGCTGCCTATTTCTTCTACCCCCTCGGGTATCTCCGCCGATTTCAGGTCATTCAGTCCGTTAAAGACCGCGCCGTACGAGTAAGGATGCACAAGCATCGTTACTTTTTTTCCGTCTATTGCCGACGGAACGTTCACATGCTCCTCGCTGCCGTTATAGTCCAGAATGGCGGCGGATTCGCCCATATCCAAGTAATTGTAATTCCCGTGATCGATAATAGGGTAAGCTTTGTAATATACGTCAGCCCTTGCCGCTGCCGCCGAGGTCGATAAAGGCAAACCGAAAAGAACACCGATTAAAAATGAAAAAATTTTTTTATTTTTCACTTTATGCGTTCCCCTTTTCCCCGTTATCCTTTGACCTTTCGCCGTCACGGGTCAACGCCTTTGCGTTTGCGGCCGTTTTTCTTTTTCTCTTAACTTTTTCCTTAGACTCGTCTCCCTGTGCCTCCAAAACGTTTTTCAGCATTTTCTTAAGAATGGGAAGCAGTACTTCTCTTTCCTCCTGCGTTACGTCCTTAAGCATTATATTGTCGATCTCTTTGTAGGCGGCGTCCAGATATTCCTCTATTTCTCTGCCCTTATCGGTAATATATATCAGGGTCTGCCGTCTGTCCGCGGAATCGATCACAATACGGAGTATTTCATCGTAAGCCATTTTTTTCAGGGCGACCGAAACGGTCGCGGCAGCGTATTTTATATCTCGGCAAAGCTCAAGCTCGGTTACGCCGTCCTTGATCGAAAGGCTTTTGAGTATTGCCCTTGTGCATTGGGAAATGCCCGACAGCTCGGTTTTCTGTTCGATAGTTTTAAGGGTGAGGACCTTTAATCTTTTTGAAATGTCATTGATATAAGAGGACAAGGTCATATCCTCTCTTGCGAGAAGCGAATTTTCAAAGGTGATATACATTTTTTTGTTAAGAGCGGTCTTGCTGTTTTCGGGGTGAAGTGATTTTGTTCTCATAGCTTTGATTCCTTTTCAGATATTTTTATGCTAATCCCTTTTGAACTGTGGGTATTATGTCAGTTCAAAAGGGATTGGTATAATGTAAATTGTTTGCTTACTAATTATTTTACACGTAAAAGGAGGAAAAGTCAAGAGATTATTTTTGGGTTTGTTGAAAAAACTGTGTTGAATTATGAGTGGAGAAGGGAAAGACACAGGGGGAAGGGAAAAAAGCGGCGGAGCCGCTTGCGAAGCAAGCTGAAACGCGAAGCGTTTCAAAATTTTCGCCAAGCGAAAATTTAGCTCCGCCCACTGCGGTGAGGCAGTTATTGTAAAAGGAGCAGTTTTAACGGATAGGGCGGCACAAACAAATTGGGTGAGCAAGCATGATCATACATTGCACAAACTAATGGGAGCAGCCAACGTCACCAATGAAAACAGATAGTGGCAACGGAACGCTTACGATACAAACACAAATCAAGCACAGGTATTTTTACCAATTCACAAGCTTATCTAAGGGATATTTCACGCAATAATTTTTTGAAGCAAGCAACAAACAATCAAGCACTACGCATAGAGGGGGGTAAGGAAAGGATTCTTAAGGTGAAACCTAAGGGGGGAGAGTGGGGCAATGAGTTTCACCGAATTTTTCGTGCTGTTGCATGTAAATGCACTTATTAAAAAGTCTGCACTAATTTTAAAATTAAGCCACATAAGGTGGAACTTATTGCACCTTCTCCCCCCTTTGGTGTCGCCTTAAGCCCCGCGCGGGAGCGCAAACTGCACTCGCTTCCGAGTTATAAGAAAACATTACATAAAGCGCAGTTTTAAAAGGCCTTTCGCCGACCGAGAAACAAAAAGACCCGTCCAAGCCTTACTCAAACGGATCAATTTATTTAATTCATAAAGCGTAAACCCGCTTACTTTTTCATATACTCGTGCATTTTCTCGATAAGAATACCTATCTGCGGCTTTGAGAACTGCTCGTCCGCGCCTACGGATTTACCCTTGATGCGCATTTTATCGTTGATAAGAGAGCTGAAAAGAAATACGGGTATTCTGTTTGTTATAGGATCGTCCTTTATGCGCTTTGTAAGGTGGTGTCCGTCCATTTGCGGCATTTCGATATCCGAGATCAGCAAAGCCACCTCGTCCTTTATGTTTTCGCCCAAATGCTTAAAGCTTTCTATGTAATCAAGAGCGTCCTTTCCGTTGGTAAAGGAAATAACGTTTTTAAAGCCCGCCGTATGAAGCGAATCCATGATCATCTTATTAAGCAGCGCGCTGTCCTCCGCAATAACCACATGACCCTCGAAATTAACGGATTCAAGATGCTGGAGCTTGTCAACGCCCGTAGTGTCGAGACCTGCCGAGCGGTTAATATCCGCCACGATCTTTTCAAAGTCAAGCACAAGTATCATACCGTCGTCAAGCTTGGCAACGCCCGTAATAAGTCCGCCGTTTTCGCTCTGAGCTACTGAGGGGGGCTTCTCGATAGTTGTCCAGCTCAGCTTAACGATACCGTTGACAGCGGTAACGTGAAAAGCAACGTGCATACTGTTGAACTCACAAATTATAAGCATGCCGTCGTTATCGTCGGGGCAAGGCGAATTTAACACCTTATGAAGGTCTACCACGGTAATAAGGGTGTCACGGGGCATAAAGATACCCTCGACGGCGTCGGGCGCGTCGGGCATAGGGGTTACCGTAGAATAGCGCATCATTTCGCTGACCTTGGCAATATTTATACCAAAACACTTGTTTCCCACATGAAATTTTAAAAGCTCTAATTCATTAGTGCCGCTTTCAAGCAAAATGCCTGTCTCCATAGACATTCCCTCCGAATTCTTTTTAGTAAATATAGTATACAACATTTTAAAGAAAAAAGCAAGGTTTTTTGTCAAATTAACGGTAAAAATATATCAGCCGACGCAAACCCCTGAAAGCCAAAAACCCGCCGCGCGAAAACAGCGGACTTTTTCTTTGCACAGTTATTCGTTATTTAACGGTACTATCGCAAGAGTTTTCCCCAAAGGAGCCAGCACTTTAAGGAGCGTATCGAGCTGCGGGCTGGTATACCCTTTTTCCATTCTTGCGATTACGGGCTGCTTAACTCCGCTCAGCTCTTCAAGCCGTTTTTGACTTATGCCCTTGTCCTGCCTTGCCTTTATAAGTTCACCTATAATAGCGACTCTCAAATCACTTTCCGCGATTTCCTCCGATGTAAATATTTCCTTTCTTACATCGTCCCAATTGCTTCCGAGTGCGCTTCTACTCATAGTGATCGCTCCTTTCCTTAAAATCTTCAAGTTCTTTTTTTGCTTTTTTATCTTCCCCTCTCTGATTATATTATATTCTAAACCCGTAAGAAAGTCAAGTACTTTTAAGTATTCGGATTTTATACTAACCCTTGTGATGAATTGCCCTGAATTTGTTCATTAAGCGTATTGCTTTGGTGAACAATATCATAGGACGCTATTTTTTCATCGATCATATAATGAATCAACTCATGAGCATTGTTAAGCCCATATTCGTTGGCTATAAAATAAAGCTTATCCAATTCTTCTTCCTTTACGCCTATAACTAAAAGTCTTCCTCCCATTTGCTACCGTTCCTTTCTTCTTGCTAAACATTTTAATTAAACTCTATATGCAAACGAATATTCCATACTAATTTATTTTATATCATATCGGTTATAAAGTCAATATATCATATTTGTTATATGCTACAATCTGCTTAAATACCAAAAAAGAGGACGTGTTTTTGTGGAAAAGGACAATTATAAATATTATCAGCGAATAAAAGACTTAAGAGAAGACAGCGATTTAAAACAGGAAACGGTTGCAGGCCTTTTGGATATGTTTCAGTCTTCCTATCAAAGATATGAAAGCGGAAAGCTCGAATTGCCTATGCACTGCTTCATAAAGCTTGCAAAATTCTACAATGTGTCATTGGATTATCTGGCAGGTTTGACAAATGACAAAGAAAAGAAATGGTAAAAAACAATGCCGTCATAGCTTGACCGCCAAGGCTTATATAAAATCAAAACGGGCTGCCCAAAGACAGCCCGTTAATTTTTTATTCCAGCTCAAACGCTCCCGTATACAATCTATAATACTGCCCCTTTTCCTCTATCAGCTTATCATGGCTTCCTCTCTCTATTATCCTGCCCTGTTCAAGCACCATGATAACGTCCGAGTTCTTGACGGTAGACAGTCTGTGAGCGATAACAAACACCGTCCTGCCCTTCATAAGCGCGTCCATGCCCCTTTGAACGATAGCCTCGGTACGCGTATCTATCGAGGAGGTGGCCTCGTCCAGTATCATTACGGGCGGGTCGGCAACCGCCGCTCTCGCGATAGCCAAAAGCTGTCTTTGTCCCTGCGACAGATTAGCTCCGTTGCCCGCAAGCTGTGTGTTGTAGCCCTCGGGAAGACGGGTGATGAAATCGTCCGCGCCCGCTAACTTGGCCGCCTTTATACATTCCTCGTCGGAGGCGTCCAGCTTTCCGTAGCGGATATTATCCATTACCGTACCCGTAAACAGGTTGGTGTCCTGCAAAACTATTCCAAGAGAACGGCGAAGATCGTCCTTTTTGATTTTGTTTATGTTGATTCCGTCGTAGCGTATCTTTCCGTCCGCAATGTCGTAAAAACGGTTGATAAGGTTTGTGATCGTCGTTTTGCCCGCGCCCGTCGCGCCCACAAAGGCGACCTTTTGTCCCGGCTCGGCGTAAATGGTAACGTTGTGCAGCACCGTCTTGTTTTCGTCGTAGCCGAAATCAACGTCAGACAGCCTTACGTCGCCCGTAAGCTTTGTGTAAGTAACGGAACCGTCCTCGTGAGGGTGCTTCCACGCCCACATTCCCGTTCTTTCCTCACACTCGGAAATAACGCCGTTTTCCTCCTTGGCGTTAACAAGAGTAACATAGCCCTCGTCAGCCTCGGGCTTCTGATCCATAAGCTCAAAAATACGCTGCGCGCCCGCGATACCCATTACGACCGAGTTTATCTGGAAGGACACCTGTCCTATATTGCCCGCAAACTGCTTGGTCATATTAAGAAAAGGAACTACTATGCTTATGCTGAACGCCGCTCCCGAAATACTGAGATTAGGCGTGTCCGACAGCAGGAAAAGTCCTCCCACAAGTGCCACAACAACGTAAAGTATATTGCCCATGTTGTTTAAAATGGGTCCCAAAATATTTGAATAGGCGTTGGCTCTTCTCGAATCCTCGTACAATTGGTCGTTAAGTCTGTCAAAAGCCTCTTTGCATTCCTCCTCGTGGCAGAATACCTTTACTACCTTCTGGCCGTTCATTATCTCTTCTATGTAGCCCTCTTCCTTGCCGATAGCCTTTTGCTGCTTCACAAAGAACTTTGCCGAGCCGCCGCCTATCTTGGCGGTAAGAAACAGCATTACCGCCGTACCCATAAGCACCACAAGAGTAAGCCATATACTTGAGTTTATCATGATCGACAAAACCGTTATCACCACGATAAGCGTTACCAAAAGCTGCGGTATGCTTTGGGAGATCATCTGTCTTAAGGCGTCGATGTCGTTGGTATATATACTCATTATGTCGCCGTGATTGTGAGTGTCGAAATATTTTATCGGCAGCTTCTGCATATTATTGAACAGCTTTTCTCTAAGCTTCATCAAAGTACCCTGCGTAACGGTAGCCATTATAAGGTTAAAGGCGACCGCCGCCGCTAAGGAAAGTGCGTAAAGTATTCCCAAGGTCAAAACTGTCGAAAAAACATCCTTGCTTACCGAATCCCAGTCGCCGCTTTGCCACGCGGTCTCTATAATAGCGATTATTTTCTGCATAAAAACCGCGGGAACAGAGCTTACCGCCGCGCTGAAAATTATGCCTATAAGAACAAGCACCGTTCTTACGGGATAAAACTTGAAAACCGTTTTTATAACACGGGGAACAACGCCCTTTTGCACGGGAGGTCTTCTTTTTTTCATTTCTTCTTTTTCGCTTATTTGTTCGCCCGCAAGCTCTTTTTTGCTCATATTATCCAACCTCCTCACTGTCCGCTTTATTCTGCGAGGTGTAGACCTCTTTGTAAATCTCGCTGCTTCTTAACAGCTCCTCGTGAGTACCTACCGCGTTTATTTTACCGCCGTCAAGTATAACGATCCTGTCCGCGTCCTGAACCGAAGAGGTCCTTTGTGCGATAATTATCTTTGTGGTATCGGGCATAAACTTTTTGAAGCCGCTTCTTATCATCGCGTCGGTCTTGGTATCGACCGCGCTGGTGGAATCGTCAAGTATAAGTATCTTGGGCTTTTTCAATAGAGCTCTGGCAATACAAAGTCTTTGCTTCTGACCGCCCGAAACGTTGGTGCCGCCCTGTTCTATATAGGTATCGTAGCCGTCGGGAAATCCGCTTATAAATTCGTCCGCGCAGGCTATTTTGCAGGCCTCGATCATTTCCTCGTCGGTAGCCTCCTTGTTGCCCCAGCGGAGATTTTCTTTTATTGTTCCGCTGAACAAAACGTTCTTCTGAAGAACCACCGCGACCTGATTGCGGAGCGTTTCCAGATCGTAATCCCTTACGTCAATACCGCCTACCCTGACCTCTCCCTCGGAAACGTCGTAAAGGCGTGAGATCAACTGTATCAGCGAGGATTTTGACGAGCCTGTACCGCCTATGATACCGATAGTCTCACCGGATCTTATATGCAGATCAATATCGGATAAGGCGGGCTTTTCCGACTTTGCGGAATAACGGAAGCTGACATTGTCAAAATCGATAGAGCCGTCCTTTACCTCATATACCGCGTTTTCGGGGGACGACAGGGTGCTTTCCTCGCTGACGACCTCCACGATACGCCTTGCCGATTCGGCGGACATAGTCATCATAACAAAGATCATGGACACCATCATTAAGCTGTTCAAGATCTGAAAGCTGTATGTAAGCAATGCCGAAAGCTGTCCTACCTGAAGGTCGATGCCCGTAGAGGAAATAACCGTATACGAACCGAAGGACAACACAAAGAGCATGACAGAGTATAAGCAGAACTGCATCAGCGGTCCGTTAAAGGCGAGTATCTTTTCCGCCTTGGTAAAGTCCTTGCATACGTCGCTTGCGGCAAAGGCGAATTTTTCCTGCTCGTACTTCTCGCGCACAAAGGATTTTACCACCCGCATTCCCTTAATGTTTTCCTGTATGGATTCGTTAAGATTGTCGTACTTTTTGAATACGCTTTTAAACAAGGGCATGGCCTTTTTTATAATAAGGAAAAGACCGAAGCCCATAAGAGGCAGCAAAACAACGAATATCCAAGCCATTCTCCCGCCCATTACAAAGGCCATGGTAAAGGAGAATATCAGCATAAACGGACACCTTACCGCCATTCTTATCATCATCATAAACGCCATTTGAACGTTGGTAACGTCGGTGGTAAGACGTGTTACAAGCGACGAGGTGGAAAAGCGGTCGATATTTTCAAAAGAAAAGCCCTGTACCTTATAAAAAATATCCTTTCTCAGATTTTTCGCGAAGCCGCAGGACGCAGTGGCGCAGGTTCTTCCCGCAAGCGCGCCGAAGGTCAGCGATACTATCGCCATTACCACCAGCACCCCGCCGTAGCCCGCGATCACCTTGAACTCGCAGCCCGCCTGTATCTCGTTTATCAGCTCCGCGATAACAAAAGGAATAAGGCACTCCATTATTACCTCTATCGATACGAATATCGGAGTAAGTATAGAGGTGCTTTTGTATTCCCTTACCGATTTTAAAAGGGTTTTTATCATCTGTTTCTTGTCTCCTTCCGTTCAGCATTTTTCGGCAAAATAATGTGCCGCCCGATGAAGCGGCACATGGTAAAAAATCTTTATTTCTTTTAGTACAAGCATTATAGCACAATATAAAATTTGTGTCAAGGTTTTTAAAAAAGATTTTCGGGTTTGTATAAAGGGTTGACAAACGAGGCGAAAGTTAGTATAATAAAAATAAAGAGAGGAAACCGATAGACGGTCTCCCCTTAGAATTCGGTTATAAAAATAATCGTCCTCTGTTGGAAGCTGGGGCGATTATTTTTTTTGGTTTTTTATGATAGATACCACTAATGATACCAAAACGCATAAGAACGTTAAAAACTGAAGCAATTCAGATAACGTTATTCCGTCTACCATATGTACCACCTCCCAATAAAACAGCGCACATCAACGTTTTGTACACCGCAGGGAGTATATTAACCGCCTACCGTTTTATTCAGGTTTCCTCATCTATCATTATATATCGTTATCACATCAAAGTCAAGAAAAACATAAAGCAGTCTGCCAAGCTGCGGCAAACTGCTTTATGCTTATGTCAAGGGAGAAATGAATGAAGCATTCAAATTCTTATTTGCTTTCGGTCAGAATAACCTCAATATCGATAACCTTATTTCTTGTTATACTTCCGAAATAACCGTTGCTGTCGGAGGAGCTTCTCGATACGGTAACCGTTATCTTATCCCCTGCGGACATTCCCTTTGTAATGTTCTGAACCTCAGTAACACTGGAAACCTCAATGCCGTTGACCTTAGTTATAACGTCGCCGATCTGAAGTCCGCTTTTCGCAACTGGAGCGTCCTGATTTATCTCGGTAACAAGCAGTCCTACCGAGGAGAAGCCGTAGATCTGCGCGGTATATTGATTTAACTGTAAGGTGGTAATGCCGAGGGCGGGTCTGCCGGTAACATAGCCGAAGTTGATAAGATCGCTTATAACAGGCTTAGCCTCGTTTATGGTAATCGCAAAGCCCAAATTTTCTATGCTGCCGTCCTCGGCCACAAGCTTTGAGTTTACAACACCGATCACGTTTCCGTACATATCGAACAGTCCGCCGCCGGAGTTGCCGGGATTGATCGAGGCGTCCGTCTGAATGGAGCTTAACTCGTAACCGCCCTCTTCGTTGGCGTAACGGTTAAGTCCCGAAATAATACCTCTCGTAAGTGATTTGTTAAGTCCCGCGGGGTTGCCGATAGCGGCCACGTCCTGCCCTATCTTCAAGCTGTCGCTGTTGCCGAGGGGAGCCGCGGTAAAGGGCTGCTCGCGGCTTACCTTAAGCACCGCAAGGTCGGTGGCACTGTCAGAGCCTACTACCACTACCTCTATTTCCTCTTCGTCGCTGTACTTGTCGGATATGATGACCGACACCTTTTCCGCGCCGCTTACAACATGGGCATTTGTGATAATGTAACCGTCTGTGGTAAAGATAATTCCGCTTCCCGTACCCTGCTTTACATAATCAACGTTGGAGTTGGTATAACCGTTATTGGTAATGTAGTTATTGACAACCACCACGCTTTCGTTTACTCTGTCAAATAAGTCCTCATAGCTGTAAGCGCGGGTAGTATTTATATTCGCCATATTTGCAAGCGAGGACAGGTCGTCGTTTACTTCGATCTCGGGCTTTACGTATTCGGGAGTGGTTATGGGAGCTTCCGAGCTTATATTGAGAGCATCATTATCGTCGGGAGCGTCATGAGCGGAGTTATCGTCATTAACGGCGGGAATATCGTAATCTATCCTGCTTGCAAGATAAGAGCCGCCGAATCCGCTTGCGCCGCCGAATACTATTGCCGCGGCGATAACGCCTACTATAAGGCCCGTGCTTGTTTTCTTTTTCTTGGGAGGCTTAGGGGGCTCCTGATTGGGATACTGCCCATACTGTCCGTTGGGATCGGTGGAGAAATTATAGGGTGGCTGATAACCGTTATTTTCGTACATATGAATTACTTCCTTTCATAATTCAAATAATAGCGTTTTGCTTAAGCTTTTATACAAGCCTTTTTTCACCGCGCGTTTCGCGTTTGCGGTTCCCGCTTTTGTTTTTATGATTGAATTATAGTCTTACATTGTGAAAAAAACGTGTCCGAATATTTAAGTGTTGGTAAAAGTAAGGGGAAAAGAAACTGTGCTTAATACTGATTTCCGATCACAGTATAGACAAATTTCGCCGTCGATCGGAAATCAGCATAATATGAAAAGAACGTCAAGCGGCGGCACCGCCCAAAATAAGAGAACATGCAAAAAATACATTGCACAAACCAATGAGAGCAATACGCCGACGTCATCAATTGAAGCAACCCAACGCTATCCCGCACTCGATCCTTTTCTTCTGCATTTCACAAGCCAGCTTATTGGGAATCTGCACATCTCCCTCATACTGGAACGAATTGGCGTTGCACCCGCCCGAGCAGTAAAACCTCGCCCAGCAGCCGGAGCAGCCCTGCTTGCTGTAAATATGTGTTTTCGCAAAGTAATCCTTGATCTTATTATCTATTATCCCATCTGATATGTTGCCCATTTTCCAGTCCTCCATACCTACGAACTGGTGACAGGGATAAATATCTCCGTCGGGAGTTACCGCCACATACTCGTTTCCGCAGCCGCACCCTCTCAGTCTTTTGATAGCGCAGGGACCCTGATCAAGGTCTATTTTGAAATGGAAAAAGTTAAATTTGTCGGGATCGTTTTTCATAATTTCGTAAAGCCTGTCGTACTCGTCAAAAATCCTCGGCAAGTCCTCCTTGGTCAGAGCGTAAGGAAGCTTTTCGTCCGTAACCACAGGTTCTACCGACAACTGCCTGAATCCAAGCTCCGCCATATGCAGCACGTCGTTTGCGAAATCAAGGTTATATTTGGTAAATGTACCTCTTAAGTAGTAGTCCGTACGCCCCTCTTTTGTCCTTCCCTCAACCAGCTTTTTAAATTTGGGCACTATTATATCATAGCTGCCCTTGCGGTTGGGAGTAACTCTGATGCGGTCGTTTACGTCTTTTCTTCCGTCCAGAGACAAAACGCAGTTGGACATTTCACGGTTGATATACTCGATTTTTTCATCGTCCAGCAGCATGCCGTTGGTGGTAATGGTAAACCGAAAATTTTTCCCGTGCTGTTTTTCAATACTTCTCGCGTAATCCACCGTCTGAACCACCGTGTCCCAAGCCATAAGCGGCTCTCCGCCGAAGAAATCCAGCTCCAGATTTTCTCTGCCGAATGATTTTTCGATAAGGAAATCGATAGCCCTTTTGCCTGTTTCCGGGGTCATTATCTTTCTGCCCGTTCCGAAATCCCCCGTTTCCGCAAAGCAGTATTCGCAGCGCAAATTGCAGTCGTGGGAAACGTGCAGGCACATTGCCTTAATGGGAGCGTTCAGGGTCTTATCCGCGTACTGTCTGTATTCGTCCTCGGAAAACAGCGTTTTTTCCTTATAAAGCTGCTCTAATTCCTCCAGACATTCCCCGATTTCGTCAATATCGTATTCGGGAAGCTTTTCCTTTAATTCCCCGGCTGTGATCCCAAGACCTTCTCCGTTTTTTTCGGGACAGATAAAGTCTAACATTTTGTAAATTATTTCATCGACCAAATGCACTCCGCCGCTGTTTATATCAAGTACAATATAATTATCGCCCTGTTTATATTTATGTATTCTTGTTTCCATATATTATAGTATTCCTCCCTGCTTGAAAAAAAGCAAAGGGAGAGTTTAACTCCCCCATAGCGTTTTTAAAATATATATGCTTGGAACTTGTTCTTACTTATTAGCCTCGCAAGACTGGTTAGCAACGGTGCAGGAGGTCTTGCACGCGGACTGGCAGGAGGTCTGGCACTTGCCGCAGCCGCCCTTGGCCGCTGTTTCCTTAAGGTTAGCCTTGTTTACTGTTTTGATGTGCTTCATATCTTTAATTCCTTTCGTTTGTATATTGTTTAGTCGGTATTGAAACCCTATTGCTGTTAATTATAGCATATAACGACTTATTTTGCAATAGCTTTATTGGATTTTTTAGCGTTCAATAAAAAATATTAACTGCTCACGTTTTTTAAAAATCCGAAAAATTCCTCAATCCTCCGGCCGTCGTCCGTAAACACAAATTTACAGTCGGAATGCTGTTTTGTATACAAATCCTTTTTTTCGGGATCGTATTCGCACTCTTCTCCCGCGCTTACCCAGTCGTAAAAATAAAGCGTGCGGCGAATCGTAATATCGACGTCCGTTTGCTTTACGACTTCGTATTCTTCATAGGGCAATTGAGTGTAAAAGCTTCCCCCGCTTACTCCGATAATCCACAATTCGCCGTTGTAGGATAAAAACCAAGGATATAATTCAAATATTCTTTCCGCCGTTTCCTTTGTAAAAACATCAAGATAGTTATTGTAAAAGCTGTCATAGGTAAAGCCGGTTTCAAAAAACGTACCGTCCCCGTCACTTTCCAGACGCGCGCGGCTTTCATAATCCGTGATCACACTTTCCCACGGAATATTGTCTGTGCCGCAGGAGCCTTCATAAAACGAAATAACATGAGCCCGACGGTACAGTTTTTTTAATTCTTCTTTATAGGGACAGTCAAGACCGTCCAGAAAATCCGTCATGCTTTGATAACCGCATTTATCGAGATCGTGGTATTTTTCAAGCTCGTAATCCGCAAGCATGTCGGCAGTCATAGGCTCGCCTGTCAGAGTGTATTCCTTACCGTCTATATATACAACGGGATTTTCGGCAGCAGTTTCGGGCGTAACGTCGGAATCCTCATTCAACATATCAGCGTAATTATTCCCGTAATAATCAAGAAGAAGATCAAGCTCAAAAAACTTCTCCGCACGCCAGCCCTTGTCGGTAAGCACAAATTTACATTCGTAATCATTCTTTTCATACTCGTCTTTTTTATCGGGATCAAAGGTCTCGTATCCCGACGAGCAGTAATATTCGGTGCGTGTGATAACTATTTCGGTATCGGTGAGCGAGCTTATTTCGTATTCGGCGAAATAAACCGACGGGCCTCCCCAGCCCGTGTCACGAGTCCAAAGTCCGCCGTTATACACCTTGAACCTATCGGTTATTTTTTGCGCCCTTTCCTCGGTAAAGACGTTAAAAACGGCTTGGGAAAAGCTGTCGTAATTATAGCCCGTCTGGTAATACTCTACCGGATTCCCCATATACATCTCGCAAAGCGTTCCCGAATATTCGCGGGGAGCGGCCTCGGCAAAGGGTACGGCTCCGTAGAAAATAAGCGGGAAAAAGGTGCTGCATTGGCGGTACAGGTCTGTGATCTCCGCGGGAAGTCCGCTTAATAACGCTATCATATCGGGATCGCCGCTTTCCGAGTAATCAAACTCCGAGTTAAAATCAACAAGCATATCGTAAGGTATCGATTCGCCCTCCAAAAAGACAAAACTTGAACGGTTGAGCATATCGGTAACATTTGTATCATCGGAGCTGTAAATGCTGTTTTTAGAGGAAACTATGTAAAACACACTATTGGCGTCGGGTTTTGTCAAAAAGAAATAGTACTCTTTTCCGACCTCCACGCTGTCATACATAAACACCGCTTCAAATGTTTCCTCAACCTCTCCCTTGTAGCACTGTACCAGATTACAGGTATACATTCCTCTGTCCTCTCCGCTTCTTAAAGGCTCATGGTCAATAACCGCCTTAACGATATAATCGGACTGTTCTATAATGTCGCTCAGCAATGTTGAGGTTATATAGCCCCCGGAAAGTGAGCTTGAGCGGTCTTCAACGGAATTTGCATATTGTGTAAAATCATCGACCGTTATCAGCTCCTCAGACATTTCCACCGCCGACCCGT
Organism: Oscillospiraceae bacterium; assembly: GCA_014799365.1. Taxonomy (GTDB): domain Bacteria; phylum Bacillota; class Clostridia; order Oscillospirales; family Ruminococcaceae; genus Ruminiclostridium_E. Next base: position 19,053 of record JAAVIF010000084.1, read on the forward strand.
TGACAAAAATACTCTTTATAATGCCGCCGCCGCAGGAAATTACCGTATCACAAATGACATCACAGTACGGAGAGTCAAAATAAACACTGTCGAAATACGTTAAAGGTAGGATATATTCACCCTCGGTAAACATTTGCCTATCGTCTCCGTTCTTGTTCAGGCTTAATTCAAACTTATCACCGAATGCTCCGCCGGTGTTATCTTTAATGGTTTCGATTTTAGAAAAGGTGTAATTATAACGATCCCCCGAATCCTCCGATGAAATAAATTCTGCTCTTAAAATACAGTCGCTTTCGGCGATTATGTCCTCAATAGACATTTCAATAAAACAAGGCTCCCCTCCCGTTTCCTCTTCATTTTCCCCCACAGTTTCAACAGGCTCTGTCCCGACTGTTCCTTCAATGCTTTCCGTGAAACTATCCTCCGAGTTATAAGGCGGTTCAATATCCGCAGGCGTATTATTTGCAAAATGCGTCACAAGAAGCGGCAAAGCGATCACCAGTGCCAATACCGCCGCTGCCGTAAAATACGGACGGATCGTTCTCTGTTTCTTTTCCGCCGCGGAAATTATTAACGGCTCTGCTTGCTCTTCAAAACGGTCGGCAAGCCCGTTTTCCGTTTCCGCAAATATTGTATCGTCGATCTGTCCGAAAGCGTCTATCAGATTTTCCGTTGTCATATCCATTCCTCCCTTACACCTCAAAGCCCTTTTCCGTCAGAAACGCCCTAAGCTTTTTCCGTGTTCTTGAAAGCACAGTCAGCACATAGCTTTCCTTAACGCCCAATTTAACGGCAATATCCGCCACAGGCTCAAAGTGCGAATATCTTAAAACGCATATTTTTCTTTTAGCATCGGGCAGTGTTTTTAAAAATTCGTTAACGGCGCCGGTCAGATCGGCAAGCTCCGCCCGCTCCTCAACTCCGCCCTTTTCGGAGCTGTCGGAAACACACTCCGACAGCTCCTCCCAGACAAGCCCGTACTCACCTCCGCCCCGTTTCGCGGCGTTATTTTTTCTGTGCATATTTATGGCGATATTTCGGGTAAGCTTGCCGAAGAAAGCCAAAGGATTTTCGGGCTTGTGAGGCGGTATGCTTTCCCACGCTTTGAGCAGGGTATCGTTAAAGCACTCCTGCGAATCCTCCGGGCTTCCCAGAATATTTTGAGCTATCTTCATACAGTAGCTCCCGAACTTTTCGGCGGCAGCATTAAGCCCTTTTTCGTCTCTTTCCCAAAAAAGGCTTACAATTTCACTATCTTCCATATGTATAACCTGCCTTTCTTTCCCCTCTCACCTATATACACAAAAAGCGTTGGAAAAATATTGCATTTTTTAAAAAATTTCCCCGCCTGCGAAAGACGGGGAATATACCGTATATGAATTATTACTTTTTTATCTTATCCGCTATCATCTCAAACGCCTTAAGTATCTTGGGATTAAAGCAGCCGCACTCCCCGTTGAAGATCATTTCAAGTGCCTTTTCATGCGAGTAAGCCGCCTTGTAAACTCTCGGAGAGGTCAATGCGTCGTACACGTCCGCGATCGCCACCACCTGCGCGTAAACGGATATATCGTCTCCCTTAAGTCCGTCGGGATAGCCGCCGCCGTCCCAACGCTCATGGTGATGACGGCATACGTCGTAGCACATATCGTAAACATCCTTATCCATCATATCATTGGGAATGCTCGACAGTATCTCGCAGCCCCTGACGGTATGTCCCTTCATTATCTCAAATTCATCATGTGTGAGCTTGGCAGGCTTGTTAAGTATCACATCGGGTATGGATATTTTTCCCACATCATGTAAGACCGACGCCATAGATACTCTGTCTATCAGCTCCTTGGTGCAGTAATATTCGGAATACATTTCGCTTACCGCAGTCATAAGAAGATTGGTGACAAAGCTTATCCTTTTTACATGCTCGCCCGATTCACAGTTTCGGAATTCAATAACCGACGCTAAGGTCTCCACCATAGAACGGTTCATGCTGTTAAGCCGCGCAAGCTGTTCGTTTACAGTGGTTTCCAGATTGTTTCTGTGTCTGTAAAGCTCGATAATATTGGCTACCCTGCATTTAAGAAAGTGGAAAATAAAGGGCTTTGCTATAACGTCCACCGCTCCCAGCTCGTACGCGTCCACAAAGGTATCCTCGCTGTCGCAGGAGGTGACGATAAAAACGGGAATCCGAAAAATATCCCCTGTTTTGTTCATCTCTCTGAGGACATCCATTCCGCCCATTTCGGGCATAACAAGGTCCAGCATAACAGCGGAGATATTTAAGTTGTTTTTCAGTGCCCTTATCGCCTCTATCCCGTTGGCCGCTTCAATTATATTATACTCGTTCTTGAATGTTTCGGCCAGTATCGCTCTGTTGATCTCAACATCATCTACGATTAAAAGTGAATCCTTCATAAAATCGCCTCCAACGCTATGGTATTATGCGCCTATAACTGCTGCCTTATTTGTTCCTCGGCAGCTTGTCTCCATTCCGCCACAATTGAATTGCAGTGGTCTATATTATAGCTGTCCGCCGCTTCCTTAAGCCTTTCAAAGAATTGTTTCCCTCTTTCCGAATAATTGAATTTGGCGATCCTTTCTATCGCTTCGTCGATCTCCAAGGTGTCGAACGCGTCCAGCGCGCTTTGCATAGTGTCCAGCATATCCAACAGCGCGCGCCCGTTTATGGCGGAATCATCGACGCCCACGATCAGCTTGCCCCACCCGGTTACTATATCCTCGCAGGCATCTATATCGCTGTTCTCCGCCGCCTGCTTCAGCTTTGCGAACAGCTCGCCCTGCTTACCGGTAAAGGTATAGCGGGACATCTGCTCAACTACCTCGTCGATTTGCAGCGTGTCAAAATTATCCAGGGCCTCGTGCATTTTTTCCAGCAGCTCAAAAACGTCCGCAGTCTGAGGCCGCTTTTCCGTCTCGCTGTCGCCGCATTCGGGGAAATACGGTCTCAGTATTTCCTTAAGCTTAAGATATTCGTTCAGCATTTCATCGGTATGCTGCATAATAAATTCGATATTCCCCTCGTTTCCCGCATGCTCCAGCTCCGCCGCCAATCCCGAAAGAAAGTCCGCACCGATCTGCCTCGAGGTGCTTTTAAGGGAATGCACCTCAATGGTGTAATCTCTCCAGTCGCCCGCTTCCTTGTGGCTCATGATGCTGTGATGCTTTTTGTCAATTGAGCAGTAGTATTCCTTAAGCACCACGCGGTACAGCTTTTCGCTTCCCAGCATCTTTATTGCGGTCCCCACGTCAAGCTCTTTGATACCGGATATTTTCATTTCGGATTTTTCCGTGCCGATCTCGGGAATATCCTGTACCGAGCCGCCCGAAATATCGGTGGCGGGCAGTATTTTTTCCTTTGGCAGCCATTTTTTCAGCTTGGAAAGAATGTCCTTTACCTCTATGGGTTTTGCGCAGAAATCATTCATTCCCTCTTTTATAAACATTGCCTTCGCTCCGCCTATGGCGTTTGCGGTAAGTGCTATAATGGGTATATCGTTGTAGCTCGGAACAAGACGGCGTATAATGTGAGTTGCCTCAACGCCGTCCACCTCCGGCATCATGTGATCCATAAATATAAGATCATACATAACTTTATGTATGGCTTCTATCGCTTCAGCCGCGCTCAGCGCAACGTCTATCTTCATGCGAAGCGGTTCCAGAAGCCCCTTTGCTACGGTAAGGTTGACGGGATTGTCGTCTACCACCAAAATATGCGCTTCGGGGGCCACAAAGGTAAATCCGCCCGATTCGTCGGCGTTGTCGGAGCTTACCTCAATATCGGTTATTCCCATGGCATTGTACACGCCGAGGGAATAGGCGGGCTTGCTGATGACCTTGACGTTCGGTATATCCACCAGCTCTATGCTGTCGTAATCCGCCAGAACTATGCAGCCGGTATGCGGATTATCAAGCAGAAACTTTTGAACGGTCTGAGAAAAAAAGGTTTTTTCCACGAACAAATAATCAACCTTTAAGTCGTCCAAGCTGCTGTTTTCCATTAAATTGACGCAGCTTGATCCTATCCATTCCAGATCCTTTACAAGCTGCCTTTCCACATAAGGGTTGCTTATCAGTATCGCCGAGGAAACGGGATTTTTCAGCGCAGGCACAGCGGGGATATCCTCTATTATCCTTTGCGGAAGCTCAATGGTAAAGGTCGTACCCTTGTTGTACTCGCTTTCAACCGATATAGTGCCGTGCATAAGGGTCAAAAGCTGCTTCGCAATGGCGAGGCCCAAGCCCGTACCCTCGATATTGCGGTTTCTCTTGCTGTCAAGCTGCTGAAAAGAAGTAAAAAGCTTTTGCAGATCGTTTTTCTTAATTCCTATGCCGGTATCCCGCACGGATACTTTCATGTTAAGCATATTATCATCAAAGCGTTCTATCTCCATTTTCATGTGTATTTCGCCCTGTTGGGTAAACTTTGCGGCGTTTGTAAGAATATTAAGCAGCACCTGATGTATTCTCACATTATCGCCGTAAAGATTTTTCGGCAGATCGGGCGGAATATCCATGGTAAATTCAATGTCCTTTGAACCTATGCGGTTGTTTATAACGCAGGTAAGGTCATTTACCAAAGAAAGCGGAACATATTCCACTTCCACTATATCCATTTTTCCCGATTCGATTTTGGAAAAGTCAAGTATATCGTTGATGATGACCAGCAAATTTTTGCCCGACGCTTTGACCTGATGAATAAAATCCCTGGCGGTAGGCGACATTTCTTCTCTCAACGCCAAATCGGCAAGTCCGATGATAGCGTTCATGGGGGTGCGTATCTCATGGCTCATATTTGCAAGAAAGTCGGATTTCATGCGGGAGGCTTTTTTAATTTCCAACGCGTTGTTGTGCAAAACATGAGTCTTATACGCCATGCTTGACAACGCCGAAGCAATGGTGCAAAGAAAGCCCGAGGTTTTGGCGACCCTTTCCTCGCTGACTATCTGAACCTTTTTTACCGCCTCGACATATTCCTCGGGGTCAACTCCGATCTCCTCCGCGATTTCCGCGAATTTCTCCAATTCGGGCGGGGCCGTAAGCACCTGTCCGCCTATAAAGCCGCCTATCATTCTGTCTCCCGCCATAATAGGAGCGGCAAAATCCACAAGTCCCGCATGGCAGTAATAATAGGGTCGTTTTTCACCCGCTTCCAATCCGAGCGAAGCCCCTTTTATGTCGCATTCCTCACAGCGGCAGCGGCCTATTTCGCTTGTACGGGTATATTTATTGCAGAAATCGGTAAAGTTGCTCTCTTTAGTTACAGGCGCGCCGTTTTCGTCAACGGTAACTACCGCCATTCCCGTCATATCGGCAAAGGCGTCCTGTATACGCTGGAGCATTTCGATGTCAATAAGGTCTGTTAATTTCAATTCTTCAATGTTTTTCTTCATGATTATAACCAATTCCTTTCCGCACGGAAAAAGCTTACGGTTAATGAGTAAGATTGGTAATCGCGGCCTTAAGCATATCCATATCGATAGGCTTAAGCAGATAGCTGTGAGGCTTAAGCGACATTACCTCCAGTATCTTTTCGCGGTCGGAAATACCCGTTAAAAAGCATACGGGTATCTTCTCCGTCTTTTCGTTTGCTTTAAGTTTTCGGAATATATCCGCTCCCGTCTGCCCCGGCATTTCATAGTCGAGAATAACCACATCGACTTTTTTTGCCATAAGAAATTTTTCCACCATAAGCCCGTTTACCATAGTGGTAACGTCATATTCTTCTTCAAGAGCGGACTTAAGCATTTTAAGCACGGTTCTGTCGTCGTCCACAATAAGAATGTGCTTTTTTCCGCTGCCCGAGTCAGCGGGCTGAGCCTTTGTCTCATCGGGCTTAGCCGCTTCCGCCGCGATCTTTTCCGAATCGGTTTTAAGAGCTTGCGCGGGCTTGGCGGGCTTAATTTTTTTGATCGGTTTTGTATCGATAGGCTTGATCTCGTTTTCCCATGTTTCCCATATCGCGCTGCGTTTCGGAGTCTGATCCTCCTGCTGCTTATTAAACGGCGTTTTTTGATTTGCCGCCGCCTTGCGTCTTTCCAGCTCCGCAAGTCTTTTTGCTTCTTTTTCCGCCTCGGCCTGGGCGGCTCTTTCTCTTTGCTCAAGATGCGCGGTTATCCTGAGGATAAGGTTGTCGGTGGAAATAGGACGCTTGATCACAACGCTTATGGCGGGACGGGGATTTTGTTCCAGCTCGTCGTAGGTCTCTTCATCGGCCACAACAAAAATAGGCGCATCGTTGTACAGCGCGTCTCCGCGCAGAGCGTTGGTCTGCGATAATATTTTGCTGTAAATCGAATCTACAAAGCAAAGATAAACATCCGGCTTAAAAAGCTCGAAATGACCGAGAACATCCTGCCAGCAGTCGGATGTGCTCAGGCATTTAAAATACGTTTCGGAATGCGTGATAAAGTCCATAACGATCGACATGTTTCTGCCGTTGATAAGTACGTTATACTTTTTTGAAGGGGCCAAGAAATCACGACCTTTCATAATTATTGCAAATATAAGCGTGTTAATTTAAACTTCCGATGTGTTTTGTTCATTTGACATTATTACTCATAATATATTTTATCATATCATTTTTTTGTTGTCAACCGAAAAGTAAATTTAAGTTTCCTCAAAATTTTCTCAGTCGGCGAAATGCCTTTTTAAAATTGCATTTTAAGATTTGCTGTTCTTTTTTGTAACAGAGTACGTTTTATATTTTCTTAAAACTGCGCTTTATAGGGTGCTTTTTTATCCTCGAAGCGAGGTGCAGTTTCCGCTGCCGCGGGGGCCTTAAGGTGACACCAAAGGGGGGAGAAGGTGCAGTAAACTCCGCCTATGTTACCGCTTTCAATACCATATACAGGCTTTAAAGCAAGTAACATCATATGTTAAGTGCGAAAGTCTCGGCGGCGTTCACTGCCCCACTCTCCCCCCTTAGGTTTCACCTTAAGAATCCCTTCCTTACCCCCCTCTATGCGTAGTGCTGATTTTTTAGTTGTTTGCTTCAGA
>JAAVIF010000085.1 GCA_014799365.1 Oscillospiraceae bacterium
GCCGCAAGGATGCGGCGGCATCAGAGCTTGCTCACTTTCACTCTTAAGAATCCTTTCCTTACCCCCCTCTATGCGTAGTGCTGATTTTATGGTTGTTTGCTTCAGAGAATGTGTGCATGAAATGTCACTTATACTAATCCCTTTTAAAACTGTTGGATTAGTGTTTAGGGTGCAACCCTTTTTAAACTATGGATTTTTCCATAGTTTAAAAAGGGATTGGTATTAGATAAGCTTGTCAATTGGCAGATGCCGGTAATTTGCAATTATGGTGTGCTTTGTTTGTTTTTCATTTTTCTAAGGTGCTTCTTTTTTATTTCTCAATAAAAAAACCGGCTGAAAACAAACAGCCGGTTTTTTGAGATCAGCAGCAGCCCTTCTTAAGCTCAAAGGACTGGCAGTCGGTGCAGGGGATAACGGTAGGATCGCTTTCGTGAGTGCCCACCTGGATTTTCTCGAGGCTGCAATAGTTATCGCAGCAGCAGTGATGCTTACAGTTGTTTATCGTACATTCAATAGAACGGTTTGCAAATTCTGTTCCCATTTCGGTTTTCTCCTTTTAATTTAAAATACGGAACAAGCGTTTATTCCGTTAAAAATCAAGTATCGAAAAAACACTTTCGTCAATTATCTCTGATACCGATCCCTTTTTAAAACGTGATCGGTATGATAACGGTCAATCACATTTTTCCGATAACCGATATTATTTTGACTTTTTTTAAAAGGAGTATTCAAGTAATATTTTGGCGTTTTTATATTAACACCCTAAGCACTGCTACCAAATCTTTCGTTAAATCTATCCGTAATTTGATTTGAGAACAGTATCAGACCGCCTCAAAAACCTCCGACATATTTTCCGCAATAATATCCGCGCCGTGCTTTTCCAGCTCCGCTCTTGTCCCGTAACCGCACAAAACGCCTATCGAATTTATTCCCGCCGCCTTTGCTCCGTCAATATCGTATAAAGTATCACCGACTATAACGGCTTTTGATTTGTCTGTTACATTCAAAGAGCTTAAAACGTATTCGATAATATCCTTTTTGCTGTTGCGCCCGTTTCGGTCAAGCTCCGCCCCGCCTATAAAATCAAAATACTTCGCTATGTCAAAATATTCCAGAATAAGCTTGGCAAATTTTTCCGGCTTCGAGGTAGCCAAAGCAACGGTTTTTCCGTTTTCCTTAAGCCTTTTAAGCAGCTCGGCCGTACCGTCTGTAAGCTTACACTCCTTCCAGCCGATTTTCTCATACCTTTCTCGGTATTTTTTTACAGCCTCCTCCGCCTGAGCGTCGTCAAAGCCGCAAAAAGCCTTGAACTGCGGAAAAAGGGGAGGACCTATAAAAGAGATAAGCTCATTCGGGTCGGCTATCCTGACCCCAAAGCTGTCCAAAGCATATATAATACATTTGGTTATGCCCTCAAACGGGTCCGTAACCGTACCGTCCAAATCAAAAAGTATGTAGTCAAACATTTATATTACTCCTCTAAGGGCAAAACCGATTACTTTTTTCTTTTTTTACTGCCGCCGTTCTTATTCTCCTGCTTCATCTCATATTGCCCTCCCAACACCGAGGGCGCGGCTTCGTACTTTTTTTCCTTTGTTGAGGACAGGAAAGCGTTTATTTCCTTAAAATTGGCGATAATCGTTATGGCAAGGGTTATAAAGGTCACAAAAATCACCGGCATATAAAGCACCGAGGGATTCTGAGCGTTAACTCCCTCATACAAGCCTTGAAAGGTTCCGTAAATAAAAAGGGAAACTATAAGCCCCGCTCCGTGAAAGCACAATGCCGTCTTATAGCATTTCAGCATCACTATGACCGTACCAACGCAATAGCACAATACCGAATTTATTATCCACACCCACAAGATATAATGATCGGAAATACTGTGGGAAACTATATCCGCGGTCATCAACGCCAGCGGAGTAAAAATACCGAATATTATCCCCCAAATTGCGGTAATAATAATTTCAAGGACCTTTAAAATATTTATTGCAATTTTCATATATAATTATCCTTTCGGTAACAGCATTAAGATCATGTTCCAAATAATAATAGCATAATTTTGTAAAAAAGGCAATATAAAATTTTAAAAACTTCCTATTATAAGAAAGGGCTTTTTGCAGATATTATTCTTGTTTGGGAATCGCCTTGCGTTTTGCCGACGAAAGAATTCCTCTTTGAATTGGACGGCGTTATATGAAAGGCGGCGGTCACAAACATTGTAAAAGGAAGGAAAACCCGATATGAAAATTGTTAAAAAATTTTTATTTGGAATATATTTTTGTTTAATTTCCCTGACAGTAGTATTATTCCTGCAAATAGGCTTCTATACCATATCATTGCCCGACAATTTTTACCGTGAGGAAAACAGCTTGGACAGCTTTGGTCTGGCGGCTTATCCCGCGGTAACGGTCAAAAATACCGCGATCGAATCGGTGGCGGTTTCGGCCGGCGTAAAAAAAAGCTATGAAATGACTCTTATGCTGTACGGAATAATTCCCATAAAAAACGTTACGGTGCGGCAGGCGGAGACTCCGATGCTGATGCCGTCGGGAGAGGCCTTCGGGCTTAAAATGATGACCGACGGAGTTATGGTGACGGATTACGGAAGCGTAGAGGGTGAAAACTGCTTTCGTTCTCCGGCGAAGGAAGGCGGTATACTTGCGGGAGACGTAATAATTTCGGTTAACGGCGTCAAAACCGAAACGGCGGGGCAATTGTCCAAGGCGGTACAGAAAAATCAAAGCAAAACGGAGATAGTATTATTGCGCGGCGAGGAAAAAATAACCGTTTATCTTACCCCCGAAAGATCGGTAAACGACGGGATATACAAGCTCGGCATATGGACAAGAGACAGCTGCGCGGGTATAGGAACACTTACCTATTACGACAGGAAAAATTGCAGCTACGGCGGTCTGGGACACTCTGTCTGCGACGCCGACACAGGCGCGCTTTTGCCGCTGTCCTACGGAGAAACGGTGCCCGTATGCGTTAACAGCGTGGTAAAGGGAGTTAACGGCCGTCCGGGCGAGCTTTGCGGCACCTTTATGTCGGCGTCCGCAAACGGAAGCATTCTTTTAAACACCGACTGCGGCGTATTCGGATACAGCGCAGGTATCCCGGAAAGGCGGGAGCTGCCCATGGCGTTCAAGCAGGAGATAGAAATAGGGAAAGCAAGTATCCTGACCACTTTAAACGGAATGACGCCCGAAAGCTACGATATTGTGATCGAAAAAGTGGATTACAACAGCAGCTCGGCGGTAAAAAACATGATCATACGCATCGATGACGAAGAGCTGCTGCAAAAGACGGGCGGAATTGTTCAGGGTATGAGCGGAAGCCCTATTATTCAAAACGGAAAGCTTGTGGGAGCGGTGACTCATGTTTTTGTTAACGACATTTCTCGCGGTTATGCGGTATTTGCCGAGAATATGTACGAAATATCTTCAAAATTGAAAGCCGAAAACGATTACGACTTTGCCGCATAATATCGACATTATTCGACGAATTTATTGAATATTTTTTGAATAATTTTAAAATACGTCCAAACTTTGTGTAATTTTAAAGCTAAATTACTATAAAAACCGCCTTTATATTCTTTGTAAATGCGGTTTTTTGTTATTTATATGAAAAACAAACTTTTTTACCGTTTTCTCTTGATTTTGTTGAAATTTAATGTTATTATTTGAAAAGACAAGCAATTAAGCGTTATCAAAATCAACACAGTATTACGCCGAGGGGGCGTTGCGCTGTATTTGATACAAATACCGTACGGATATGTGCGGTATCAGTTTAAGATGTCTAAATACTATTACGAGGTGAAAGAGCTATGAATAGTTCAAAAATTCTTATCGGAAATGATATTCCCGAACAGGGCATATCGTGGGCAAACACCTTTAAATCCGCGGGGGCGTTTGCGGTAACGAGAAAAGCAAACGGAATGATCTTACTGCAATATGTAAAGGAATTCTCCATGCCCGATGTAATGATTATCGAGGCAAAAATGGCCGGTCTTGACGCAATAGGGCTTATCAAGGAAATGAAAAAGATGGGCGAGCTTCCGATAATCATAATAACCGCCGAATACGAAATGACCTCGGTTCGCGAGGAGGCTATGTATCTCGGCGCAAGCGGCTTTCTTGTAAAGCCCTTTGACGTAAGCAAGCTTATAAAATGTATTTCCGAGGCGGGTCAGAAAAACACGGAGGTAAATCTGAATTTTGAAAGCGCGATCAGGGAAACTCCCGAACAGCAGGATCTGGAATGTGTTGTGACCGATATTATACATCAAATAGGCATTCCCGCACATATAAAGGGCTATCATTTTTTAAGATACGCAATCATGCTGAGCGTTGAAAACACCGAGATGATAAACTGTGTTACAAAGCTGCTTTATCCGAGCGTTGCCGCTAAATTCAAAACCACCTCCTCAAGAGTGGAACGCGCCATAAGGCACGCAATCGAGCTCGCTTGGGACAGAGGCGACGTTGACGTTTTGAACTCCTATTTCGGTTACACTATAAGGAACACAAAGGGCAAGCCCACAAATTCCGAGTTTATCGCGCTGATTTCGGACAAGCTCAGGCTTCAGATGAAAACTGCGGGATATATGGTAAAGCTGTAATGAATAGTTCTCAAATCAAATTACGGATAATTTTAACTGTTTATTAGTATAAGAAAATCTTAACAAAATCTGCTAAAAAAACGCGCGCAAATTTTGTTAAGAAATTTTCTTTTATTCTTTTTTGGTTATCTTATACTAATCTCTGTTTTGACGGTAGACAAAATATAACAAAGTCTACCGTCAAAACAGAGTTACACCCTAAGCACTAATATCTGTTTAATACTAATCCCTTTTAAACTGTTGGATTAGTGTTTAGGGTGCAACCCTTTTTAAACTATGGATTTTTCCATAGTTTAAAAAGGGGTTGGTATAAAAAGCCATTTTATCCACTTTTTAAACAGATATTAGTATTATATTCTCGGCGGAGAACAGCTTTACACAGCCATTCTCTGTTTGCCGCAAATATGGGATAGCCATTTTTTCTTTTACCGTTCATTCTCGGACAATTTACAAATCACTTCGCCAATATCGCTGTTTATACAGATCGACCTATGCTCGATCTCCTTCGGGCAAATCGCTTCGCCGTTATTTACGCAAGCATAAACAGCCTGCGGATTTTTTGCGGTCATCTGCCAAAAAGGATATTTAATGATAACGGGAGTGTTGTAGCCTACCCCAAGCTCCAAAAACAAGATATGCCGGTCTTTTCTTGCGCGCAGAAAGCTTTGGTATCTTTCCGCCGCCTCATGCCAGCCCTTGTCCTCGGCAAACCTGTCGTCGCTGCGCAAATTCATGGTCATAGGCTTTCCGCAGTGAGGACAAACAGGCAGCAATTCGGACGGAATAAGCATATTTTTCTGCTCCTTGACCATTCTCCGAATGATCGTTTCGTTATCAAAGGTCTCTTCGCGGCAAGGCACGCTGCACTGAAACAAACCGTAATCGCCCTGTGTGTAAAACAGTCTTTTTTTATCAAAGCCCGCTTTTTGAAAACAGTGATCCACATTAGTGGTAATAACAAAATAATCTTTATTTTCGACAATATGAAAAAGCTCATTATATAAAGGCTTGGGAGCGTCGATGTAGCGGTTGACATAGATATTTCGGCTCCAGTACGCCCAGTACTCTTCGGGTGTTTTATAGGGGTAAAATCCGCCCGAATACATATCGTGAAATCCGTACCTTGCTTCAAAATCCGAAAAATATTCTTTAAAACGCTTTCCTTCGTACAAAAAACCCGCCGATGACGAAAGACCCGCTCCCGCTCCGATAACTATTGCGTCAGCGCACTCGATCTCGTTTTTAAGGGTTTTTATCTGCTCCGAGAAGTTCTCTGTAAATCTCATAGTCTTTATCTTTGAAAACATCAAATATCACCTTCATTTCACTGCGGGTCTCCGCTTTGTATTTTTTTACGGTCTTTACTGCCATTTGAGCCGCTTCTCTGTTCGGAAAGTGAAACTCTCCCGTTGAGATACAGCAGAAAGCAATACTGCCTATATGATTTTGTTCCGCCAATTCCAAGCAGGAACGGTAACAGGAGGAAAGCTCCGATATGTTTTCCTCCGTAAGCCGTCCGCCGACTATCGGACCCACCGTGTGCAAAACATACTTGCAGGGCAGATTAAAAGCGGGTGTGAGCTTCGCTCCTCCCGTTTTTTCCTCGTGGCCCTGCCTTTTCATCAGCTCCGCGCAGCTTGATCTTAACTGAACACCGGCATAGGTATGAATGGCGTTGTCGATACAGGAATGACAGGGGTAAAAGCAGCCCAGAAGCTGAGAGTTTGCGGCGTTAACTACCGCGTCGCATTTCAGCAGGGTAATATCCCCCCGCCAAAGGAAAATATCCTTTTGAACGGCCTTTAATTCCGAAAAATCGGTTATGCCCTTTTCTTCGATTTCTTTCCTTAAATACGCGTCCTGTACCAGCAAAAAGCTGTCGGAAACGGGCCTTGGCATACGTATATTAAAAAGAGAGCGCAGCAGCCTTTCCTGTTCGTACTTATCCGAAGGTATTTCAAGACCTGCGTATCTATTCTGCTCGCCCAGCAGCTCCTTTATAAGAAAAATTCTTCTTTCGGTTTGTGTCATCTTAACTGATTCCTCTGATACTATTCTTTCCTTAAAATACGCAAAGTGTTTTTAATACTAATCCCTTTTAAAACTGTTGGATTAGTGTTTAGGGTGCAACCCTTTTTAAACTATGGATTTTTCCATAGTTTAAAAAGGGATTGGTATAAAGAAAAAATAATATTCTCCTTACTCATGATTTGTTTTTCTGATTTATATTATAGTTATTTTTTCACGCTTTTCAAGTACGCACTTTTTTATAACCATAGTTACGATTTTTGTATTGCAGCGGAGTTTGGCAAAAAATATAAAATAATCGGCTTGCTTTTTTTAAAATGTTACAGTATAATATAATGTAATACTGATTTTCGATCAATATACAAACATTTTTTCTGTCGATTGAAAATTGATGTTAAAAAGATTGACTTATATTATTACCGGTAAAGCGGAAGAGAAGAAAATATGAAAAAATGCGTTATAATAGGTGCGGGAACATTTTACGGTCATTTGCCCGCACTTGCGGAGGACGATTATATTATCGCGGCCGACGGCGGGTATAAATACTGCAAAGCATGCGGCATAACCCCCGACCTTGTTATAGGTGACTTTGATTCACTTGGGAAAAAGCCCGGGAACTGCCCTTTTATGCAGCTTCCCGTTGAAAAAAACGATACGGATACCTTGGCTGCCATAAGGCTCGGACTGAAAGAAAAATACGAAAGATTTCATATAATAGCGGGAACAGGCGGCAGGATAGATCATACCCTTGCAAATATGCAGTGCCTGACCTTTCTTTCAAATAAGGGCAAGGCAGGGTTTTTGTATGATGAAAAAAATATAATTACCGCCATTACCGACGGCTCGATCGTTTTTCCCGAGAACGCGGCCGGTACGGTCTCGGTTTTTGCCGCCGGAGACACGGCTAAGGGAGTCACCGAGAGAGGACTGAAATATTCTCTCAGCAACGCCGACCTTACCAACGATTTCCCTCTTGGGGTAAGCAATTCGTTCAAAGGAATGAGGAGTAAAATTTCCGTCAAAAACGGGACATTGTATGTTATTTTCCCGATAAGCGTAAAATGTCAAATCGTTTTTGAGAGGAGCAAACGGCAGTAATATTAGAACCTGTCTTCACAAGATTTGTGCGTGAATTTTCGAGCAAATTTTGTCGAGGACAAGGCAAAATTTCGCAGGCTTGCTATCGCAAGTCAAGAAATTTTAACGCAGTCATCGGCAAAATTTGCCGAAAAGACGCGTGCAACAGCTTGTGAAGACAGGTTCTTATTCTCAAACTAAAAGGAATTACCGTAAAATGAGTTATAAAGCCTATATTTTTGATTTGGACGGCACCGTTTTGGACTCAATGGGCGTATGGAGAAATATCGACGTTGAATTTCTCGGCAAAAGAAATCTGACCTTTACCGAGGAATACGCAAAGGCTTTGTCATCAATGAAGCTTAACCTTGCGGCCGAATATACCATAAAGCTGTACGGACTTAAGGAAGAGCCTCAGGACATAATAAACGAGTGGCTCGGCATGGCAAAGGACGCGTTTGCTTATAAGGTGGGACTGAAGCCTTATGCCAAGGAGCTGCTGGAAACGCTGCACAAAAATAAAATCCCCGCCGCCGTTGCAACCACAAGCAAAAAGGAGCTGTATCTCCCCGCGCTTGAAAGAAACGGCATTTTGGGTTATTTTGACGCGATCGCCGATTCGGATATGGTGGCGTCCGGCAAGGACAGCCCCGAAATTTTTCTTTACGCAGCCAAGCTTTTAAATCAAAAACCCCGCGACTGTATAGTTTTTGAAGATACCGCGGCGGGAATAGGCTCCGCAAAAAGCGTCGGATTTACCGTTGCGGCAATAACGGACGGGGAATCTGAAACCAAGCATGCGGAAATAACGAAAATAGCGGATTTTACGGCTTACGATTTTGAAAAATTTTACAAGGAGCTGCAAAAAGCCTTTGTATAAACTTTAAAGCGAGTTCAAATAAAACCGATATATGTTTTTTGAGCAAAATTTTGTCGAAAAACATATATCGGTTTTTTTAAAAAAAGATCGGTCATA
Source organism: Oscillospiraceae bacterium (assembly GCA_014799365.1). Lineage (GTDB taxonomy): Bacteria > Bacillota > Clostridia > Oscillospirales > Ruminococcaceae > Ruminiclostridium_E. The sequence continues at coordinate 8,706 of JAAVIF010000085.1, forward strand.
ACGACGCGTCCAAAAATGAAATATCAATACCGCTTAATTCATTTGACCCGCCCTGCATCAAATCCCTAAGAGTAATGCCGTCAAAATATCTGTCTATCATATCCTGCAAGTTCTTCCACATAGAGATAGTACGGCACCGATCTGCGCGTTCGCACGGCTCCGCTCCGCATTCGAGACATGAAACGGGGGCAAAATCGCCTTCGACCAAACGCAATATTTCTCCCACGGTATAATCCTCCGGCTTTCCGTTCAAGCGGTATCCCCCGCCCTTTCCCTGAACGCCCTCAACGATATTGTTCTGTTTTAAGGCCGGCAAAATATGCTCCAGATATTTAAGCGAGATTCCCTGCCGCTGCGCGACGACCTTCATGGGAATATATTCTCCGCCGCCGTTTTCGGCAAGGTCTATCAAAACACGCAAAGCATACCTGCCCTTTGATGATATTGTCATTTTTACAATCTGCCTTTCCTGCTAAAGCTCCCGTACAATCAAAAATTATTCCTCTCCGCAATGCCCGCAGCTTTCACAATCGGGAAATTGGGAACGGTCGTATTCGATTCCGTTTTTGTCGTAGTAATCCTTAAGTGCCGACTTGATCGCCTCCTCGGCAAGCACGGAGCAGTGCAGCTTATGTGCGGGGAGTCCGTCAAGTGCCTCGACAACCGCCTTGTTTGTAAGCGCAAGTGCTTCCGATACGGGCTTGCCCTTTATCAGCTCGGTCGCCATGGAGCTTGAAGCGATCGCGCTGCCGCAGCCGAAGGTTTCAAACTTTACATCGACAATAACGTCATTCTCGATTTTAAGATATATTTTCATAATATCGCCGCACTTTGCGTTGCCGACTTCACCGACACCGTCGGCGTCCTCAATCACGCCGACATTTCTCGGATTTCTGAAGTGATCCATTACTTTTTCGCTGTATAAAGCCATAATTATTTATCCTTTCTGATATTGCTGTCAAATAATAAATTCTTTTTTGCCGCTGACAAGGTCTCTCCAGATCGGTGAAATGCTTCGCAGATATTCCACCACTTCTTTTACCGCATTTATCGTATATAATATCTCTTCCTCCGTGTTTTCCTCCGATAATGTCAGGCGGAGTGAACCGTGGGCTATATCATGCACTCTGCCAATGGCAAGAAGCACATGACTCGGGTCAAGCGAACCCGAGGTACAGGCGGAACCCGAGGAAGCATACACCCCTTTATCGTCAAGAAGCAGGAGTAAGGATTCTCCCTCGATACCTTCAAAACAGAAGCTTACATTACCCGGAAGCCTATTTTGGGCATCTCCGTTGAGTACGGAATGAGGAATTTCCGAAATACCCGCAATAAGCTTGTCGCGCAATGCACTCAGCTTCCTCGCATTACTGTCGGCGTTATCCAGGGCTTCCTCAAAAGCCGCCGCCATGCCCATAATCGCGGGTATATTTTCCGTACCGGAGCGTTTGCCCCGCTCCTGAGCACCGCCTTCTATCAGATTTGTAAGACGAATGCCTTTTTTGGCATACAGTGCGCCCACGCCCTTAGGACCATGGAATTTATGCGCGGACAGAGAAAGCATATCTATATTCTCTTCTTTCACATCTATGCGAAGATGTCCCGCCGCCTGCACCGCATCGGTATGAAAAAGCACGTTCTTTTCACGGCAGATTTTTCCGATCTCTTTGATAGGCTGCACCGTGCCGATTTCATTATTGGCATACATTACGGTCACAAGGCAGGTATCCAAGCGAATTGCATTCGCCACTTGTTCGGGAAGAACAATACCGTTTTCGTGAACGTCCAACAGCGTAATTTCAAAGCCCTCTTTTTCAAGCTTATCTAATGTATGCAGGACTGCGTGGTGTTCAAACGCGGTTGAAACAATATGCTTTTTGCCGCTTTTCTCTCCTATGCGGGCAGCGGAAATAATCGCCTGGTTGTCCGCTTCGCTTCCGCCCGAGGTAAAGGTAATTTCTCTTGCCTCGCATCCAAGCCGCCTCGCGATCCGTTCACGGGCCGCCGTAAGTGCTTCGTTAGCCCTTTGTCCGACGGAATGAAGGCTCGAAGGATTGCCGTAATCCGTATCCATATATGGAAGCATCGCGTCTATCGCCGTTCTGCTCATCTTTGTTGTCGCTGCATTGTCAAGATATATCTGCATTATATGTCTTATCCTCCTTGCGCTTTACAAGCATTCGATTGCGTAAATTGCCGTTTGGTTAATAGTATTATTCTTCAAACAGCGGTGTGGAAAGATACCTGTCGCCTGTATCGGGAAGCAGAACAACGATAGTCTTCCCCTTATTCTCGGGGCGTTTTGCCAGCTCAATGGCCGCCCAAGCGGCAGCACCCGAGGAAATGCCTACCAAAACTCCTTCGCTCCTGCCTATCAGCTTGCCTGTGGCAAAGGCGTCCTCATTGGAAACGGTAATGATCTCATCATATACCGCAGTGTTTAAAACGTCGGGAACAAATCCCGCGCCGATGCCCTGTATCTTGTGAGGACCCGCAGTACCTGCGGAAAGCACGGCGGAAGAGGCAGGCTCCACGGCAACGACCTTAACGGACGGCTTTTTGCTCTTTAAATATTCACCGACGCCCGTTACGGTGCCGCCCGTACCGACGCCCGCGACAAAAATATCTACGTTTCCGTCCGTATCCTCAAATATCTCGGGTCCCGTATTTTCCCTGTGGGCTTTGGGATTTGCGGGATTGACAAACTGCCCGGGAATAAAGCTGTCGGGGGTTTCCGCGGCAAGCTCTTCCGCCTTGGCGATAGCACCCTTCATTCCCTTTGCGCCCTCGGTAAGAACAAGCTCCGCTCCGTACGCTTTCATAAGCTGTCTGCGTTCGACGGACATGGTTTCGGGCATAACGATAATAATTCTGTAACCTCTCGCGGCGGCTACGGCGGCAAGACCTATGCCCGTATTTCCCGAGGTAGGCTCGATAATTACCGAACCGGGCTTCAGCTTGCCGGACGCCTCGGCATCGTCGATCATCTCCTTGGCGACGCGGTCTTTTACCGAGCCCGCGGGATTAAAGTATTCAAGCTTTGCTACCACCTTTGCTTTAAGGTCAAGTGCTTTTTCAATACGGGTAAGCTCCAAAAGCGGCGTTTTGCCGATAAGCTGATCGGCCGACGTATAAATCGCGGACATAAATGTTACCTCCAATTTACTGTTGATGTACTTTTAACTTCATAACCAAGCGTTTTATGAAGCCGATAGTAAAACTCAATAATTTGCACGGCATGCAAACTAAAAACGTAAGATGCTATGTTTTTACCGAACATTTGAATTACCTATCATTTGTGTCGGTATAAGTATAGCACATATTTCCTACCATGTCAATAGGAAAACATATTTAAGTTTCCACAAAATTTTCTCGGTCGTTGAAATGCCTTTTTAAAACTGCGTTTTATGTGGTGTTCTTTTTGACCTTGAAAAAGGTACAATTTGCGCTCCCGCGCGGGGCTTAAGGTGACACCAAAGGGGGGCGAAGTCGAAACAAGCTCCGAAAAAGCGATGAATAACAGCTTTAATTTTGAAATAAAGAAAGATTAAGTGTTTGCGGAGCTTGTTCCGACACTCTCCCCCCTTAGGGACGGCAGGATGCCGTCGGGAGCAAGCCCAAACCGCCGCAAGGATGCGGCGGCATCAGAGCTTGCTCGCTTTCACTCTTAAGAATCCCTTCCTTACCC
>JAAVIF010000086.1 GCA_014799365.1 Oscillospiraceae bacterium
AAAGCACAAAGAAAAAACTTTTTTCTTATTTATGCTTAATGTAACAGAAAAAACGTTATTTTTACACAAACAATCGAGTGCTTTTTTACAGAACCATCTCCCCCCTTTTGGTGTCACCTTAAGCCCCCCGCGGGAGCGGTGCCGCCTGCTTCAGGCAAAAAAGCATTATATAAAACGCAATTCTAAGTATTAGCACAACGTAAAAGCCCGTGCGGTGCCGAGTACAATATTTTTACATCCCCCAAACGGATATTAGTATAACAGGCATTTTCCGAAAAAGGAGAATGCCTGTTGCTTAAAAAATTTTTATCTTATGCGGAAATCTGCGGTGAACTGAAACTGCACGGGTGACATTGTTATATTGTTTATTTTTTCTTTTTTTTGACTTATCTGTAAAATAGCGTTTTTAACAGCACTTTTTTCAATATAAGCTTTATAAATTTCAAGGGTGTCTTTTCCGAATGTGTCTTCGTTAAGCAGCTCGAAAAATATATTGTGTATCCGCCAGTAATCCGCAAGCTGGTTTTTGTAATAGGCCTTTTCTTTCCTTCCGTCTATGGAGATTTCAACTGTTTCGGCGTATTTTATCTGCGAGTAAGCGTTTTCGGCGCAGATTTCGGGAATAAACGAGAAGCATTCCATTGCGAGCGTTGTGTCTTCAAGCTTATCCTTCATATTCGCAAGCAAATTGTCGTAATTTCCTGCGGAGCTTGCCGCGGCAAATATTTCAACGGCAGTTTTTATCTTGCTCTTAAGCAGAGCCTTGCCTTCCAAGCCGAAGTATGGGTACTCGGTAACGGTGTCTTCGTCCTGACGAATACAAAAGAACAGCTGATGAGACGCAAAGGTGTCCACCTTCCACTGCTCCGCCATTTTTGCCGCAATTATGCTCAGTTCCTCGCTCCATATGCTGTCAACACGGCATTCAACGGAGATTTTGCCGGCTATTTTAGCTACATATATTTTCACGTAGCAGAGCTTTTGGTTTCCGAGCCTTTTTATTATCAGCTTTTTAAGCTTGTCCCAATACATATGGGAATCCGCTTCGGGAGCATCGCCGGTTGCGGCTATATCACTGAAATACACTTTCCAGCTGCGGGTTTTGCCCGAAAAGATAGTGGCTATGTTTTCGTCTGCCGCGTCTTCTTCCGATTCCATTTTGGAAACGGCGTTTACTAAGGTAAACAAAAATAACTGAATGGCAGTATTCATCGCCTGCTTGGTGGTGTCGGCGGTGCCTATGCTGCTTTCAAACACTTCTCTGCCCCATTGCGGCGCGTATAAGACGAAATTCAGCAGTGCGTTTTTTTCGGTGATTTTTCCGATCCGCGGGGTGATAGTCATGTTGAAATCGGGACAAAAAATGTGATCGTTTTCTATTCTGTTGTCGATCTCAAGCTCGTTTGAAAGAGTAACCAGTGCATATCCGAGAGCTTTTTCAGGATTTAAGGGATCGGCATCGTATTCGGCAATCCGGTTTTGTTTCCATGATTCGTCAAAAACATTAAGCTTCATTTTGATTTGTTCCTTTCGATTTTAAAAGTTTATTAAATTAAGATAATCGTCAATATCCGTCTCGCTTCTCAGATCAACGCAGCAGTCGAATTGCCTGTCAGCCAGTATCACATTTGCGAGCTTTCCCAGTGCGGTAAGGATTTTTTTCGTTTCCTCTCTGCTGTCTTCCGATTTTAATTTTAGCCACAGAGCGTCAACAAAACCGCCGCCGTTCTCCGACCAATACACCGCGGTGCCTTCGTTTTCTCCCATCGCGTTTATATGCTTACATTCACTTTTAAGATTATCGCTGTCCGTTTCAACCTTATCAAAAACGGGAAGAAAGAAAAGCGCGTCTTTAAGCTTGCGAGGTGTAATTTCAAATTTTCCGAGACCTTTCGCCGCTTCATCGTCTTTGTACATATCGTCAGAGCATATTTTATTGGTGCGCACCAAATTGAAGGTCTCGTTTTTGTATATTTCGTCCAAGAACTCGCCCGTCGCCGACAACGGTAAAAGCTCTTTAAGACTGTAATCGTCCTCTCGAAAAAAAACGGTTCTCATTTGGTTTCTCCTAAAACGGCAAAATAATTCCAAACGTTAAAATAAATTATAATGTAGAATGTACAATGTACAGTATTATTATACCATAAAAAGAGTGAGCGAAGCGAACGATACCTCTGAAACGGTAAAATGTTCTCAGACATTAAAATAATTTCTTCCTCTTTCCATAGTCTGAGGTTATTATACCACAAAATGGAATAAATGTCTACTTGTTATTTTTTGATATGGGAAGTTATTGCCAATGCTGTTCAAAAAGCAGATAAAATTTTTCTTTTTTCTATTGACAACCGAAACAAAATATGATATATTTCATATATGGGAACAAACATTAACAAATTTTAAATTAGGATAATATGAGAAAAAGGAGACTGTAATATGGAAAAAGAAATAACTCCAAGTCAAAGCGAATGGCTGATAATGGAGGTGTTTTGGGCAAGCGAAACATCTTTGACGGCTAAAGAGGTTATAAAAAAAGTACGTGATAATACTGATATGTCGCCCAGAATGGTGCGTGTTTTAATAAACCGTTTATGTCAGAAGGGCGTTTTAAGCTATGTTGTCGACGAGCAGGATTTAAGGGTCTATCACTATTCCGTTGTGAAATCAAAGGAAGAGTGTCAAAAGGAAAAAAGCAGGAAGTTTGTGGACAGCTATTTTGAGGGCAGTGGGAAAAACGCAATGGCGGCACTGCTGCAAAGCGCGACGCTGACAGAAGAGCAGCTTCTTGAATTGGAGGAAATTCTTAAGCGGCGCAAGGAAAAGGATAAGGAAAAAGAATGACGGCAGGTGATTTCTTTGGCAGCGGACTGCAATTTTTAAATATATGCGCCGTCTACTACGCCATACAGCTTGTAAGATGCGCGACCTTTTCCTATGGGGTTTTCGCGGTGGTCTTTGTGCTGCGGAAAACTGTTTTAAAAAACCGTGCGTTTTTGAAAGGCGCGCTGTGGAGCCTGTTTATTCCCGTGCTGTTTATGGGAAAAATGAAATTTTTTTATGAAAGCGAGATAGGTATAAGTCTGTTTTCGTGGCAGACGGTTTTGTTTATGGACACTTTGGTGTGCGTGCTGTATCTGTCTGTCGCTTTTGTATACGGTATGGTGCTGCTTCGCAGGAGAATAAAGCTTAAAAAATCGGTATTGACTCTTGAAAAAAAAGAAATTTCGGACACGCATGTCTATGTGACGGACCTTCCCGTAACGCCCTTTGTTATAGGGGTGTTTAAGCCCAAAATCGTGCTGCCCAAGGTGATAACGGAGGAGTACACCGAGGAGGAGCTGAAAAGCGTTTTGCTTCACGAAAAGACCCATATAAAACTCGGTCATCTGCTGATATATTGCCTTTGGGATATTTTACGCGCGCTGTTATGGATAAACCCGTTTCTTATCATAGGCGCGAGATACCTTCGCGAGGATATGGAGGAAATCTGCGACCTTGTTACCATAAAAAGGAGCGGGATAGGAATGTATGATTACGGGCAGCTTTTGTTAAAGAGCATAAGGCTTCTGAAGTCCGAGAACAAAAAATTCAATATTTACGCCGCTTTTGCGGGAGATATTGAATACAGAAACATAAAGCGCAGGTTTGAAAGGATAGCCGCGTATAAGCCCTATAAAAATTCGGCTGTTTTCGCTGTTCTGACGGCAATAACGCTGTGTGCGGCTGGGACGGTTTTTTGGACGCAGAACGTTTCTTACGGCAGATATAATTCGCATCACTGTATTGTGATTTACGATGTTGAAACGGAAACGATTTTTTCAAAGGATAACGAGGGCTTAAGAGAAGCGGTATGCTATGACGAAAATTATATCTACATAGAGGCTTCGGCATTAAACGAATTTATTTATAACAGCGGCATTTCGGGCGAGAATATCCATATTTATTTAGACGGCTTTTACAAGCTTCCCGGGATAGGCGCGGGAAGCGGCGGCTTCGGATATCTGGAAACGGCGGATTCGGAAGAAGCCGTCATAACAATTGACTATGTGGAAACCGAGGACTTTTTCAGCCGCATTTTAAAACTGATTTAAATTAAGGAGGACAATATTATGTCAATGACGATCGGTAATAATTACGGCAATTACACAAGTAATTACGCAAGTTCCGCAAATACAAAAAATCAGACGGACGCGGCAAGGGAAACTGCCAAAACCGAGCAGACCGCTGTCTCCCGCAAAACGGCGGCGGACGAATTGGCGTACCTCTCCAAAAAATATGAGGGGTACAGCTTTGTCGGCGCAAATTATTCTATGGGAATGAGATACGGCTCAAATTCAACCACCAACGTTGCGATCTCTCCGCAGTTCCTGGCGAAAATGGCCAACGACCCCGAGCTGGAAAAGGAGTATGAGGAGAATATAGCGGCTATGAAGGATCTGGACGAACAGTTTGTGCGTTCGGTGGAAGCGGGCGGCTGGCATGTTGTGGCGAAGGGCTGGTTCATAGATAAGGACGGCGGTATAGGCGGCTGGTGCATAACTCAAAAGGACGATTCAAAATCTCAGCTTGAAAAAATGAACGAAAAAGCGGAAAAAATACGCGAGGAAAATAAGGCCAAGAAAGAGGAAAAAGCCGAGCTTGAAGAAAAGCGCGCAGCGGCTAAAGAAGAAAAGGCGGAAAAGAGCGATAAGCACGGCAAGCCCGAAAAGAACGAATTGCGCGGGAAAACGGAAAAAATATGCAGAAAGCGTTTCGGAGATAAGTTCAAGAGTATGGTCATCATTGACAAAGACGAAGAAAACGGAGTCAATGCCGGCGCGGATAACGAAGATGACAAAAACGGTTCGGAAGCCGTAATTTTCAATCTTGATATAAGAGTTTAATACTGCGTTGTGCAATATCCGAAGCTTGTATAAATTCAAGTTTGGAAAATTTCACTCCAAAAAAACCGTCATTCGCGCCAAACTCCTAAACTTTTAAAATTTTCGGCCGAATAAATAATATATAAGTTTAACACTTTTTGGTAATTCAGATATAAGATTATAATATTATTACATATATTATATATTACAAATAACAGGAGGATACATTTATGAACGTTGGAAAAGCAGCGGAGTACACAACTCCCATACCCGCGGCGACCGCAAGAACCACTGCCGAACAGTCCGCGAAGAAGAACACAACCACAGCTGCCGACAGACCTAACACCGACAGGTATGAGGCTAAGTCCGAAGCGACCTACACCCCCGCATACACCAAGTCTTCTTCCAAAACTCGGTCAGAAACAGGCATCAGCAACACGGGACTGAATATTCAAAAGTACAGTTCAAAGGTTTCCGCGAAAAACGAAGCCTTCAAGTCTATGGTTTCAAGCATTATCGGCAAGCAGAGCGGTCTCGCTTATAACGCCATAATGGGCGACGCAAGCAAGATACAGAACGGCACTATCGACGACTACTGGAGCGCGGAATCTACCGCACAGCGCATTTACGACTTTGCGCGTTCTCTCGCGGGAGATGACGACAGCAAGCTGGAAACTCTCAGAAAGGCTGTTCAGACGGGCTTCAAGCAGGCAGGTGCAAAAATCAGCTCCAACGGCAAAGTAAGCGGGCTTCCCTCGATCTGCGGAGACACTTACAGCCTGATCATGGATAAGTTTGACAGCTGGGCTAAGGAATCGGGTCAGTCGTCTAAGTCTTCTTCAAGCAAGACGGGAAGCACATATAAGCCTTCGGGATATAGTGTTACCAATGACGAGAAAAAGGCCTACAAAAAACCCGGAAGCTCGGCTTCGTCGGCAAACACGGGCAGCTCTTCGGCAACAAGCGGCACAAGTACATCAAACAGCACTTTCAAGCCTACGGGTTACAGCGTGACCAATGATGAAAAAAAGGCTTATAAAAGAGAGTAAATTTTTTAAAATTAAATAATAAATTTCGGAAACGTCCTAATAATCAACAAAGGCGTTACGATTTGCCTGTGCAGATCGTAACGCCTTTATTGTTCTTGAAATTTTATAAAACTATTTTTTATTTATGTTGTGTGAAACAGCGTCTTTATAATTATTATGCCGAAACTCAAAAATTTTCGTTTTCCTATTGACAAGTAAAATGAAATGTGATATATTGTATATATCGGATATATACATTCGATACAAAGTGCACTTTATTTACGGCAGCAGATTTTATGCGCAAAGATTTGCCGCTGTCACGAAAAAGGGGAACCCAAAATATGAACATTATTATTTCCAACTCAACCGGAGCACCTATTTATGAGCAAATTTATTCTCAGATAAAGGGTCTTATTTTATCCTCCGCCCTGCGGGAGGGAGAACCCTTGCCCTCAATGAGAGCGTTGGCGCAGGATCTGAGAATAAGCGTTATCACTACCAAAAGAGCCTATGAGATGCTTGAGGCCGACGGGCTTATCGAGTCCTACACGGGAAAGGGCAGCTTTGTGGCGGCAAAAAATCCCGAGCTTCTTAAGGAGCAGAATCTGAAGCTTATAGAGGAACACCTTGAAAAAGCGGTGTTTCTTGCCAAGCAAAGCGGGATAGCGCAAAAGGAGTTAGAGGAAATTATGGAGGTATACTATAATGAGTGACAAAAATTTTGCCAAGGGGGAAGCAAGCATGACAAATTCGGAAGTAAACGCGGCAAATTCGGAAGTAAACAGCATTGAAATAAAAAACCTATCCAGAAAATTTAACGATCAGTTTACATTGAACAATGTAAGCTTTAACGTACCCAAGGGGGCGGTAGTGGGCTTTATCGGCCAAAACGGAGCGGGGAAAAGCACCACCATAAGAGCGGTGCTGGGTCTGCTTAAAAAGGACAGCGGCGAAATAACGGTGCTGGGGGAGGATCCTTATAAAATGAAGCCCGAGACCAAGGAGAAGGTAGGCGTGGTGTTTGACAGCATACCCTTTCCCTCCTCTCTTAACGCCAATCAGCTTGATAAGGTGCTTAAGGGAATATACAAAAGCTGGAGCAGCAAGGACTTTTTCTTTTACTTAAACAAGTTCGGACTTCCCGCGGCAAGCAAAATCTCCACCTTTTCAAAGGGAATGGAAATGCGGCTGTCCATTGCCGCCGCTTTATCCCACAGTCCCGAGCTGCTTGTTCTGGACGAACCGACGGGCGGTCTCGATCCCGTTATGAGAAGCGAAATACTGGACATTCTGCTTGATTTTATGCAGGACGAAAACCATTCGGTGCTGATGTCCACACATATCACGAGCGATCTGGAGCATATCGCGGATTATATTTGCTTTATCCACAACGGGAATATTGTGTTTTTCGAGGAAAGAAACGCCATGCTTGAAAAGTACCGCATTTTAAAGTGTACCGAGCAGCAGCTTGCGGCGATAGACAAAAGCGACATTATCGGTCTGCACAGGGGAAAGTTCACCAACGAGGTTTTGACCGCCTCCGCCGGAAGGTATCCCGACATAACCGCCGATACCGCCAGTATAGAGGATATAATGGTTTACTATGTCAAGGAGGGTGTGTAAATGAAGGGTTTGCTTTACAGTTGGTTTATTTCCAAAAAAAACTATTGGATATTTACTTTGATCGCGTTTGCCGTTTTATTGACCGCAATATTTGCCGTGCTTCCTCATCTGGGTTTTTTGGAAGAGCCTTTACCCTCATTTGTGGTTTTGTTATTGAGTATGGTGGTTATGATAATACCGGGTGAAAGTCTGTGCAAGGAGCTTGAGACTTCGATAAAGACGCGATTTACCGATTACGCTCTTGCGGCAATGAGCAAAAAAACCTATGTTGATGTGTTGCTTGTACGGAATCTGATCTGCATGGGAATATCTGCTGCAATGGGTTATATTATACTTTTTTCTTACGTTTGCGTAGCGGGTACCGAGCTTTTTCCCGAGCTTATTCTGCTTGTTCCCTGTCTCGCTCTTCTTACATACGCCGTGGACTTTATGTGTATTCCTTTAGTTATAAAAATGAAGAACGCGGAAAAAGCGGGGCTTATTATAGGTTTTTTTCTCGGTATGCTTGTGCTGCTGTTTATGCTGAAGGAAAATGTTTTCAGCGACGGAAGTACCATGGAGATGGCCGTATTGATAAAATTCGATCTGCTGACTGAGTGTGTGTCAATGGGCGTTATGGTGATATTATATGCCGCTTCTTACGCGGCCGCTCTCGAAATAGTAAAAAGGGGTGACGTTTGTTGAAGGGGTTGATTTTAAAGGACTTGTATTCAATTAAGTTTCAGCTTATTATGGGTATAATGATATGCGCTTTCCCGAGCTTTTTACTGTTTTGCATGACGGTTGGATATGCGGACGGCGAGGGGCTGCCAAATTCGGAGTGGTTTGTTACGTTATGCTATGTTATGGTGAACTACAGCACTATTGCCATTTGCTCCTCCGTATTTGTGAATACCGTAAGCGAGGACGTTTCCTGCGGCTGGCTTAAAATGGCGGGTACAATGCCTTTGTCTCCGCGCATGATATGCTTAGGCAAGATAGCCTCTTCGGCGGTGGTGCTGGTTATTCTGACCGTCGTGACCTCTTTGTGCAACGTTTTCGGTGTGGCTATGGGCGTGGGAAATGCAGAGGTGCTTATTGCAACGCCTATTTGTACGATGCTTTTGCAGATGGCGGTTTTATCGCCCGTTTTTCCCTTTGCGCTCAGGTTCGGTGGGAATAAAGCTTCGCCGTTTTACATTTGTGTTCTTATTGGGGCGACAGTGCTTATGGCGGCGGCAATTTATATTTGCTTTGAAAACGGGGTGGCTGAAGCGGTAAGGATCGTTTTTTACGGCGTGGTTCCCGCTGCGGCGGTGGTGTCGGTGGCGGGGTCTGTGGGGTGTAGCAGGAGGATGTTGGGTGTTTAGGAGGGGGCGGCGTCCTCAGGCGGCGGAGTGCCTTTTTCAACTGCGTTGGGCTTTTTAAAAGTGCGTTTTTGGCGGTGGGTGCTTTTCGGAGCGATTGACGATTGTTTGGTTTGTAAAGCTGCGCTTTATGTGGCGTTCTCTTTTTTCTCGGAAGCGAGGTGCAGTTTGCGCTCCAGCGCGGGGCTTAAGGGTGACTAAGAGACTTTTTGCAGGCAAAAAGTCTCGGAAAGGGGGGCGATGGTGCAGTAAACTCCACCTATGTTGTCGCCTTCATAAATTTATATTAAAATTTAAAACAAGTGATATTATATGTTAGGTGCGGAAAACTCGGTGGAGTTCACTGCCCCACTCTCCCCCCTTAGGTTTCACCTTAAGAATCCTTTCCTTACCCCCCTCTATGCGTAGTGCTTAAGGTTCGTTTTTTGCTTCATCGGATAGTGCGTGAAATGACACTTAGGTAAGTTTGTGAATTGCTAAATGTCGGAGATTTGCAGTAGTGTTTTACTAATATTCAGGTCGCAAGCGTTCCTTCATTATTAGGTTTTTTCATTGGAAGCGTTGGCGCACTGCTCCCATTGGTTTGTGCAATGTATTATCATGCTTGCTCACCCAATTGACTTGTGCCGCCCTATCCTGTAAAACTGCTCCTTTTGCAATAACTGCCTAACAGCAGGGGGCGGAGCCAAATTTTCGCTTCGCGAAAATTTTGAAATGCTTCGCATTTCAGCGGGCTGTCGCCCGCGGCTCCGCCGCCTTTTTTGTCGCTCCGGACCTTTGCTTAACTTGATCCTTCTTCACGAAAAGACATGCAATACAAATATTGGGTTAAAAATGCGCATAGCGCATTTTTAACCCAATATTTTTGTTTCCTGAATTTTATAAGTTTTACTAAAACGTTTCAAGTCCGCATATATATTCCGATCGCCGCAGCGTACCGCATTTTTATTTTTCGATTATCAATTCCCCTCTTATCGCCCCGCAAAGATAAAGCGAACCGCAAACCACCTTAAGCTCTCCCTCAAACCTTGCCGCCGCTTCAATTGCCTCCCTCGCGCTTTTTCCGATCTCTCCATTACGCCCAAAGCTTTCCGCAAGCTTAACTATATCCTCCGCGGAAACCGCGTCGGGAGAGAAAAAATCTACTGCGATAACCTTATCAAATTCAGGTATCAAAATCGATAAAGCCCCTTTATAATCCTTGCTTTTAAGCATACCCGTTATCAGCAGCTTTTTTCCCTTTTGCTCTCCGATAAGCTCTGCCGCCGCTTTCGCGCCCGAAATGTTGTGCGCCCCGTCAATGATAAATCCCCTAAGCTTTTCCATTCTCGCAGGCACCGCGGCGTTTTTTAAAGCATTTTTTATGTATTCCTCGCCAATGCTCAGCTTCCTTAAGGCTTCTATTGCCGCCGCCGCGTTTATCATCTGGTGCCGTCCGCACATTCCCGTTTCAAATTCTTTATTTCTGTATAAAAATCTTGTGCCGCTTAAATCCGCGCCTATAAGCTGTAAGTCCTTATCTTTGGGAATAATCAGCTCCGAGCCGGTTTCCGCTGCCTTATCCTCTATGACGCCCTTGACCTCCTCATGCTGAAACGGGGCGAGTATGGCGGGGCGGTTCGGCTTTATTATTCCTGCTTTATGACGGGCTATCTCTTCCACAGTGTCCCCCAATATCCCGCAGTGATCCAGGTCTACCGTGGTTATTACAGACAGCTCGGGGGTTATTATGTTGGAGCAGTCTAAAAGACCGCCTATTCCTGTTTCCAATACCACATAGTTACAGTTTTTTTCGTAAAAGTACAAAAAGGCGGCGGCGTTTAATATTTCAAATTGCGAGTAATCGCCGCAGTTTGTTTTCTCCGCGGCCTTCTTAGTTTTTTCAATGTAAAAAGCAAAGTCGCTTTCCGATATGGGCTCTCCGTTTATCTGTATGCGTTCTTCTATCCTGTTTATATAGGGAGAGGTAAATTTTCCAGTTTTTAAACCGCTGTATTCCAACGCCAAGGCGGTGTATTCGCTGACGCTTCCCTTTCCGTTGGTGCCCGCGATGTGGATATATTTTAAATTATCCTGAACGTTGTCAAGTGCGTTCATTAAGCCCTTGAATCTTGACAGATCCTTTATGGGCTTCCCCGATTTGGTGTAGGTGTTTAAATAATTTAACGCTTCGCTGTATTCCATATTTTTTTCACTTTGTAAGCGCGATAAACGCCTTTGCTTTGTTTACTATAAGCTTATCGTTGTCGTAGGTCAATACGCCGCCTGCCTGTCCGACCTCAAGCCAGCGCAGCTCCGAAATTTCCTCCTGCTGAGGTACAAGCTCATGACTGGTAGCCATTCCCACAAAGTATACCACCGTTTTTTTGGTGTTCTTTTTGGGAGAATAGTTGACGGTTTCGCGAAAGCCCGTATCCAAAAGCACGTCAAGGCCTGTTTCCTCCTTGATCTCTCTGCGGGCGGTCTCTTCTTCGGTTTCTCCTTGCTCCATATGACCTTTCGGAAAAGACCAGTGACCCGATTTCAAATGCCGCACTAACAGGATTTCCGTATTTCCGTGGTGCTTGCGGTAAACGATCGCGCCGCATGATTTCTCATAATTCATTTATAATCAACCCCTTTGTAAAGTCAATAAATAGTATACCATAAAATTGTGAAAAAGTCACTATTTTTAGTTAAGTTTTTTATGAAAAAAATAAAATGTGAAAAACACTGCCGAGTTTTATGATGTTGTTTGTGTTTCCGACTTTTGACGGCATATCTTGCAATATTATCCCGCGCATGATATAATAATCTCAGTCTTCGGAAAGAGGAGGAAAGCTTATATGGGCGATTTCAGTATAAACGAAATGCAGAAAATGCAAAAGGAGCTTCAAGAACGATATAAGGGAATATGGGAGCCTATTTCACCGGAAACGGAAAAAAACAAGCTGCTGTGGATGATCGGCGAGGTCGGAGAGGTTATAGACATCATCAAGAAAAGAGGCGGCGAAAAGGCGGACAAAGGCACCGAATCAAGAAAAGAGCTGGTTGAGGAATTGGCGGACGTTCTTATGTATTATAACGATGTTTTGCTGTGCTATGACATTACGGCGGAGGAGCTGAAAGAGGTTTATTCCGAAAAGTTCAAAAGGAATATGACGCGGTGGTAAATGAGCGCAGATGCGAAAAGGGTGTTCGGAATTTAAATTTTCCCAAAATTCAATTAAAAAATAGAAAAAGAGGCATAACCAAAAGAAAAAAGCACCTCAAAAAATGAAAAACAAACAATGCACAACACAATTGCAAATTATCGGCATCTGCAAATTGACAAGATTACCTAAGTGATATTTCACGCACATATTTTTTGAAGCAAACAACTAAAAAATGAGCACTACGCATAGAGGGGGTAAGGAAAGGATTCTTAAGAGTGAAAGTGAGCAAGCTCTGATGCCGCCGCATCCTTGCGGCGGTTTGGGCTTGCTCCCGACGGCATCCTGCCGTCTC
>JAAVIF010000087.1 GCA_014799365.1 Oscillospiraceae bacterium
CTTCGTGGGACTTTGTCCCACACCCTACTTCCTTTTTGCAGCGCAAAAAGGAAGCGAAAAAGACACTTGCGGCTTCGCCGCTTCTAAATTTTCTTTTTTAGTTTTTTTACAGCCCCTTTATAAAAATCAAGCTTCCTCTTCCCTTTTCTTTTTCTTAAGCTTAAGTCTTTCCCGAAAAATTATCCCGAGAGCAATAAAAATAATCCCGAGCAAGACCCCGCTCAGCAAAATAATCAGCATAACATTAGCGACCAAATCATCATTTTTCCACACCGAAAAATCGGCTTCCCAAAACCCCTTTGTATCCGTAAACCTTCCGTATATCAAAAAATCCGTTCCGCTGTTTACCAGCGAAAGAAACGTTCCGGTCACTATCGAGCATATTCCCGCCTTGACAAACCCGTTCGCTTTAAGGTAACGTATTATCAAAAACAACGCCCAAGGCAGTATCAGACAATAACCCGTAATCGAAAACGCGGTTCGGTAGTCCTCACTTACGCAAACCAAAATAAGCAGGCAAAGCAAAAACGTATCTGTCAGCATTACCAAAAGCCCCTTATGTCTGCTCAAAGCTCCCTTTAAAGGAATCTGACGTATGGCAAAGGGCAAAAACACCACCGAAAGTCCGAACAAAACCGCGATCGCCGCAATAATAAACCAATCGCCTCCGCCGCTGTAAATATTACAGGTAAGAAGCAGTATGATCAGGCTTGCTGTAAAAGAGGTCACTATCCATAAAAACTTTCTTTTTTCCGCAATAAGCGGCACCAAAACAAAGGAGCCCAAAACGGCCAATGAGGTCAGCACGATAAAAAACCAGTCAAGAGTATGACTTACCGCAATATTTACGGTAAAGCAAACCAATATCGGTATTGCAAAAATAATAAGCAGCACGTTAAGTGCCTTTTTCCTTGTTTTCCTTTTATAGGCCGCTATGACCTTGTTCTGCTCGGCCTTAAGCCCGTCCGTATAAGTATTGTCGCGCAGCTTTTGCAGCTCGCCGCGGCAAGGCTCGCACTCCTCCAAATGCTCCTCCACAACGGCCCTGCTGTCCTCACTGCAAACATTGTCGCAGTACAGCGACATCAGGTCTTTTATCATATCACAGGAATATTTCATTTTTCTAACCTTCCTTTCTTATCGGCAAAAAAGATAAACCCGCCAACCTTTGTCAACGCTCCATTCCCTCCTTGATCTTGTTTTTGGCGCGATGATAGGTAACTCTCGCCCAGTTTTCGCTTTTTCCGAACAGCTGTCCGATTTTTTGAAAGCTGAGTTCGCCGAACACTCTGAGCTGAAAAACTTCTTTGGAGGGCTCATCCATTTCATGCAGAAGCCGATGTATACGAAATGTGTCCAAGCTGTCCTCAACGGTGCTTTCAACGGATATTCCGCTGTCACGATCAACGCTGTCAAGCTCTGCGCGTTTTTTCTTCGCCCTTTGTCCGTCAAGAAACAGATTTTTCGCAATTGAACAAAGCCAGGTAAGAGGCGAAGAATCTCCCGCATAATTTTTTATTGCGGTAAAAGCCTTAAAAAAGGTTTTTTGCGTAATTTCCTCCGCTTCCTCTCGGTTTTTCGCAAGGGTCATCACATATGAATATACCTGCATAAAATATGTATTGTACAACTGCTCAAAATCCATTTCCGTCATTTCCGCCGGCCGCCTCCTTTCCGTCTTTCTATCGGTTAGACGTTTGAAAACCAATTTTGTTACAATATTTTAGCATAAATAAAAATTTCTGTCAAAGTTGACTGATTTTGCTTTTTATGCTATACTTATAATAGTTAATTTTAAACAAAAGGAGGAAAGGCCGGACTTTCAAGATCGGTCCGGCTTTAAATCTATTATGAGTATTGAGATCAACCGAAACAATATTAAAGAACTTATCGAAAAAGCTATGCACAGCGAAGAGATAAAGGTGTACTACCAGCCAAAGCATGACGCGATAAACGGAAAGGCGGTAGGCGCGGAGGCGTTGGCGCGGTGGATCACCCGCGACGGCGAAATTATTTCTCCCGCAAAATTCATACCGCCGCTTGAGGAATTAGGTTTAATAATGCCGTTGGATTGGTATATGCTTGAAAATGTCTGCAAATTTCTCAGCGGTGAGATAAAAAACGGCCGTCCCGTTGTTACCGTATCCGTGAATTTTTCAAGACTTCATACCGAGGAAAAGGATTATACTCAAAAGCTTTGCGCAATGGTGAACAAATACGGCGTTCCCCATGAGCTGATAGAGATCGAAATAACAGAATCCGCGTTGGCAAGCGACGAAAACAACGTTATTTCATTTGTGCAGGAAATACGCGACGCGGGCTTTGCCGCTTCGATAGACGATTTCGGAAGCGGACTCTCCTCCCTGAATTTTGTCAAGGACGTCCCCGCAAACGTCATTAAAATAGATAAATCCCTTTTAAGCGGCAACTGCGAAAACGAAAAAGAAAGAATAGTGCTGGAAAGCATTTTTGATTTTGCTCACAGGCTTAAGCTGGTTACCGTTGCGGAAGGCGTTGAAACAAAAGAACAGCTTGGATTCCTCCGCACCTGCGGCTGTGAGATAATACAGGGCTTTTTGTTCGCAAGGCCCATGCCCGAGGAGGATTTCAGAGAAGCACTCAAAAACTCGGAAAACCACTCTCACCAGTCCGAGGACATTCTTTTGACACAGCCGCCCGCTACCGCTACTCAGCTGCTTCTTGACGTGGTATTCAAAAGATACCCTCTTATAATTATGAGCAATTTAAACCGCAACAGCTTTTACATGATGGCGTATGAAAATTTCTCCACCCGCTCCTGTCCCTCTACCGGCGTTTACACGGAGCTTATAGGTCACGGCGCAGCTACAATGCACCCCGACGACCGCAAGCTGTTTTCCGATACCTTTGACATAGACGATCAGCTCAACTCTTACAAAAACGGGGAAAGGACAAGAACGGTTGTTACCAGACAGCTTGGCGACGACGGTATTTACCGCAGAGTAGAGACCACAAACTATTATATAAAAAATCCTTCCGCCGACGATGTTCTGGCGATAACTCTTTCAAGAGCCATTGAATAAAAAAGGAGCCTGCAATGACGGACACACCAAATTTTGCGCCCGAGGTATACACTCCCGAAGAAATGGAGATAGTGGAAAACCACATTGAAAAATACTACGGAAAATTTGACAAAGTATTTCATGAGATATATTCCCCGGATATTCATGTTGACATCTGCGTTATTCCTCCCACAAAAAAGCGAAATTACTATACCTTGGCAACAATGGGTATGGGCGCGCACAGAATGAACGTTCCAAAAGAGCTTGCCGAATACGGACTTGAGCGGGCGGAGGTCTTGATAGCCCTGCCTCCCGACTGGAAGGTATACGAGGAGGACGAAAGGTGGTACTGGCCTATACGTCTGCTGAAAAGCATCGCAAGACTTCCCGTTGAGGAAAACACATGGCTGGCTTGGGGACACACCGTGGACAACGGCGAAGCCTACTCCGACGACACGGCTTTGTGCGGCGCGGTGCTTATCGATCCCGAGATAGGCAGGGAGGGCTGCGGAGTGTTAACGCTTCCCAACGGAGAGGACGTTAATTTTTATCAGCTTATCCCGCTGTACCGCGAGGAAATGGAATACAAGATCGCCAACGGCACGGATTCTCTGCTGGATATAATGACCGATACCGTTTCCTATGTGGTTCAAACCGACCGCGTAAACACTGCCGAAAGCTGCATAGAGGGAGAAATAGGTCTTTATTCCATTACAATGGACGATGTTGTTTATCATTTGGAATCGATACATGAAAAAAAGCTTCCCGTAGAGGACATCACCGCTTACAACCATTTGGCCATTTACCTCCGTTGGTGCATGGAGCATGATCTCATGGGGGAAATGTTTAAGGAAAAATATTCGGATGCGATCGACGAGGTCAGGAATAATATTGACAGCCCGGAAAAAATGCCCGATCTGCGTGTTTTGCTAAGAGATAAAGACGATTTGAAGGGCAGACTGCTTTTACCTTATTTCAACGACGAGGGAATGGAGTTTTCCGAATGGTATTACGGCGACGGCAAGGAAGATTCGCATTATTTTCCCTGCGATGTTGACAGCTATGCGGAAAAGTACTTCGGTACTGAGCGTTACAACAGCGAGGAGTTTCAGGACGAAGCGTATCTTTTCGTTCCCTGGAATGAGGAATACTATCAGGGTATGGCTAAGCTGATAGAAAAAAATTACAGAAAATGGAAAAAGACCGTTAAAAAATAACCTTGATTTACAGAAAGGAAGCAGAAATGGATCTTAAAAACAAGCTGAAACAAACGCTGCGAAGCTCTGTCCGCTTGGTGATAGAAGGCGAAGCGGAAGACAAGATCGGTTCAACGCGCTTCGGCGGAAGGCCCGATGTGCCTAAGAATTTTCAGTGGGCTTACTACGAGGGCGAGGGCTTTGACGGAGTGACGAAAAAACGTCCGCTTTCCTTTATCGCTCAATTTAATCTTGATGAGATCGCAAAACACGATACCGAAAATCTGCTTCCCAAAACGGGCTTGCTGTCCTTCTTTTACGAAACGGATTCTATGTGCGGAGGCTATGACCCAAAGCATAAGGGCTGCGCAAGGGTCTATTATTTTGAGAATCCGGAAAGCCTTGCGCCTATGGACTTTCCGGATGATCTGGACGAGGATTTCCGCTTCCCCTCAGTAGGGATTAAAGCCAAGCGGGAGGCCTCTTATCAGGATTACGCCGACTTTTTGCTGCAAAGAGAAAAGCTGCTGGAGTGCTGGGACGACTACGACAGAGCGGCGAGGGGATTAAAGATAAATACTCCCGACAACAGCTCAAAGCTTTTAGGCTGGGCGGACATTATCCAAAATAATATGACCATAGAATGTGAGCTTATCTCAAGGGGGTACTATCTGGGAGGAGCTTGGGACAAGGTCACGCCCCGCGACATGCAGGAGGCGGAGCAGTCCTCGCTTAAGGACTGGCTTCTGCTGTTTCAGCTCGATACCGTCACAAAGGACGATTTTGAGCTGATGTTCGGAGACTGCGGCAGGATATATTATTATATAAGGAAAGAGGATCTGGAAGCAAGGAATTTTGATAATGTATGGCTGATCATGCAGTGCTGTTAAATTTGTCAATATAACAAGAATTTAAGTTTCCCCAAAATTCAACGAGAAAAATATAAAAAGAAAAAATGAAAAATAAACATAGTATAAGAGAAGATTTGCAGCAAGCATAAATCACCGCATTAAAACTTAACAAAACAAAGCAAGTTAAATAATAATCCATTCCCGCACAATCCTTTTTAGGCAAACAGCAAAAACTCAAGCACTACGCATAGAGGGGGGTAAGGAAAGGATTCTTAAGGTGAAACCTAAGGGGGGAGAGTGGGGCAGTGAAATCCGCCGATATTCCAGTGCTTAACATATGATGTTGCTTGCTTTAGAATCTGTATATGTTTTTGAAAACTGTAACATAGGCGGAGTTTACTGCACCTTCTCCCCCCTTTGGTGTCACCTTAAGCCCCGCGCGGGAGCGCATACTGCACTCGCTTTCGAGAAAAAGCAAATTACATAAAGTGTAGTTCTAAGAAAAAAACAAACACCTCCTTGTTGCAAACGGAAGCAGCATATTATGAAACACAGTTTTAAAAAGGTATTTTGCTGACTGAGAAAATTTTGGGGAAACTTTAAAACAAGAACATCGCTTAATCACCTTAATCGTTTTTAAGCGGTGTTTTTTATTGAGAAATTTTTTCAAAAACACTTATCTTTTACCTCCAACATATGAAATAACCTCTCAAAATTTTTTATTTTAAAACAATTTGATTGATTTTGACCGATTATGAAATTTCCTTGAATTTTTCAAAGCAGTTTGACCGATTATAGCATTTTTTATTTACCTTTTTTAATGTTACATTTTAAAGGCCGCGAAAAACTTTTGTTTGATCCACTCAAAAAAACATATTATGCTAAAAACCTTTAGTAAAAATACACAATATAAGCTTTAATATAACGGCAAGATTAACAAATTTTGCAATTTTGAAATATTTTGGAAGAAAATGCTTGATTTTTTCGGTTCAAAGTGTTATAATAACGTCAGAACCAATCAAAAGGTTTCAAACCCTTTCATCACCAATTTAAGGCGGCTCCGCACAAGGCGAGGTTTGACCTTGTGCGGTACCCCCTTAAATCCAAAATCAAACCAACAGCGATCATTAAGGATTTCCGAAAATGTTAACAGAAGAAAGATACTCAAAAATTTTAGACGCGGTAAACAGGCAAAAGAGCATTGAGCTTTCGGAGCTCTGCGCGCTGCTGAACACATCGGAATCAACGGTAAGACGCGATCTCAGCACTCTTGACGAGAAAGGCTCTCTTATAAAGGTACGCGGCGGCGCGATCGCGATAGACGAAAGCTTTGCCGTTTCCGAAAACAACGTGGAGGAAAAATCAAGACTGTTTACAGCAGAAAAGGAGGCGATAGCAAGATACGCCGCCTCCCTTATAGACAACGGAGATTTTGTCTACATTGACGCGGGGACCACTACCGAAAAAATGATAGAGTACATTCCCGCAAAAAATGTCACCTTTGTGACAAACGCCTTTCTTCACGCAAGAAAATTGGCTCAAAGAGGCTTCAGGGTATTTATTCCCGCCGGAGAAATAAAGGTGACAACAGAAGCTATCGTAGGCGCGGAGTGCCTTTTAAGCCTGAAAGGCTATAACTTCACAAAGTGCTTTATGGGCGTTAACGGAATATCTCTTTCGGCGGGCTTTTCAACGCCGGATATAAACGAAGCGGGCGTAAAAACGGCGGCAATAAACAAAAGCCGAAGGGCGTTCATTCTCGCGGATCACTCCAAGTTCGACAAAATAACCGCCGTAAGCTTTGCGGAGCTTAACCGCGCAAAAATTATCACCGATAAGCTTGAAGAAAAAAAATATCTTAACGAAACATCCGTAAAGGAGGTTATGTAGCAATGGTTTACACCGTAACCTTTAATCCCGCCATAGACTATGTGGTGCACACAGAGGAAATGGAGGTGGGAAAGGTCAACCGCTCCTCTTCCGAGGAAATTTATTTCGGAGGAAAAGGCATCAACGTTTCAATGGTTCTAAACGAGCTTGAAATAAAGTCAAAGGCACTCGGCTTTATTGCGGGCTTTACGGGAGAAGCGATAAAAAAGGGCGTTGAGGAAAAAGGGATAACGGCCGATTTCGTAACGCTTCAAAAAGGATTTTCAAGAATCAATGTCAAGATAAAATCGGGAAACGAGACCGAATTGAACGGGCAGGGACCCGTTATTGACGAAGCCGCGCTGAACGAGCTGTTTAAAAAGCTTGACAATGCGCAGGACGGCGATACGGTGGTTTTGGCGGGCAGTATTCCCAATACGCTGCCGTCCGATATTTACGAAAGGATATTGGAGCGGCTGTCCGACAGGAAAATAAAAGCCGTGGTGGACGCTACGGGCGATCTGCTTATGAACGTGTTAAAATACCGACCGTTCCTTATAAAGCCCAACAATCATGAGCTTTCGGAGATATTCCGCTTCCCCGTTTCCACTCATGAGGAAATCGCCGAATGCGCGGCAAAGCTTAAGGACATGGGCGCGCAAAATGTGCTTGTGTCAATGGCGGGAGACGGAGCGTTCCTGCTGGACGAAAACGGA
Organism: Oscillospiraceae bacterium; assembly: GCA_014799365.1. Taxonomy (GTDB): domain Bacteria; phylum Bacillota; class Clostridia; order Oscillospirales; family Ruminococcaceae; genus Ruminiclostridium_E. The sequence goes on from JAAVIF010000087.1 coordinate 7,674, forward strand.
AAAACGCATACCTGCGGAGTATGCAAAGGAAAGGTGAAAAATTCGGTAGGCGCGGGAGACTCAATGGTTGCGGGCTTTATAGCAGGGTCTCGGCAGGGCGACTACGAATACGCCTTAAAGCTTGGCACCGCCGCCGGAGGGGCAACGGCCTTTTCGGACGGGTTAGCGGAAAAGGACGAAATATACAGACTGCTTGAACAGTTAAAGTAAAAACAATCTCTAAAAAAGAACAAAAGAAAGAATTTTATAAATACAAAACCACGTCATAATTTATTTGAAAAATACAGCATAGGAGGACTCAAAATGCGCATAGTTGATTTACTCGGCAAAGAAAGCGTCGCGCTTAATCAAACGCCGCAAAGCAAATCGGAAGCAATTGACCTGCTTGTAGACTTGCAGGCTAAGGGCGGAAAGCTTGCGGACAAGGAAGAGTATAAAAAAGGAATATTGGCGAGAGAGGAAATGGGCTCTACGGCGGTTGGCGACGGTATCGCTATTCCCCACGCCAAAAACGCGGCAGTAAAAGCACCCTCTTTGGCGGCAATGACCGTACCTGACGGCGTTGACTACGAAGCCCTTGACGACGAACCCTCGAATCTGCTGTTTATGATAGCCGCTCCCGCTGACGGCGGAGACGTACATCTTGACGTATTGGCGCGCTTGATGACTATCCTTATGGACGAGGATTTCAGAGCAAAGCTTTTAGCGGCGGAAAGCGTTGAAAAATTTATTGAAATAATCGACACTACCGAAAGGGAAAAATACCCCGACGAACCGAAAGCGGAAGCCGTTTCAAACGCAGCCTACAAGGTATTGGCGGTAACCGCCTGTCCCACCGGCATCGCGCATACTTATATGGCGGCGGAAGCGTTGGAAAAAGCGGGAAAGAAGCTTAATATTTCCATTAAGGTGGAAACCAACGGCTCGGGCGGCGCGAAAAACGTACTTACCGCCGAAGAGATCGCGCAGTGCGACGGAATAATCGTAGCGGCGGACAAAAGCGTTGAAATGTCTCGGTTTGACGGCAAAAAGCTTATCAGCACAAAGGTGTCCGACGGTATAAAGATACCCGAGGAGCTTATCAACCGCATTGAAGCGGGAGACGCGCCTATTTATCACCACACGGGAGAAAAGGCGGCAAGCGGCTCGGGCGCACCCGAAAGCTTCGGCAGAAAAATGTATAAGCATCTGATGAACGGCGTTTCCAATATGCTGCCCTTCACGGTTGCGGGCGGTATTTTCATTGCCCTTGCTTTCCTGATAGACACTATCGCGGGTGCGCCGCAGGATTCAAACCTCGGTACCTACACCGCGGCGGCGGCTTTCTTCAAGACAATAGGCGGCTTTGCATTTAACTTCATGGTACCGGTACTGGCTGCGTTCATAGGCAAAAGCATTGCCGACCGTCCCGGCTTCCTTGTGGGACTTGTAGGCGGTTATCTGGCTACCACGGGTTCTACCTTCGCAAACGTTGCGGGCGACGTTCCCTCGGGCTTTTTGGGCGCACTGTTAGCGGGCTTTGCTGGCGGTTTCCTTATGCTGGGTATCGAAAAGCTTTGCGATAAAATGCCCAAGGCCTTAAACGGAATCAAACCCGTTCTGATCTACCCCCTTGCGGGACTTGGCGTTATTGCGGTGGTAATGTGTGCCATCAACCCGATAATGGGACTTTTGAATACTTGGCTCTCCGAGTTCTTAAGCTCAATGGGCGACACCAGCAAGATAGTTCTCGGCTGTATTTTAGGCGGCATGATGTCGATAGATATGGGCGGACCATTCAACAAGGCGGCTTATGTATTCGGCACGGCGGCAATAGCCAGCGGAAACTACGATATAATGGCGGCGGTAATGATAGGCGGTATGGTACCTCCCCTCGCGATCGCGCTTTCCACCACCTTCTTTAAAAACAGATGGACGGAGGAGGAACGCAAAAACGGTCCCGTTAACTACATTATGGGCTTAAGCTTCATTACCGAGGGCGCAATTCCCTATGCGGCGGCTGACCCCGCAAGAGTTATTCCCTCCTGCTTGGTAGGCGCAGCAGTGGCGGGCGGTCTCTCAATGGCGTTCAACTGCACTCTTATGGCTCCTCACGGCGGTATCTTCGTTATCGCGGTAATAGGAAACTGGCTTCCCTACTTGCTTTCGCTGGTGATCGGCTCGGCGGTCGGAATGCTTCTGCTGGCACTCTTAAAGAAAAAGCGCGCAGACTAAAACAATTTTAAAATAAACTTTCTGAAAAGGAGAAATCATCATGGTAACAAAAACTGTAACAGTAGTAAACGCACAGGGAATGCACATGCGTCCCGCGGGACTTTTGGCAAAGGCTGCGGCCGCTCACAAGGAATGCAAGGTAACTCTTAACGTTAACGACAAGAGCGTAAACGCAAAGGCGGTTATGCAGATCATGTCCGCTTGCATCAAGTGCGGCAGCGTGGTTGAAATAGTCTGCGACGGTGCTGAGGAACAGGCGGTTCTTGACGAGATCGCGGGAATGTTTGAAGGCGGCTTCGGAGAATAATAACGGCAGAACTTAATATGCGTACGAATTTGATTTAAATCTCTATATTCTTTTAACTGATGTTGTAAGCTTTATACAATATTTTGTTTAACATTGCTGTTAAGGAACCTGCTTTTGCGGTTCCTTATCGGCTTTTACGGCAGATTTTATTGTCACGGCATATAAATATGTTAAAATATACATACATAATTATTTAATGCAAAAAGTATAAATAACCGACATAAGACATCCTAAAAAAGAAAGGAAGGTCATAAGCATGAAAAAGTACACAGGCAAGAGCGTTTACAGCGGAGTGGCTATCGGAAAAATTTCGGTTTTTAAACGCAGGGAGGCAGATGTAAGACGCGTAAGGATCGACGATATCGAAGCCGAAAAAGCGCGTCTCGAAAAAGCAAAGGAGCAATCGTTAAACCAGCTTCAGGCAATTTATGAAAAGGCTTTAAAAGAGGTGGGAGAAGCCAACGCTCAAATTTTTGAAATACACATGGTGATGATCGAGGACGAGGATTATAACGAATCGCTCAACAATATTATAGAAAACCAATCGGTAAATGCCGAATACGCCGTTGCGGTGACCTCGGACAATTTTGCCGCCATGTTCGGTGCAATGGAGGATTCCTACATGAAAGCCCGCGCGGCCGACGTAAAGGATATTTCCAACCGAATTATCAACAATCTGCTTTCAAACGACAGCGGCAGCGAGATAGGCAGCGACAAGGTGATCATATGCGCCGACGATCTTGCCCCCAGCGAAACGGTTTTGCTTGACAAGGATAAGGTTTTGGGCTTTGTGACCGCCTTTGGTTCATCAAACTCCCATACCGCCATTCTTGCGAGAAATATGAACATTCCAGCTATTATAGGAGTGGGAAGCGATTTCTTAAACGAGATAAAAGACGGCGACGACGCTATTGCCGACGGCTTTACGGGAGAATTTTATGTACAGCCCGACCCCGAAACCACGGAGCTGCTTACTCAAAAGCAGCATGAGGACGAGGAAAAAAGACGCTTCCTGCATAATCTTAAGGGCAAGGAAAACGTTACCTTGGACGGAAAGAAGATCAATATATTTGCCAATATCGGCGGCGTTGACAATATCGGTGCCGTTCTCCTTAACGACGCGGGAGGAATAGGACTGTTCAGAAGCGAATTTTTGTATCTCGAAAACTCGGATTACCCTACCGAGGAACAGCAGTTTACCGCTTATAAAAAGGTGCTTGAAAGCATGGCGGGCAAAAAGGTAATTATCAGAACCTTGGATATAGGCGCAGACAAGCAGGTGGATTACTTTAACCTTGAAAAAGAGGAAAACCCCGCTTTGGGCTGCCGCGCTATCAGAATTTGCCTTACCCGTCCTGAAATCTTCAAAACACAGCTCAGAGCCCTGTACAGAGCCTCCGTTTACGGTAATCTGGGAATAATGTTCCCGATGATAACAAGCGTACAGGAGCTTACCGAGATACTTGCGATATGCGAAGATGTTAAAAAAGAATTAAAGGAGCAGGGCGTGGAATACTCCGACAGCATAGAGCTGGGTATTATGATAGAAACGCCCGCGGCGGCTATTATAAGCGACAAGTTAGCACCCATGGTCGACTTTTTCAGCGTAGGCACAAACGATCTTACGCAGTACACATTGGCCTGCGACCGTCAGAATCCCCACATTGAAAGATTCTGCGACACGCACCACGAGGCTGTCTTAAGGCTTATTGAAATGTCGGCGGAAAACGCGCACAAGCACGGTGCTTGGATAGGCATCTGCGGCGAGCTGGGTGCCGACACCACGCTTACGGAAACGTTTTTAAGAATGGGGATCGACGAGCTGTCGGTATCGCCCGGATTTGTGCTTAAGGTAAGAGATACGGTAAGAAATATAGATCTAAGTAAATAATGTTATATAAATAAAAAAGTCACCAAATAAGCAATTGTACCGCTATTGGTGACTTTTTTTATTTGCCTTGACAAATTCCGCAACAGTGCGGTGTATAAGCTCCGCCTGACTTTCGGTAAGCTCCGATACATCAACCGTTTTTCCGCTTTCCTCGCCCAACAGGTAGTCGGTGGTCACTCCGAAATACTTTGCTATTCTGATAAGCGTTTCAAAGTTGGGATAGCCTATTCCGGTTTCGTACTTGCTGACAACTGCTTTGGATAAGCCCACCCGCCTGCCAAGCTCGCTTTGGGTAAGACCGCTTTGTTTACGGAGGGATTTCAATATTTCGCCGAAATCGTAATAGCTCATTTTTACGCCGCTCCTTTTCTTTTTTCTTATATACATTATAACATACGGAAAACATTCAGCGAAACAAACGCTCTTTCGCCAAAATAGCTTTTTATAAGGTGGTTTTAGTTATTATACCCCGCATTATGTCAATAAATCATATACTTTTTTCAATATTTTATTGACTTACACTGTTTTATATGGTATAATCATAAAAACAAAGTATGCGGTAATCAAAAATGAAAGAGGTACATAGAAATGTTTTGCTCAGGCAATGAAAAAGGAATATCATATTCAGAGCGTTTAAAATATAAATTAAACACAAGTTTTAATACAGGAATAACGCTTGACGAAGACAAAAAGAAAAAATTTGCTTTGATTTTTTACGCGTTCAGTGCTATTATACGTCTTGCGGTTATTATTTGTGTTCCGGCGTCAAAGCTTATGGTTTTTTTAAACATCTTTAGCTTTTCCAATTTCTCTTTAAAAGAGCTTATACCTATGTGGACAAATATCTATGAAAGTCATAGAACGCTCCTATGGGTTATTGTGGTTATATACTCGGCTTACATAATTAGTGCAGGTATTTCATATTGGTATATTTGCGCAAAAAAGACATTTAATAAATATTTAAAAATTGTTATAACTGAATGTGTAGGAGGTATAGTATTATATATTGCCGTAACTCTTATTCTTAATACTTTACTTTCAAATTTGGGGTCAAGCCTTTCCGTTGGTTTTTATGTGTTTGTGGGCCTTGTTATAATTATGAAAGCAATATTTGCCATACTGTATTGCAGAGCGGCCAAATCCGAAGCGTTCAACGCCGAATGCATTGAGGAATTTAACGGTAAAAATCATGTCTTAATAAGTAAGAGCGCAAAAGTGCCTTCCTCAAACCAACAAGAGAAAATAAATGAAAACATAGGTGTTTTGCAAAACAAAGTTGCAAAACCGAACAAAAAAAGATCTGACATAGACCTAAAAAGCGTTCCGCAAGATAATGAAAAAGAATATGTTATACAAACTGCCGAGAAATGTATGAGCAGGTCTGTTTGCATTTTGTTTGCGGAAATGTTATTTATAATTACTATGCTATCGGTATCACTTGTAGCAAGACATTTGTCAGAATATGCGGTAAATAGCTATCAACAGATAAGCCCGGAAAATTATCAGCAATTAAATGAAAATATTCTTGAAATCAACATGTTTATTCCAATTTTTGCGATAATATCTTTCGTAATAATTTTTTGTTCTATTTTTGACTGTATAACCAAATCACGAATAAAGCTTTGTTTTACAAACAAAAGAGTAATCGGTAACACGGGAAGTTTTTTTGGAAACAGTACCTTAAATGTACCTCTTTCACAAATATCGGTATGCGAAGCAAGAACAACTTGGATTAAAGGCGGTATAGTCATAATCAAAACCTCGGACAATAAAAATTACTCCTTTTTTGTAAAAAGTCCACATAATTTTAAATATAACCTTAATGAAGAAATATCAAAAAATATAAAAGCAAACGATGATATATAAATACTTTACATGATAAAAATATGCCGGATACATAAACAAATAGTGACATAATTGTAAAAAATATAGCGCGCGATAATCAAAAATGAAAGTTGATTTACCTTTGCAGTTATTGTAAATGTTTCAATATAACGTAACACCCATATTGACGTAAAAGCCGCGGAAATATAGATAACAGGCATTGTTAATACAACCAAAAACGAACCCGAATTTTTATCAAAAATTCCGCCCTTGTGCGCTTCTCCTTTTTGTGTTAATATAATCTCAACAAATCCGCTTGATCAAAAAGGAGAAGAAAAATGGAATTCAGCTTAAAGGAAATATACAAGGGTTATTTTAAAATCGGCGCAGCATTGAATACGGAAAACGTTGACACCTGCAAGGACATAATTTTAAAGCACTTCAACAGCATAACCTGCGAAAACGCAATGAAATTTGCCGACACCGAGCCTGCCGAGGGGCAATTCACCTTTACCGACGCCGACAAGATTTACGGCTTCGCCAAGGACAACAATATTCCCGTAAGAGGACATAATTTTGTATGGCATCAGGCAGTCCCCGGCTGGCTTTTCAAAAACGCGGACAGAGAAACGCTTTTACGGCGTCTTGAAAATCACGTTAAGGCACTTACCGAAAGATACCCCGACATTTACTGCTGGGACTGTATCAACGAGGGAATAGACGACCGAGACGAATATTTGAGAAAAACTCCGTGGCTTGAAATAATAGGTGAGGATTATTTCAATGAGGCGTTTAAAATTGCGGCAAAATATACCGATAAGCAGCTTTTCTACAACGACTACAACGAATTTGACCCTCAAAAAAGAAAGAAGATAATTAAAAAGGTCAAGGAAATAAGGGACGGCGGCGCACGTATCGACGGAATAGGCTTACAGTGTCATTTGGGATTAAACTGCGAGGTTGATTTTGATGAAATAAAAAGAGGTCTCGAGGAATATGCCGAACTTGGCTTTAAGCTGCAAATAACCGAGCACGACGTTTCAAATTATCCTTACTCGGACCGAGAAATGCACATGGCTCCCACCTTTGAGGAATATAAAAAGCAAACGGGGATTTTCAAGGAATTTTTTAAGATACTAAGGGAATACAAAAACGAAATCGAAACGGTCACGTTCTGGGGCGTTTCGGACAATACCTGCTGGCTGAACTACTTCCCTGTTGAGGGCAGAAAAAACGGAGGTTTGCTTTTCGACGAAAATCACGAACCAAAGGAAGGCTTCTACGCGATCTGCGATTTTTAATACTAGGCATTGTTTGAAAAATAAAAGTTGCGCAAAAAGTCAAAAGATGATAAAATAAAAGCATGAGAAGATACGAAATAACCAACGAACAATGGAAACGAATAGAAAACCTATTACCTCAACCACACAGGCAAAGGACGACCGGCAAAAGATAACCGCACCATGTTGAATGGAATGATGTGGATTGCCAGAAGCGGAGCGCAATGGAGAGAGCTCCCTGAAAAAGTACGGACCTTGGCAAACTGTGTATTCCAAATATCGGAAATGGAATGATGAAGGGGTATTAGAAAAGGTATTCAAAGCACTTTCAGAAGATTCAGACATGGAAAATTTAAGCATA
>JAAVIF010000088.1 GCA_014799365.1 Oscillospiraceae bacterium
CAAGGGCGGCGGATATGTACGTTCAATACAATATCTGAGGGAGCTTCGCTCCCTCACGCTGCCGCTATTGCGGCAGCGCATTTAAAAAGTAGCTTGTCTACTTTTTAAATGGATATTAATATTATTCATTTTTTTGAGGTGCTTCTTTTTTTGGTTATGCCTCTTTTTCTATTTTTTCATTGAAATTTGGGTAAACTTAAAGAAAACATAAAATTCCCGAATTATATAAAAAGGCGGCTGTTATTTTTCAACAACAACCGCCATAGGTTTATTTACAATGCTGCAATATAATCTCGGGGATCTTTGTAAGCGGTGCCTGCTGGCAAACTCCGCCCATTTGATAAGCTACCATGGGCATACCGTAAACCACGCAGGTTTCCTTATCCTGTCCTATGGTAAATCCGCCTCTGTCCCTTATCTTCTTCAGTCCCTTGGCTCCGTCAGATCCCATTCCCGTAAGAATAGCGGCAACAGCGTTTCTCCCCGCCGTATCAGCCACGCTGTCAAACAAAACGTCAACGGACGGACAGTGACCCGAAACCTTTTCGCCTTCCTTAGAGGTAACGTAATACCCTCTGTTGTCTTTTGCGAGCCTTAAATGAAAGCCGCCGGCCCCGATTATTATTTTTCCTCTTTCAACTCTGTCCCCGTCCTGCGCTTCCTTGCAGCTCATCTTGCATATCCGATCAAGCCGATCGGCGTACATTTTTGTAAATACGGGGGGCATGTGCTGAACTATAACGATACCGGGAGTATTTGCGGGCAAATCCTGAACCACCGCCAACAAAGCGTCTGTTCCGCCCGTGCTTGCGCCCAGGGCTATCACAAGGTCCTTGTTGCTGCCGAATCCGCCGCCTGCGGCAATTCTTGAAATATCTGCGGGGGCGGGCTTATTTGCGGGGTGACTGAATAGCTTGACCTTTGCGATCGAAGCTATTTTGATTTTTTGCGCCAACAGCTTTGCAAAATCTTCAATATCGCTCCTTGATTTTACCAAGGGCTTTTTTACAAAGTCGACCGCACCTGCGCTTATAGCGTCAAAGGCACTTATGGCGGTAGAAGTTACCACAACTGTTGGAATAGGACGTTTGGGAAGCAGTTCTTTCAGAAAATCTATCCCGCTTATCCTGGGCATCTCCACGTCAAGTATAAGAACATCGGGATTGAGCTTTTCGATCTTTTCCTTTGCCGAAAAAGCGTCAACCGCAGTACCTACCACCTCGACTCCGGCCTCCGCGCCAAGCAGCTTTGAAAGTGTTTCTCTGAAAACAAGTGAGTCGTCTACAACTAAAACTTTAATCGCCATTATTTATTCCTCGTCATTGAAAGTATCAAACGGTAAAACCGGCTCGAAGCATTTCCCTAAAGCACTTATATTTTACGCAGTATTCTTGTAGGATTTACTTTTTGCCGTCAAGCGGTTTTCTGTAAATCGCGGGCTTAATGTACTGGAATCTTGTCTGTTCTCTGGGTACGCTTTCGGCATGACCGATAAAGAGGTATCCTCCGGGAGCCACAACATCGTAGAAACGCTCCACAAGAGCCACCTTAGTGGGCAGATCGAAGTAGATCATTACGTTTCTGCAAAAAACTATATCATAAGGCACAGCAGGCTTTGGAATAGGCTTCATAAGATTAAATGTTCCGAAGCTTACCTTTGACGTAATTGTCTTGGAAACCTGATAGCATTCATTATCAAGGGGAGTAAAGTATTTTTTCACCCAAGACGGATCAAGATTTTTCATTCCCTCAACGTGATAGATCGCCTTTTTTGCCTTGTTCATAACGTTTTCGGATATATCCGAAGCGTAAATATTGGTGTCCCACATAGCAGCGTTTGCGCCGAAAAATTCCTGCATCTGCATCTGAGTGGTATACGCTTCTTCTCCGCTTGAGCAGCCCGCGCTCCAAATCTTAACATATTTTTTCGGACGGTTAAGCGAAACTATATAAGGCAGTACGGTGTCCTTCATGTACTGATAGTGTTCCTGCTCCCGCATAAAGAAGGTGTGATTGGTGGTAAGCTTGTTTAAAAGCGCGATGATCTCCGTGCCGGACTTGTCGGCGTATACCGATTCAAGGTACTGATGATAATCGGGAAAGCCCTTTGCCTTTATTTCGTTGCAAAGTCTGCCTTCTATAAGCACTCTTTTTTGCGCCAGATTTATGCCGTAGTTGTCATAAATAAATTTAACAAGCTTGTTAAAATCCGCATCGGTTATTTTAGGTATCACTTTTGTTCTCCTTTCCGCCGTATCATGTTTGTCTGATACGAAAAAACATTAGTTAAAGACCTTTTGAGTTTTTTTACTTTTTGTATAACACAATCGTTTCTCTACTAAAAGAAGAAACATTGTTTTTTTATTAACAAACATCATAAAACCAACCCCAAAAACTTGGTCAGAAACGCGGAAACCGTCATGCTCCTGCGCATTTTAATCGAAAACCTCAAGTCCCCCGCCTCTGTAAGGGCGGGTTTCTTGTCGGTCCTTCGGCGCGGAGATTACAATCCCCGCCGAAACCCCGAGAGGCCCGCGCCCCGGATTTTCTCTTATACTAATCTCTGTTTTGATTGCAGACAAAATAGAACAAAGTCTACAATCAAAACAGAGTTACACCCTAAGCACTAATATCGGTTTAAAAAGCCATTTTATCCACTTTTTAAACCGATATTAGTATTAAACCTGGGGCGCACGCCCCTCGTTGAACCATTTTCAGAGGTTGCTTTTATACATTGTTATGCAAATGAACAGTCAGTTAAAACGTTTTATTCCGCCGCGACCGCTTCCACATCGAAATCGTCGTCGAAAATAAGCTTTTTAACGTCAAGTATCATCTTTATCGAATCATTGGTTTCAAGAATGTATTCAATAAACTTGTTGTTGTTGACGCGCTCCAAAGCGGGAATATCCGCCTTGTTTTCCGCCTTTACGGAAAGCACCTCCAAAACCTGATCAACAATGATGCCAACCTGAATATCAAGGTAGTTGATAATAACGGTACAAGTTTTGTCGTCATATTCCCTTTCGGGAAGGTCAAAACGCGAGCGTATGTCTATAACGGGTACGACCTTGCTTCTAACGTTGATAACGCCCTTTATATAGCACGGGATCCCGGGGACTACCGTGATATGTGGAATACCTATAATTTCAGTAAGGTAGGAAATATCAACGCCGTAAACTCTGTCGCCGATCAAAAAGGTAAGTGCCTTTGCAATTTCCGTTCCGCTGCTTTTTGACGCGGTATTTATTTTTGCGTTCAGCTGTTGCTGCTGCTGAGTAATTTTATTCATGTCTGCCATAATGCCGAAACCATTCCTTTCATTTTTCTGAGCGGGTCACTGCTTGCCGCCGATACAGACGATCCCTTCGCCTTTTTACAGTAAACGTCAAATAATTTTGTCGCTTGCTGTAAGGCTGCGGCGTCTTTAGGGAGCCTCTAAAAACCCTTGTTCGTTTTTACTCACAGGGGGGGTTAGAGGTTCCCTTTATATTATTCTCCGTCAAGGTTATCGAGTAACGATTACTGCTTATCGATAATATTGTTAACGTCGATTATAAGAGAAATACTGCCGTCACCCATTATAGAACAGCCCGACAAGCCCTCGGCTTTGAGATTGTAACGGGAAAGGTAAGCGGGGAAAGGCTTTACAACTACCTGCTGCTCGCCTATAAGCTTATCCGCGAATAAGCATACGCTCTTTCCGTCGGCTTCGACCAAAATAAGGATACCCTCTTCAAAATCGGTAATATCGGTTTTAAGGTTGAACTTCTGGAAAAGCTTGAGGATAGGATAGCATTCGCCTCTCATCATTATCATTTCGTTGCCCTGAGTATCGTAAATAACCTGATTGCTTGTTATCTTGAAGCTCTGCTTTATAGCGGAGGTGGGTACCGTAAAGATAATATCGCCTACTCTGACCTCCATGCCCGCGATAATGGCAAGAGTAAGAGGAATTTTAATGATAAAGCTACTGCCCTCGTAACGCTTGCTCTCCACGAAAATGCTGCCGCCCGATTTTTCGATGTTCTTTTTAACAACGTCCATTCCGACGCCTCTGCCGCTGTACTCGGTAACCTCGGTATTGGTGGAGAAGCCGGGGAGCATTATCATGTTGTTGATCTCGCGCTCGCTGTACTCCGAAGCGGGCTTGGTCAAAAGACCTGCGTCCTCCGCTTTTTGAAGCACTCTGTCCGTATCGATTCCGCCGCCGTCATCGGAAACGGTAATTATTACCTCTCCCGCGCTGCTGGTAGCGGAAAGCCTGATCGTTCCCTTTTCGGGCTTGCCGTGCTCGATTCTTTCGTTTACGTCTTCCTCGATTCCGTGGTCCATACAGTTGCGGACAAGGTGCATAAGAGGATCGTTCAGGTTATCCACGATCGACTTGTCGACCTCGGTGTCCTCGCCCTCGATAACAAGCTCAACGTTCTTGCCAAGCTTCTGCTTCATATCGCGGACGATTCTGTGCATTTTCTGGAAAGGACCTACAAGGGGAACCATTCGTATCGACATTACGGAATCCTGCAATTCGTCGGTAAGCTTTCTCAGCTCTCTTGCCGCCTTCTGGAAGCTTTCCAGCTTTAAGCCTTCCAATTCGGGGTTGGAAACTACCATTGATTCGGTGGTAATGATTTCGCCCACTATATCGTGAAGCTGGTCCAGCTTTTGCAGATTGACGCTTATAAGGCTCTGCTTGCCGCCTCCGCTTACCTGCTGCTGAGCGGACTGCTGCTTTTCCTGCTTCTTTGCCGCAGCGGCCGCAGCTGCTGCAGGAGCTTCCTTTTTAACGGGTGCGGATTCTTTTTTAGTCTCCGCGGGAGCGGGCTTGCTCTCTGCGGACTTTTCCGCCTCGGGTGCGGAAGCCGCCTGAGCTGCCGGTGCAGCCTCTTCCTTTTCGTCCTTTACTATCTCATATGTATCAACGTTAAGGGACTGTTCAACTATTTTGACAGCCTCTTCAACGTCAGCCTTGTTAAGAGTGATAAGGAATCCGTCTTCCTGTATCAGAGCACCGCTTTCGGCGTTGTTCTCAACATCCTTCGGGAACCAATCGATAATATCAAAGGATTCCTTTAATCTGCTGAGCAGCAGGAACGCGCGGAGATTTTCCATTTTGCAGTCCTGCTCGAAGAACACTCTGATAACGGATTGATTTTCGCCTGCGGAAACTGCCGAAGAAGCTTTTCCCGACGCCGCTGCCTCGTTTGCACCCGCTTCGGCCTCGTCAAGCTCGCCCTTAAGGATTCTTGCGCCGTCCTCAAGCTTTGCGATCATATCCGAGAAGTCGGTGCCCTCGTAATCGGGATTGTTTCGGATCTCCTCAATTTCTGCCTTAAACAGGTCGGACATCTGGAAAACAAGGTCATAAACAAAACCTATATCCTTCATCTTAGAGGGGTCTTCTCTAATGATGAAAAACATATCCTCTCCTTTGTGTGCTAATTTTTGCAGGTTCTCAAAGCCCATCATAGCCGATGAACCCTTGACAGTGTGCATGATTCTGAAGACCTCGTTAATATCGTCCTCAGTGAACTCATTCGCCTGCTCTGTACGCAAAAGAATTTCGTCCAGCTGATCGATAAGTGTGGTGGTCTCAAAGAGATACATGTCCACCATGCCTTCCATTCCGGCTTCAACCTTTGCCATTTTTCTGACCTATCCTTTCATATTTTTAGCTTAGAATCTTACCCCGCATCGTCAAAAGATATTTTGGGAAATACTTTATTTCAGCCGAGCCCTTTAATGTATTTCCGCCGCGGACGCATTTGCCTGTCCGGGATCGGATAGACTTTTTGCTTTAATAAAGGTATTTTTTGTCAAAAACACAAATGCTTTTGCCAAGGCAATATTCTAAAGAAAAATTTGCTGATGATAAATTTAGACGGATTTATTGAAATTTCCGCTGATATATGATAAAATGTTTTAGGAACATTTTATTTTATAATAATTTGACCGTTTAAAAAGATACGATGCTATTTTTAATATAAGGATTGGCGATTTTACCGCCGGAAAGGATTTACCTATGCCACAGATTCCTCAAATATCGGGACCGCTTACCGGCGGCAAAACCTTAACCTCCGGAAATAACGGAAGCAGTACCCCTCAAAACGGCGAAGCTTTTTCCATTGACGGAGTTAACGCCGTACAAAGACCGTCGGGAGTCACTCAAAAGGGCGGCGCGGGCGGTGCCGAAAACCAAGGAGTTTCAAGCGACTCCGCGGGATCGATAGGCGTTCCCGCCGCAAAGGATCCCTCAATGGCGGTGGAAACTCTGCACGATGTTTTCTCGGGAGATCTGCTCGAAAACGCAAAGCTCAACGGCTATACCGAGCTGGTAGGAGAGATCGACGACCTCACCAAAGCCATTTACATAAATCCCGACAAGCTTTTGAATGAAATCCTCACTCAGGAAAAGGACAACACGGTTTTTTCGGGCAACGAGCTTTTCGATATTCTCCGAACCGTCTGCGCAGAGTCGGGAGAGGACACCAAGGAATTGGTGGCAAACCTCTTAAAAACCTTGAATTACGCCATGAGCAGAAACGAGATAATCGACGCGGTCAAATCCAACATAAAATTCTTGTCGGAATATTTCGGAAAGAATACGACTCTTTCAAAAAATCTTGCCGCTCTTTATCAAAAATGGGAAAGCGGAGACCCGGCACAGAATTTTGAAAGTCTCAAAAACGAGACCGCCGCGCTTATGCGCACCATTTCGGGAAGCCTTCAGAGCGACAGCCGCACCGAAACCTTAGTGCCTTTGGTAACTCACAATCTTTCACGCTACAATACCAACGAGTATATGATGAAGGAAGCGTTTTCTCAGCTTATGTCTCAGATACCCTCTTCATCGACCCGTGAAGCACTCAGCAAGGCGTTTACCGAATTTGTTTCAAAACTGCTCACAAATTCATATAATAATAATACTACAAAAACGCCAGAAAATCAAGTAGCTAATGAAAATTTTGACGTTTCTGCCGAAAAAGCTTCGATTTTAGCCTATATAAACGCTCTTGCAGAGGGTAAGGAAAAGGCGTCCGCAACGGAAAATGGTAATATTGCACAAAATTTAGCGGCTTTTCAAGGTACAAATGACGAAGGCACTGAAAACACCGCAAAAATACCCGGCGGAAACGTTACTTACACCCTTCCGGAAACGGAGGAAACGGCAAACACAAAACAAGGAGAAACGACAAACGCGGGACAAAATGACCCTCGGAATATCGAAGCGCAGAGGGCGGCTAATTTTAAAAGCGCGGTCCCCATATCCGACACAAGAATAAATTACCTTTTAAATAATTACCAAAGCGAAAGCATAACCGCCAAGGACGCTTTGACGCAGCTTTTGTCCCTTGTTATCCCTCAGAACGATTCTAACGCCGCGGAAGCTTTAAGAAATATAGTAGCCAATACGCAGACCACTGATCAAATGGTGAATTTCCTGAACGACGTTTTAAGAACTATTCCGGATATTCCCGAACGGCAGACCCTTTACAACGCGCTTGAAACGGTAATGGAGGATATTGTGCAGTCGGGAAGTCCTGCGGAAAGCAACGACGTGTCGGCGGAAAAGGTGGCTATTCTGGCATATCTTTCCAAGCTGACGGGAGGTGCGGAATCGGCGGAAAAGGTTTTGTCCTCGATCATCAGCGGAGAATCCTCCGAGATCGATACCGAGACGCAGAACGAAGCCTACAAAAACACGATACAGCTTACCGAAAGCCGTATCGACTATATTCTGAGCAACTACCAGAGCAATGTGACCACGGGAAAGGACGCCATAGGACAGCTTTTGGCACTGCTTATCCCCAGGGATAACCCCGACGCCGCCGACGTAATGAAAACGGTGGTAAAGGGTACGGACAATCTATCGGATATGGTGGACTTTTTAAACAGGGTGCTGGAAAATACTCCCGATATACCCGAACGCCAGACCCTTTGCGACGCTTTTGAGCATATAATCGGCGGTATGGCGCAGAAACAGGAAATGCCCGCTCAAAATCAGGGCGGTTACGAATCCGAAACCATGAAAGCACTGACCTCGTTTATCGACCGCAACGTAAACCACCCCGCCATCAGAGGTATAGACAATTTCAACGCCTCTAACCTGCTGCAAAGCATGCTGAACGCTCCCGGAGTGTTTACGCCGCTGGCTCACTATATCATTCCCTTGCAGGTGGAGGATACAAGAGCCTTCGGAGAGCTTTGGGTCGACAACGACAACACGTCCTCCGGCAAATCGGGAGAGGAAAAGCATTATCACCTGTTTTTGACCTTTGACGTGGAAGCGGTGGGCAGATTTGAGGTAGACGCTTACAGTACCGGCAAGGATCTGAATCTTTCCGTGCTTTACCCGAAAAGCTACCGCTACCGAGTTCCGAATCTTACCGACAAAATCACCAGAATAGCCGCGGGCGTCGGATATAACATTCAGAATTTTAAGACGGGACTTCTGGTAAAACCGCACACCCTTGCGGAGACCTTTCCGAGAATCAACGACAACAGAAAGAGCTTTGACGTTAAAGCGTGATCCTTGTCCCGTCCGCGAATCTAATCAGCTTAACGCTTTTATTCCGACACTTGTTTTTGGATATACAAATATGTAAACACAAGCACGGATTATACAAAAAGTAATAGACATGCGCGATACATTGCGATACATATTGTAATAACATATATCGTTTATACAAAAAGTAAAAAGGAGAAATAAAAATGCCTAAACATAAAGCCTTTGGACAAACCGCGGCAGTCGCTTTAAAATACAATCCCGATTTGAACTACGCGCCAATAGTTGTAGCTTCGGGAATGGGCGAGCTTGCCAAGAAAATACTTAATATTGCGGATGAAAACGGTGTGCCTATATACCGCGACGACAGTGCCGCCGCTTTGTTGGTAATGTTGGGCGCGGGTGAGCATGTACCGCCCGAGCTGTATAAAGTAGTTGCGGCAATATACGCACAGGTGGTTTACGACGCCAACGACATTAAAAAAATGAGATGATATTAGTATTAACATCAAAAGCATTCGGCATGTTCACTTTTTTTGATTCCATGAACGTTTTTGTACTAATCTCTGTTTTGACGGTAGACAAAATATAACAAAGTCTACCGTCAAAACAGAGTTACACCCTAAGCACTAATATCTGTTTAAAAAGCCATTTTATCCACTTTTTAAACAGATATTAGTATAAAACTGCGGATATTATGTCAGTTTAAAAGGGGATTGATATTATGCCAACATTATAGCATTTTTAATGTGACATCTGTATGTCCTATTTGACCATACTCATACTAGGGGCTATCTGAAAAGTCGCAATTTGCACAATTTCTACTAATTGCGGACGCTTTCTGCGTCAAAAATGCTCGAAATATTACCATATTTCTCCGCTTTTTTCCTTGAAATCGCC
>JAAVIF010000089.1 GCA_014799365.1 Oscillospiraceae bacterium
AAAGGCTTTGTGTACCTCACTTGCGGTACATACAGTACAGCGGCGTTCGGCACACTTTGCCTTTCGCCAAAAATCCTGCGCAATCCGGCACTTCTCCGGTTATCGAACAGGTCTATTTAAAAACAAGTTCTAAGAGAGGAAATTCAAATCATGGAAGTTATTATGGCAAAATACGGCGAAATTGCTTTGAAGGGCTTAAACAGGAGCAATTTTGAGGATATGCTGGTAAAAAACATAAAAAGGCGGCTGGATAAGATCGGAAAATTTGACGTTACCCGCCGTCAGTCAACTATTTACGTACAGCCTCTTGACGAAAGCTACGATCTGGACTTGGCGGTAAAAAAAGTAAGTCACGTTTTCGGAATCGCCGCCGTTCAGCGTTCGGCGGTATTCAAAAAGGATATGGAGGAAATCGTTAAACAGTCGGTTCCTTATTTAAAGGACGCTCTCGAAAAGGCTAAAAGCTTTAAGGTGGAAGCAAAACGCTCGGACAAAAGCTTCCCCTTTACAAGCCCGCAAATACAGCAGGAGTTTGGCGGCGCGCTTTCGGACGCTTACCCTCATTTGATAACCGACGTTCACAATCCCGATGTAACGGTTCTTGTTGAAATAAGAGATAAAGGAGCGTACGTCAATGCGGAGAAAATACCGGCGGTGGGCGGTATGCCCGTGGGAAGCAACGGAAACGCGCTTTTGCTGCTGTCGGGAGGTATTGACAGCCCTGTTGCCGCCTTTATGATGGCGAAAAGAGGACTGCGAGTTGACGCGATACACTTCCAAAGCCCCCCCTACACCTCCGAAAGAGCCTTAATGAAGGTAGAAAGCCTATGCGAAAAGCTTACCGAGTACTGCGGCAGCATTCGCTTCTACTGTGTTCCCTTTACGGAGATACAAGAAGCACTCAGAGATAACTGCAACGGAGATTACTTTACCGTTATTATGCGCAGGCTCATGCTTAAAATCGCAAACGTTATCTGTGAAAGAGGTCACTGCGGCGCGCTTATTACCGGCGAAAGCGTCGGACAGGTGGCAAGCCAGACCTTGGCGGCTATCGGCTGCACCGATAAGGCGGCGGATTATCCCGTATTAAGACCACTTGTGGGCATGGACAAGAAGGAGATCGTGGAAATAGCGAGAAAAATCGACACCTTTGAAACCTCTATCCTGCCTTACGAGGATTGCTGCACGGTGTTTACCCCCAAGCATCCCAAAACAAAGCCTGTTTTGGAGGACGTGCTTGCGGAGGAAGCTAAATTTGATTTCGAGCCGCTTATCCAAAAGGCCATTGACGGAATAACGGTCAAGGATTTTAAGCTTTAAATATTCGTCTTTTTAATAAATAACATTGGAAAAAAATATATAAAAGCAGGTAATATTTAGAATATGGGTACAGAAATCAAAAGAGATATTGACAAACAGGCGGAAAATGTAGTACAATTATTGTTGAGGCTTAAAAAGAAAGCGGCTTCCGCGGAAAGCTGCACGGGCGGTCTTATTTCCGCCGCGATAACCTCGGTCAACGGCTCCTCGGAGGTTTTCGACATGGGTATTTGCAGCTATGCCAACAGGATAAAGCGCGACAAGCTGAACGTACCCGAGGAATATCTCGAAAAATACGGGGCCGTATCGGAGCAGACGGCAAGGGCAATGGCAGAGGGAGTTAAGAGAGCCGCCGAAAGCGATTTCGGAGTTTCAACTACGGGAATTGCGGGACCTACGGGCGGAACGGCGGAAAAACCCGTGGGAACTGTCTGGATCGGCGTTTGCGGAAAAAGCGGTTCAAGAGCCGAAGGATTTCTGTTTGAAACGGCGGACTGTCCCGAGGATATGACGGAGCGCGAATATATACGCTCGCAGGCTGTTTTGACCGCGCTGAAAATGCTTGAAGCGCAAATATTAAGCGAGAATGATCAAAGAACATAATTTTTAATAAATATATAAATCGCATTTTTGTAAAGACATGAGAGGAAAACAATTTACAAAAAAGGAAAGTGATTTAAATGGTCAATTATACCGTAAGGCCTCCCGCCGCAAGAAGCAAGGGAAAACAGGAGAATACTTTTAAGCGTATGCTTGTCTCCGTTTTGCCGTGGAAAGGCGACGACGCGGCGGAAATGATAAGAAAAACAGTGTTTCTCGGCGCGGTGATTACATTTGCGGTAACGGGCGGAACGCTTATAAAGGACGTTTCGGGCGAGATGATCCAAAAATACGTGGTCGATACCCAGATTCAGGATATAAAAGACCAGGCAAGCGGAGGAAGCCTTAATCTCGAGGAAGAGATAATCGAGGAGATAAAAAGCGAAAAGCCCTATATAAGAGAAGAGATGATGAGCCTTTACGATATAAACAACGATCTGCTGGGCTGGATCAATGTTGGCGGAGAGGACAAGATCATCGATCTTCCCGTGGTTCAGACGGATAACAACGACAAGTATCTGAATACCGACTTTTACGGCAACAGCAGCAAGTCGGGTACGATATTCGCCGATTACAGATGCGCGTTTACAAGGGGAATGCCCTCGGACTTCACCATACTTTACGGACACAACACCTATGCGTCCACTGCCTTTTCCAAATTGGGAAGATATTACTACGACAAGGACAATCCCGACCCGAACGCGGATAAATCGATAAGCTTTTATCAAAAGCACCCCACGATAACCTTTGATACCTTGGCGCAGGAGGGTACTTACAAGATATTTGCGGTCTGTCTTTTCAACACCGACGAACAGTACGGCGAGGTCTACAACTACCTGCGTTACGGCGAACCGTTCAAGGACAAGGACGATTTCAATAACTACATTCTCGATATAATGGACAGAAGCTGCTTACTTACGGACGTGGATCTTACCTACGGCGACGAAATACTTTGCATGTCCACCTGTGCTTTCCCTATAAGCACCGATCTGAGAAATTCCCGCTACGGCATTTTCGCAAGAAAGGTAAGAGAAGGAGAAAGCGCGGAGGTAGACGTATCAAAGGCTTCAAGGACCTACTATTGGAAGGGCTGGGAGCAGCTGGACAACGCGGGCATTTCCAGTGTCTACGCCAAGAGAACGTGGGACACGAGCAAGCTGCTGAGCTATCAGGAGAACTGACGATTTTTATATAAACTTCAAGTAAAGGAATGATAACAAATGGTAAATTATACGGTACGACCCCCTGCCGCAAGAAGCAAGGGAAAACAAAAATGCGCCTTTGTGCGTTTTCTGATGTCGATTTTTCCCGTAAAAGGGGACGAAGCGGCGGAGGCGATCAGAAAATTAGTTTTTATAGGAGCCGTGATCGCCTTTGCGATAACGGGCGGATCGCTTATCAAGGACGTTTCCGGCGAGATCGTTCAGAAATACGTTGTTGAGGGACAGATACAGGATATTAAGCAGCAGGCAAGCAGCGGCAACCTTAATCTGAACGAAGAGGAGATCAAGGAGATCAAGGAAGAAAAGCCCTACTTAAGAGAAGAGCTGATGAGCCTTTACGCCATAAACCGCGATCTTGTGGGCTGGATAAACTTAGGGGAAAACGACAGGATCATAGATTATCCCGTAGTTCAGACTACGGATAACGATAAGTATCTTACCACCGACTTTTACGGAAATTACAGCAAATCCGGCACTATCTTTGCGGATTACAGAAGCACATTTTCCGAGGGCGGCGACGCTACGGACTTTTTGCTGCTTTACGGACATAACACCTATTCCTCTGTCGCCTTTTCCAAGCTTACCAGATATTATTACGACAAGGATAATCAGGACCCCAACGCCGACGCGTCCTTAAGCTTTTACCAAAAGCACCCCACCATAAACTTTGACACCTTGGCGGAGGAGGGTACTTATAAAGTATTCGCGGTATGTCTTTTCAACACCGAGGAGCAGTACGGCGAGGTCTACAACTATCTGCGCAAGGGAAAGCTTTTTGACGACAAGGACGATTTCAACAATTATGTGCTTGATATAATGGACAGAAGCGTTTTGTTTACCGATGTCGATCTGACCTACGGAGACGAGATACTTTGCATGTCCACCTGCTACTTCCCCTTTGGCATGGATTACGAAAACGTGCGCTGCGCCATATTCGCGAGAAAGGTAAGAGAAGGGGAAAGCCCCGAGGTAGACACCTCAAAGGCTTACCGCAATTATTACTGGATAGGCTGGCAGCAGGCGGTTGACAGAAATATTTGCAGTGCCTACGCAAAAAGAGCGTGGGACACAAGCAAGCTGTTAAGCTATTGACAAATTAAAGAACAAGTTCAAAATCCATAAAAGTTTTTCGGAGAAAGGAAATTGTTATGCCTGAGCATGCTAAAAAAAGTGAAAACGGGTTTGTAAAAATGTTCATACCCAACAAAAACGACACCGTGGGAGCCGTTGTCAGAAAGATCATAGTGATCGTCTGCCTTGTGGTGTTTATCGCCTGCGGAATTTATATCCTTACGGATTTTTCGTCACGGAAGGCCGACGAGGATATGAACGACAATCTGGTAAATATGGTGGAAATGAACGCCTCGGGCAGCTTTAAGATCGACCAGCAGAAGGTTGACGAAATAAAGGAGGAGCAGCCCAATATTCTCGATAAATACGTTGATCTTTACGCGGAGAACAACGACATGGTGGGCTGGATAAAGGCGGGACACTATATCAACTACCCCGTTATGATGCGCGAGGGACTTGAAAATACAGACTACTACCTGTACCGCAACTTCTACGGCGAGGACAGCAAAAGCGGTTCTATTTTCTGCGACAACCATGTTCCCATGGAGGACGCCAATAATCTTGTTCTCTACGGTCACAATATGCAATCTGGCGAATACTTTGCTCAGCTTACGCACTACTATCCTTATTCCTCGCATTATTACAGCGATAGCTTAGGCGGCTTTGACAAAAACGCTTTTCTCGATTACTACGCTCAGTATCCAACCATTCAGTTCGACACTCTTTACGAAGAGGGTACATACAAGGTATTTGCGGGAATTTTCATCAACACCGAGGAAAAGGACGGCTATCCTTACCCCTACTATCGCAAAAGACAGTTCAAAAATGAGCTGGAGTTTATGGACTTTATCGGAAATATAATGGACAGAAGCACATTTTATACCGATGTGGACCTTGAATACGGCGACCAGATCATCACTCTTTCCACCTGCTACTATTACCCTATGGGAAAAAATGTTGACGCGCGCTTTGCTTTGTTTGCAAGAAAGGTGCGCGACGGAGAAAGCCCCGAGGTAGATACGAGCAAGGCGACCGTAAATCCCTCTCCCCTGTTTTTCGATACCTACTACGACAGAGGACTTGCTTATCCTTGGAAGGGACGCGATTGGGATATTTCCCTTGTAAAAAACTTTGACAAGTACGACGGCATAATCGACAGCCTTGACGATCTTGAACCCGGTGAAGCTTCCGTAGTTACAACCTCCGAATAAAATTATAATTTAAAAAGAAAAAATAAACAGCCAGTCAAAAAACTCCGAAAGGAAAAATGGGTGTGGGGGAAAAACCGTCAGGGTTTTTCCCCCACTTAGAGCGAAGCGGCTTAAAATCGAGAAAACTCCCATGGAGTTTTCCGATTTTCTTCTCAGCTTGCTGAAAACCCGGCCGCAGGGAGGTTTTTGGCAAGCTGAGAAAGGCGAACATAATGCCGAATTTTGAACCGGTAAACAAAAAAAACAAAAAGGTTTACAGAAAACAAAGCATTGCACAGTCTCTTTTTCCCTGTAAAGGCGATTCCACGGGAGAAATTATACGAAAGATAGTTTTTCTTGCCGCAATTCTTGTTTTGATAGCAGCTACCTTTTGCGTGATTTACTTCTACTTTATCCGCTCCGAAAATATAAATAGAGAAATGGAAGACGTAAAGAATATGCGCGGCGAAAGCAACGGAAGCGTTATTTCGATACCCATGCATATTACCGACAGTCAGGGAAATACCGAAGAGCAGCATGTGGAGATACTTCAGGAGTACGCGGAGCTTTACGAAAGAAACAACGATATGGTCGGCTGGATAGAAATGTATCCGTGGATAGGCTATCCCGTATTGCAGACCTATGACAACGATTTCTATCTTAAGCATAATTTCGATAAGCAGCCTACCGCCAACGGAACGATCTTCGCGGACTATGAGATACCTATAACGGCGGAATCACACCCCGCTAACACCATAATTTACGGACACAATCTGATAACCAGAAATATGTTCGAGCCGCTGTCCTATTTCAGAACACAGGGCTTTGAATTTATGAAGGAAAACTACCGCCTGAATTACGATACCATTTATAAGAAAAACGAATACCTTATTTTCGCGGTATTTTTAACCAACACCACCGAAAATTTAGGCGAGGTGTTCAGTTATCAGAATTACGTTACCTTTAACAGCAAAAGCGAATTTGACGGCTATGTGGCGGAGTGCCTTGACAGAAGCTTTTACTATACGGGTATAGATTTGGAGTACGGCGACGAGCTGTTAACTCTTTCCACCTGCGATTTTTCAATGTTTTCCGATATGCGCCTTGTTGTCGTGGCAAGAAAGGTAAGAGACGACGAAAGCTCCGTTCTCGACCCCGAAACCTTTATAGACAACAGAGGAAACGATAACGAAGGAAATGTAAAACGCAAAATGTTTGACGCTTACTATAAGAGCTACGGCAACCAGTGGGCGGGAAGACAGTGGGATACCTCATGGATAAAGGATTTTAATCAATAATCTTATAGCAAACGCCAAAAATATTTGGCGTTTGCTATTTGCCGATCCGCATGGAGTGAGCGAAGCGAACGGATATGCGAGGCAATTTAAATAAGCTTTTACAGTGAACGTCAAAATATTTTTGACGTTCACTGTAAACTCCGACTTATTGAACGGCTGAAAGGAAAAATAATGGGAAAAGGTTCACTGATCAAAATTACAATATCCTTGATTATCGCTTTGGGATATATATTTCTTTTCGGAAACACGGAAAAAATACAAAGCATAAACAATTCAAGGCTTGCCGAAACCGATAACACGGACGGCGCGAATACAAGCGAAACCACCGAAAAGCCTGAGGAAACCACTGCCGAGGAGCTTTCCGAAACCGTTTCGCTGAACGGTCAGCCGATTGATATGACCTTTCCCGATTATTCCGACCTTGATGTTTCAAATCAGGTCAAGCCATTTGAATTAAACGGCGCGGTCACTGTCGCCGCGGGATATGAGGAGGTGACCGTCAGCGCGGCCGCCACTACCGAAGCGACCACCACCACCGAAAAGGACTATATAGAAACCACAAAAGAAGAAACATCCTCGGAGGAGCGTGAAACCACCGAAGCGGATACCTCCGCAGAGGATACCGTCACCACCGAAGAGGCCGAAACCGTTCCACCCGATGTTTTCAACATAGTTGAGAGCGACGATACCACAACCGACACCGAAACACCTGCCGAAACGCCCTCCGAAACATCGGAAGAAACTACCATCTCCGATACCGAAGAAACAACAGCCCCCGCTCCTTCAAACGTCGACGCGGGAGAGCTTACAGTAAGATATACGGGAAGCGGCGGAAGCGTTACGGGAGACGCGGCGGATATATTGGCTCAGGTGGTAATGGGCGAGATCGGCGGCAGCTTTAACGAGGAAGCTATCAAGGCGCAGGCGGTTGCGGCTTACACCTACATAAAATACTATAACAACAGCGGAAACGTTCCCTATGTCGCCGTAAGAACTCCCAATGACAAGGTCAAGTCCTGTGTTAACGAGGTTCTCGGACAAGCTATTTATTACGACGGTGCTTTGATACAAGCCGTTTACGGTGCTTCAACGGCAGGCTATACCGCCTCCGCCAAAAACGTATGGGGAATAGATTACCCCTATCTGCCCAGTCAAAAATGCGAGCTGGACGCGCTTTACGATCCTAACTACGGCGTTAAAAACTCCTTTACCTCGGACGAGATTAGAAAATACGTCAGAAACGCTACGGGTATCGAGCTCAGCGGCGACCCGGGTACATGGTTTGCAATAAAGGAGTATGTGGACAACGTTTATGTGGGCACATTCAGCATAGGCGGTCACACCGAATACGTCAACAACAGCGGAAAGACCGTGAATATCACTGGACGTGTAATGCGCGAGGATATAATGGATTTCAACCTGCGTTCGGCATGCTTTGACGTTTCTTACAGCGCGGACAGCGACAAATTCACCTTTACAACCTACGGCTACGGTCACGGCGTGGGATTAAGCCAGCACGGAGCAAATAACTTAGCTAACTTCTGGAATTACAATTACAGGGAGATATTGGAATTTTACTATCCCGGAACGGAAATAAGATAAAAAAAAAGCCCGTCAAAACCAAGGTAAAACGGGGTTTTGACGGGTTGTTTTTTAGGAAACTATCTTATTTCCCGCAACTCCTACGGGAACAGAGTCGATCTCGAATGCGTCGATAAATCCGTTAACACGTTCAACGGTACCTGTCAGGTCAGCACTGTTTGTTGTGTATACAACACCCGCGACAGTGTTGCTGCTGATCTCAACGACAAATTGTACACCGTCGGGAACCGTATCCTGTAAAGAAGCTTCAAGCTTCGCTTTGAAATCAGCGGGCATGGTCCCGGTCTTATATCTGCAACTGAGGCTGCCGCCGGTTTTCGCGCCCTCAATCTCAACATTCTGGATAACGGAACCTTCCGACGTAATATCGGCAATAACGGCGTTGGTGTTATTGGATATAGACTTGGCAGCGTCCTGCAAGGTAGTATATGTAGCCTGAGCCGAATATCTGCCGACCACGGGTACGATCACTGCCGTCAGAATCGCTATGATCGCGATAACAATAATCAATTCAACGAGTGTGAAGCCCTTTTTACCCTTGAGCTTTCCGATTTTTTTCAACATTTTTTATTTCCTCCCGAAAAAAGATTTTGCTGAAGCCTGAAATTTATTGCAATAATAACCCTGTGCGCTTTATTCCCGATTTATATAAAATGAAATTAAGAACGCAAAAAACCGCTAAAACGAACTCAAATTCACCTTAACGGTTTTATCTTTGACTCAGCATTCCGTTAAGCCGCTTTCCGTGTTTTCAGCGTTTTAACGGCACTTTTCCACTTTTTACTGCATTTGTAATTATAGCAGAATAAATTTAAATTGTCAACATCATTTTTGGTTAATAGTATTAAGTGTACAAATCAAATAATAGCCTTTTTTGCCACCGGGTAAAAAAGTCAACGCCGAAAATCCTATCGTTAGGTCTTTGCAGATAGGATATTCGGCTTTTTTTGAGGATAACAAAATCACTATTACCTAATGTAAAAAAAACAATATTTTTTACGTTAGGTAATAAAAGGAGAACAAAATGAAAAACAACAAGTGCTTCAAGGAATTTATAAAATATACTCTGCTAAGCATTTTAGGCACGGTGGGAGTGTCCTGCTATATTTTCACCGATACCCTGTTTATTTCAATGGGAATGGGCGAAAAGGGACTTACCGCCCTGAACCTTGCCATACCCGCTTACAGTATTATGTACGGCTTCTGCGTTATGATGGGCGTAGGAGGCAGCACAAGGTACGCTATCGCAAGAGGCGAGGGAAACGAAAGCAAGGGAAACGGCTTTTTTACAAGCACTATGCTGCTTGGACTTGTCATGTCGGTTATTTTTTCCCTTGGAGGTATTTTCTTTTCGGACCGGCTTGCAAGACTTTTGGGAGCGAATGACGATGTATTTGAAATGACAAATATATATTTAAAAATACTGCTTTCCTTCACTCCCGCCTTTTTCCTCAGCAATACTCTCGCGGGCTTTGTCAGAAACGACGGAAACCCTCGGCTGGCAATGGCGGCAACCTTAACGGGAAGTCTTTCCAACGTGCTTTTGGACTATGTTTTCATCTTCCCACTCAATATGGGCATGACGGGAGCCATACTTGCCACCGTCGCTTCTCCCGTTATAAGCGTTTGTATCTTGTTAGTGCATATTATTGGACGAAAAAACAATTTTCATCTTCACATAAAAAGCTTTAAGCTGTATACAGCAGCTTCCTGCGCCGTTACCGGCACCTCCGCTTTCGTAAACGAGATCGCCAGCGCGGCGGTAGTCATAGTGTTCAATATGCTGATATTAAATATAGCGGGAAACACGGGCGTTGCGGCTTACGGAGTTATCGCCAATTTAGCGATAGTAGCGGTGGCGATAATGTCGGGTATTTCACAAGGCATACAGCCTATTATCAGCCGAAGCTGCGGCGAGGGAAATGTTTCGTATATAAAGCAGACCTTAAAATACGGGCTTATCTTTGCTTTTGTTACCGCGGCGGTCATCTGCGCCGTGTTTATGCTTTTTACCGAACCCGTCACCAAGATATTCAACAGCGAAAACAGCGCGGAATTGCAGGAAACGGCGGTAAACGGAATGAGACTTTATTTTACCGCGGTTCCCTTTGCCGCTTTTAACATTATTATCGGAAATTACTTTGCGGCAATAAAAAAGGCCGTTCCCGCCGCCGTTATCTCCTTGCTCAAGGGCTTGCTTCTGCTTATCCCCTTTGCGTTTATGCTTACGGCAATGCTTGGGATAAACGGAGTCTGGCTGTCTTACCCTGCGGCGGAAATAACCACTGCAATCGTTTCACTCTTCATGTTTTTAAAAACGGGAAGAGTGAAAAATGTTGAATAAAAAAGTCCAACCTCCCGAATCTCTTCGGGAGGTTGGGTAGGAGAGCATAAACTATTAGCTCAGGATAGAGCCAAAAAGTCTATGTGCTGATGTTTAGCTCCCTTTTAAGGGAGAGGACGCCCGATCCTTAACAGGCAATAATCAGTCAACAGCCATTAAGTGGTAGCATTCATAAATGTGCCGCTTACACCAACAGGGCTGGCAGCATTGAGCCAATATGCTTCATTAAAATCAGTATTGCGCGAAACATTGGAGTTATCGGCTATAGCGGTAACATCAACAGCACTGTCGGCACTGTAAATAACGCCCTGAACCGTGTTATTGCTGATTAAAACATGGAAAGTGCAGCCATTGGGCAAGGTAGCTTCCAAAGCACTTGTAGTTTTGTCTACGATGTCAGTGTCAATTTGAGTACCTGCACCGCCTTCTGCCGTTACGGTTAACGAATCGTTGGCTTTAGAGCCGGTAAGTCCCGTCATGCTGGATATTGAACCCATCATAGTCGCATCGGAAATAGCGGTATTAACGCTGTTAGAAATGGTCTTTGCCGCGTCCTGCAAGGTAGTATATGTAGCCTGAGCCGAATATCTACCAACCAAAGGAACGATAACCGCTGTCAGAATCGCGATGATCGCGATAACAACGATCAGCTCAACGAGTGTAAAGCCCTTTTTCTCTTTGAGCTTTCTGATTTTGTTTAACATTTTTCATTTCCTCCTGAAAAATTTAATATTTTACTAAAACCGCAGATTTTTGCGGTGAATAGCCCTTAATTTATACTTATTTTAAACCAAAATAATAATTATATACTTTTGTAATTTAATTGTTGATTGAAAATTAGTGTTATGCTCTTTCTTTTTTACGCAAATAAAAAGGAAAACGCAAAAAACCGTTAAAACGAACGCAAGTTCGCCTTAACGGTTTTGTTTTTGAATATTAAAATAAGACAGCATAGCTGTAACGCTGTCAATATCAATAGATACTATATAATTCAGGGCATAGTTATGCTGTCTGTCTGTCTGTCTGTCTGTCTGTCTGTCTGTCTGTCTGTCTGTCTGTCTGTCTGTCTGTCTGTCTGTCTGTC
>JAAVIF010000090.1 GCA_014799365.1 Oscillospiraceae bacterium
ACGCTTTCTGCGTCAAAAATGCTCGGAATACGAGAGTATTCCTGCGCTTTTTTCCTTGAAATCGCCACGCATTTAGCGAAATTGTACAAAATTGCTTAGTTTTCAGATACGCCCTAATTCACGAGCGACAGTAAAATTTGTCTATACTGTATCAATAAAAAACAGGCTGTATCTGTACCCCGTTCATAGCGGCTATCAGCGTTTCTTCTATCCTGTCAAAATCGCCCACCACCGATGTGGGTTTTTTAATGCAGTCGTCCTGTTTCAAAGGCACAAAATAATAATGCTTTAAATTCATAAGCGCGCCTATATTCTTTGCCGAGCCGGAAAGTGCGTCATTGGTGGCCACGTTTATAACGACGGGCTTGCTGCCGCGAAGGTGACTTTTTACCGCCATTGTAACGGGTGTATCCGTAACCGACATTGCCAGCTTGGCCAGCGTATTCCCCGTACAGTTGGGCAGCAGCATAATATCGGTCATCTTTTTGGGGCCGATAGGCTCCGCGTTTGAAATGCTGTCTATGATTTTCCTGCCCGCGATTTCCTCAAATATTTTAACATTTTCCTCCGCTTCGCCGAATCGTGTTGAAATGGAGGATGCGTTAAAGCTCATTACAGGTATCAGCTCCGCACCAAGCAGTCTCAGCCGTCTTGCTGCTTCAAAGGTCTTTTGAAAAGTGCAGAAAGAGCCGCAGACCGCCATGCCGATGCGGACGCCTTTTAATATTTCGCACAAGGTTATTACCTCCCTATTATATATAATACTATTAACCAATTAAAAATGGAAAAAATGGTTTTTAATTGGTTAATAGTGCTTCGGGTGTAATAACCATTTTGACTTTGTTTTTTTCCTGTGTCAAAATGGTTATTAGTATAAAGTATGCTTTTGGGTTACTTTCCCGCCGATTCTTCACCCAAAATATTTTCGATAGTCTTTCCTATTATCCGGCCTGCCGTAACGGGAGCGGTTCTTCCCGGCAGCGACAAGGCCCAGATCACCTTTACCCCTACGCTCGCCGCCAGTTCAAGGTCCTCTACCCCGGCTTTTGAAGCAAGGTCTATTATCAGGCAGTCCTTCTTAAGCAGCATCAGTCTTTTTCGGTCGAAAACCGTTGCGGGGACGGTGTTTATTATAACGTCAAATTTGCTTAGATTGTGTTCAAGCTCTTGCCCCGAAACAGGGCCGCAGCCCATGCACTCAGCCTTTGCAAGCTGTTCGCTGCGTCTTGCGTAAACGCTTACATTAGCTCCCAGCGAGATCAGCATTCTTGCCATTACCTCGCCTATGCGCCCGAAGCCCGTTATAAGCGTATTTACTCCGAATACCGTTACGGGCAGCTCCTTAAGCATTATTTCAAGCGCGCCCTCCGCGGTGGGGACCGCGTTCAGAAGCTGCAATTCCTCACGGTCGAAATAATTGTACAGCTTTAATCCGTTTTCCTCGCAAATTCGCTCCAGATAAGGGCAGCTTTTTCCCGTAAACACTTTTCCGCCCTGCTTTACCGCTTTAAGTATTATATCGAGATCGGGATTTTCACTGTGATAGGGCATTGTTATGTGTACTCCGTCGGTGGTGGCGGGAAGCGGCAGCACCGCGCAGTCAAATGGAACGAGCTCGCCCGTGGCGGGAACGGGAAATTCCTCCGAGGTCTCAAAGCCGTAAACAAAGCAGTCCCGAGTTTTATTTAAATATTCCGCGGCGTAAAGCATGCGAAGATCGCCGCCTAAAAATATAAAGCTTGACATGGTGGATTCCTTTCTTTCTGATATATTGGCATAATGCTTGCCTTCAGGGGCTGTATTGCTTCCCTGTTATATTTTATGTGAAAGCGGAATTTTTGCTATTGACTTTTTAAAATGAAAATAGTACAATAACAATAATAGTATAACGGAAAAGGGAACGTGAAAGTATGAAAGTGGTTAAGCTGGCTTACTATGACGAGTTTCATTGTATAGGCTCGGAGTGTAAAGATTCCTGCTGTAAGTATTGGAAAATTTGTTTATTCAAAAACGAATATCTATATTACCAAAAAATGGATTGCAGCCCTAAGCTTCGTTCCGTTATCGATACCGCGTTCAGGCAGCTCAGGGAGAATGAGATATATTATGCCGAAATGCGGCTGAGGGAAAACGGAGATTGTCCGTTTTTGGATAACGACTCTCTTTGCATGATCCAAAAAGAATCGGGTGAGGACGCGCTCAGCTATACCTGTAACACTTTTCCGCGTCAAAACGGGAGAGTGGGCGAAAATACCATACGGCAGTACTGTACGGCTACCTGCTGTCATGTGACCGAGCTTCTGATGAATCACCCCGAGGGACTGGCGGTTGTTGAAGAAGAGTATGACGGAAAAAACAAATATATAAACAACGGGTTGTTTAGCTCACCCGCAATAACAAAACAATGGAAAGGCTTCGCGTTTTACTGGCAGCTTTTAAATGCCCAGATCGACATTTTACAGAACAGAGCTTTTTCCATATCCGAAAGAATGTTGATCTTAGGCTATTTTTGCCAAAAAGCGGACGAGTACATAAACAATAACACCCCTTACAAAATACCGAGTCTTGCCAATATGCTGCTGGATAAGGAGCTTTGCAAAAAAATAGCCGATTCGCTTAGGCCGTCTCAGTCGGATGACAGCGCGGCAGTAAAATCAATGAATATATTGATCATGATGAACAGCCGCGCACAAATATTTTCTTCCGCCCATCCGAAAAAGCTGTTTTCGCAGGTAATGGATCGGCTTGATTGTACCTTTGAAGAAAAGGATGCGCAAACTGCTGTTAATTTCAGTGCCGCCGAATATAAAAAGCTGTGCAAAGTGTTCCGTCAAATTGAAAACGAACGAACATATATAATTGAAAATCTGCTGGTGAATTTGGTTTTTTCCAACGATCCTCAGCAGGGAGTATGGAATAATTATTTTATATTGGCGGTGTTTTACAATACTCTTAAAATATGCGCTCCGGTGTTTTTATCGGAAAACTATGATGATAAGGAGCTTGCCGCTGCGCTGACCTATGCGGTAAAAATGGTTATCAACACTCATTTGGCAGAGAAAGGAACGCTTAACGATTTTGTTGAAAAGCATACGCACACTCTGCCTTATGCGGCGTTTTTGATTTGCTGAGCTTGATTTAATGCCAATCCCTTTTTAAACTATGGAAAAATCCATAGTTTAAAAAGGGTTGCACCCTAAACACTAATCCAACAGTTTTAAAAGGGATTAGTATAAGTCTCGGTACTTTTGTGAAAGGAAGCTTAAGATTATGAATATTGTTAAATTAGCTTATTTTGACGAATTTCAGTGTACCAACTCCGAATGCCCGGATTCCTGCTGCAAGGACAGCTGGAATATATGGCTGAGCAGGCGGGAATATCTTGATTTTAAAAAGAGGGATATGAAGCCGGAATTTCGGGAGATTGCGGACAAATGTGTTAAGAGAGTAAAAGACACAGGCGACGATTATAAATATGCCAAAATTTTACATAACGAAGACGGCTGTCCTTTTTTGACCGAAAACGATTTATGTATGATTCATAAGGAATTTGGGGAAAATGCTTTGGGATATGTTTGCAAGACCTTTCCGCGTCACTACGCTTCGATTGGGGACGACGCGGTCGCCATGTCCTGTACAAGCACCTGCTATCATGTTAATGAGCTGCTTATGCGGCATCCCGAGGGACTTGCAATAACCGAAGAAGAATATAAGCAAAATGCAAAAACAGTTTTCTCAAGCTTTACCGTAAGAAAAAACTGGGAGGGCTATCCTTATTATTGGGATATACTGGGTGCTGAGATCGATATTTTGCAAAACCGAAGCTTTACCGTTTCCGAAAGACTGTTGATTTTGGGATATTTCTGTCAAAAAGCCGATGAGTATATGAAAAACGGCAGCGCAAACAAGATCCCGTCCCTTGCGGCTATGCTTCTCGATAATGATTTATGCCGAAAAATTGCCGATTCTCTGAAGCCTGCCGTACCTCAAAGCGATTCTTCCATGACGGATTCCGTAAGTATACTTTTAAATTTGAGTGCTCGAATAAAAAAGACAAATATGGCCAGTTACATTAAGATGATTGATCATGTGCTGCAAAAAACGGGATGTACCATTAAGGAAGTAACGGAAGCAAGTGAAAAATGGGAAGTTACGGCCTATTTCAGCAAAGAGGCTATATTAAAGCTTTATAATGTTTACCGTCATATAGAGGAGGAACGTTCTTACATAATCGAGAACCTGCTGGTAAATATTGTTTTTTCTCAGGATATGCAGGACGGAATATGGAAAAATTACTTTATTACCGCGGTATTTTACAATATGCTCAGAATAATTGCCCCTGCTTTTCTGAACGAGGAATACAGCGACAGGGAGCTTGCGCTTGCTTTGACATATGCGGTAAAAATAGTTATTAACTCTCATTCGGCGGAAATGGGGACCTTTGAAGATTATGTCAAAGATAATAAATGTACACTGCCCTATGCGGCACTTTTGATTTGTTGATTTTACAGAAAAAACGCCTCGCAGTTTTTTCAAAGCTGTGAGGCGTTTTTATGTGTATTTTTTTATCTGACGCTTTTCAAGTTTGTTTCGTATAAACTATAAATTATTGTGTTAGATCAACAAGAGACCTCAAGCGCAATCTTTTTCACTTCATTAACGGATAATTTTGTCAAAGCCGCGATTTTTTCATGAGAGAAAGAGCCCTCTTCAATTAGGGAGCGCGCAAATTCCGCTTTCTTCTTTTTCTCGGTTTCTTCAATCGCGATCGCTTCTTTTTTCGCCGCTTCTCTTGCGGCTTCTATCGCCGCTTCCCTCGCCGCTTCTTCCGCTCTTCTCCGAGCGTATTCTTCAACCATTTGTGACACGGTGTTTTCCCCCTCTTCATATTTATAACGGTTAGCCTGTTCCGAAAGGATCTTATAGTTCATTTCTTTAGGCTCACGGCAGTGAAAATCGCTCATCAGCTTTCCCAAAGCCGTTTTGTTTTGAGCCTGTGCGTTTACGGGAATAATATGTAATACTATTCTATCATGTTGTTATATGTTAGTCAAGGAGCGAAAAATTTTTAAGTTTCCCCAAAATTTCCTCAGTCGGCGAAATGCCTTTTTAAAAGTGCGTTTTTTAACATGCTGTTTTTGACCGAAACAAGGTTGTGTTTGTGTTTTTTAGAACTGCGCTTTATGCAGTCTTTTCTTTTTCTCGGA
>JAAVIF010000091.1 GCA_014799365.1 Oscillospiraceae bacterium
CGGATATGTACGTTCAATACAATATCTGAGGGAGCTTCGCTCCCTCACGCTGCCGCTATTGCGGCAGCGCATTTAAAAAGTAGCTTGTCTACTTTTTAAATGGATATTAGTATTATATGCGCCGACAACTCCGTTTTCGATTTTCTGAAAACCGTCGGCGACACCTTCGGCAATTTTTTCGTTTACTTTTTTAAATCGGACATATTTTTTCTCCTGTTAAAATATTTTATTGTTAATAATTACGGCAGTACTCATGAACCTATACCGCCGCGGCGGAAACGATTGCCGTCTATTTACTTTAAACCTATGCAGAGCGGCATCAGGCAGAGCAGAAGAATAATCCCGATAATGCCGATGATAATTCCCCAAATCATCAGACCCTCCCAAACCATTGTCATACACATTCCCACTCCCAGTATGAGTGCGCCGACAATACCGAGAGCAATTTTTCCGACGGTCTTTCCGTTAACCTTAACGGCGGGCTTGCCGAGCATTATCCGGCGGGCGATAAACATTATAATCAGCACGGCCGCTCCGACAGCTGTAACGGCAACTCCCGGCACAAACGCATTCCATTCGGGCAGAAGGCACATACACATTCCCAAAGCGAACAGCAGTCCGCCGACAGTGCCAAGTATAAGAGCAATAAAGTTTTCTTTTTTCATAACAACAACCTCCGATTGTTTTTACGGGTCTTTCCCGTTTGATGCTTGTATTATATGGCATAAATGTTTGGGAAATTTTCAAGTTATGTTAAAGAAATGTTAATTTTAAATTTTTTTATAAAACGGTGAAAAATTTTGATGTTTCCGCTTTAATACTGTTTTCAAATTAAAAAGACCGCAAAATTTTAGCGGATAATTTGAAAATAGTGCATGGGTGTAACTTCAACTTAAAAAAGATATAACCCCTTTTAAACTGAAATCGGCATATTCACTAATTTCATTTCATCAATAGACGAAACCGTTTTCCACTTGAAAAATACCCTCGGCAAAACCGAAGGTATTTTTCAAATATTATGTGTTTCGTTGACAAAATAGATTTTTGGGAAAACAAAAAATACGCTCCTTGTTCGTTGGGAGCGTATGTGGCTTATTTTATAAAACAAAAAATCGGAATGAACATGACTCATTCCAACGTGGAATATTCTGTCGCTATAGATGACATTTATGGAATTTGCGGATTGTAGCTCTTACTCTGAAACGTTATCCGAAGAATCCACATCGTCATCAGGACCGGAAATAAACATTTCCTCCGTGGTCTGCTGCGCCAGCTTCAGCTTTTCGGTAATATCAACCAACGCATTGGTGGTCGCTTCCAGAGCATCAATAGCAGTTGCCATGCGCCCTGCCAAGTGATAATACATAGCCTTGTAATCTGGCATACAAATCCCTCCTAATCGAATTTTTAATAATCGGCACTGCTTCATGAAACAGTGCCGATTATTATTTATGTGGTTGGGGTGGAAGGATTTGAACCCTCGAAATGGTGGAGTCAGAGTCCACTGCCTTACCACTTGGCGACACCCCATTTTTTTTACCTTTATAATTTTAGCACAATTAAAATCATTTGTCAATACTTTTTTAAAAAAAACAAATATTTTTTTAATGTTGAATTTCATGTTGAAAAATTTAAAATTTTTTAAAAAAACACTTGACAAGTTTGAAAACAAATGCTATAATAATTAAGCGTTAAATGCGGGTGTAGTTCAATGGTAGAATGTCAGCCTTCCAAGCTGAACACGTGGGTTCGATTCCCATCACCCGCTCCAATTATTTTACTTTAACCCAGTGGGAAGCTTGACAATAAATTCGGCAGTTTTTTCAGATGCGCCACTAGCTCAGCTGGATAGAGCAACCGCCTTCTAAGCGGTAGGTCAAAGGTTCGAATCCTTTGTGGCGTGCCATCGTTATTTGCGCTTGATTTAATATTGGCGTTTTTTAAAATTTAATATGTTGGGTATAGCGTAGCTGGTTAACGCGTCAGTTTGTGGCACTGAAGATCAAGGGTTCGAATCCCTTTACCCAACCCACAACCCGCTTTGTTAAGCTCTTTAAGGCTTACAAAGTGGGTTTGCTTTACGCAAGGTAACAAAATGATTGGAGAATATGCTCAACACGCATTTGTCATACCCCAAGAACCGCGTACAGTTTAGACAAACCGATTGTGAAAAATAAACCGTGTAAATGCATTATCCCTAAAAATAAACGAATAATAAAAACGTAGTCAAAAAGGGCAACACTTAGGGGCGACCCAACGCAGACTATGAGATATTACGGTGAAGGCAGCGATGTAAAAATCGCTGTTTTCTCTTTAACCGGGTATCTCCAAAGCGGATAAACCTCGAGGCTTGGGGCAGAGCCCCAACATCCGTCAGGCTGCAAATCTATCCTCGAAATATATAGAGAACTGCGCATAAGCCAAACCCCAATCCCGAACAGGCATTGTCCACTTTTTCGATATTTCGGTCACACTCATATAAATTACTTTGCGAATAGAATCATCAGTAGGAAAAATAGCCTTTGATTTGGTAAATTTCCTCATCATTCTTTGGGATATTTCTTGTCCCATTTTTCACGGAACTCTTCCTTTGTGTATTCCGCATCATCAAGATTTACCGCTCCGTAAATTTTCTTCAAATCAGCACATACTGCTTTCCTGTCTTTGTATGATACAAATTTGCAGATGTTTCTCACCTGATGAACTATGCAAAGCTGATTTTTTGTCTTGGTGAAAATCGAATTGATTGCGGTACAAAGTCCTGTAAGATTATCGTGACAAGCAACGAAAATATCCTTTACTCCGCGGTTTTTCAAGTCTGAGCAAATACTTGCGGCGTGCATTGCCATTATTTTTTGTTCGATTTCATCTGTACGGGTTTGTCTTTTTTCAATTACTTTTGGTTCAAATTCTCCGTTTCTGTCTCTCGGAACCGCTATTTCACATTCGCCGTAATCGCTGATTATTGTCTTTTTTCCGTATCCGTTACGGCTGTTTCCCGTGTTATTGCCCTCCACAGAGTTTTTCTCGTAGCCTAAATGCTCCTCCATTTCCACTTCCAGCATTTGTTCGATCGTTCCTGAAAACAATCTTTTCAGTTTGTTCTGAATATCCCCCGTGCTTTTGCGGTCTTCCATTAACAGCTGCACTAATTTCATTTTTTTCCGTTAAAATGTTTTTGCTTGTTCTCGTGTGTCAATACTTTCTTTTGGACATTATTGACATTTACACGGTTCGTTATTCAGACTCTTTTTCACCGAGCAAGAAAGATAAACCAACATTATTTGAAATTCGTGAAAGGAATTTTATGAGCACAACACAAATTATAGATTAATTTATAACATCTCTCAATGTGATATGTACTCACTCGGCAATATGCTATCACTCTGATTTATTCCATACCATACCCGCCAAACAAAAAACGCGTGCCGTTCAAATCTTCGGTTGGTTATTGTACAAAATAAAAAGCTACATTCTTTGTGCGTTTTGCACTAAAAATGTAGCTTTCAACTTGGCGGAGATGGAGAGATTCGAACTCTCGAAACGCTTTCACGTTTACATGATTTCCAATCATGCGCCCTCGACCAGCTAGGCGACATCTCCATAACAAGGTCGATAATAAAAAAACATTTTTTTCAAATTCAAGTCAAATACTTTCAAACATTTAACGAAAAATATTATATCATAGCTTAAATTATTTGTCAACACTTTTTTAAAATTTTTTCAACGTATTTTTGAAACAATTACTGTTGTCTCAATAGTGCAGAATGTACAAATTTAACAAAATCTATTGCATTTTTACCCGCTATTATGATATAATTACCAACAGCAGGTTATAAACGATTTAATAGCGTGCAGCATAGGTGATGTCTGCCGAAAATCTGATTATATGGCGCATTGCGGCCAAACTTTAAATGTATAATCGCAATATATTATTTATTTGAGTATAAGAAAATAAGAAAGACAAGAAAGGAATGAAGCAAATGATCAAAATTAAGAAAATCACTGCATTGTCTCTTGCGGCGGTAATGCTTTGCGCTCCGCTTTCGGGCTGCAGCGGCGGCGAAGAATCCGGCGGCAGGTCCAATCCCGTTGCGGTGGACGAGTTCGGCGATGTTGACATGGATGTCGCGCTCGCATATGAAACCGATGTTGACGCGCTTGTGGCAAAGCTTGAAGAGAAAGAAATCGACCCCTCCAAGCCTGTATCGGAAAATGCAAACAAAAAAACGGTCGAGGTGTTTAATTGGCTGAGAGAAAATTACGGAACAAACACCATCACCGCACAGCAGATGTTTAATACAAAGCAAATGGAGGACGCGGTTTATTATAAATATACCGACGATCTGCCTGCCATCAAGGGCTTTGACTTTATTTTCTCCACTTCAAGCGGGGATTACACTCAGGTGGACGACGCTATTGAGTGGCATACGCAATCCAGCGGACTTATTACTATGACATGGCATTGGAACGTACCCAAGGACATTGACAAGCCCAATATGGGCAAGGCCTTTTATTCCGACGAGATCACCAATTTTTCCTTGCAGAATGCGGTAACTCCCGGAACCAAGGAATATGAAGTAATTATACATGATATAGACCTTATCGCCATTCAGCTCCAGAGAATGGAAGAAGCGGGAGTTCCCGTTATCTGGCGTCCTCTTCATGAGGCGTCCGGCTCGTGGTTCTGGTGGGGCGGCGTAAGCAGGGACGGAAGCACCGAGGACGCATACAGAAAGCTTTGGTATATTATTTTTGACCGTCTTGAAAATTATCATAAGCTCACCAATCTGATATGGGTATGGAACGGACAAAACGCAAGACTTCAGGTCAATCCCAACACATATGATATAACGGGTACGGACGTATATCCCAGCAGTCAGGATCATTCCGCGCAGCTTAACAAGTACAACGAGCTGAAGGCCATGACTTATGACGGGAAAATGATTGCGCTTACCGAGTGCGGCTATATCCCCGATATAAAGGATATGAAGGAAAAAGACGCGGTATGGCTGTACAGCATGCCCTGGAACAGTGATTTTGTGTACGAATCCACAGGCTCGACCCCGACCTTGGATTCCAACGGTATGCCCTACATCAATACCGAGCGTATGTCCGAGGAATTTTTAAAGGAATATATGGCAAGCGAAAACGTTATAACATGGAGCAAAATGCCTCAATGGGAAGGAACCGAAAAGAATGTTCCCGAGGATCTGGATCTGCTCTTTAAGCTTGCGGCATTGGCATCCCGCGATTAACGATCTATGCGGCTCGATCCGGCTTTTCCGATCGCGGCAAGGCTTTTGCATTAAAATCAAAAACACGTTCACATAAGGATATTGCAAATCTTTCCTATGAGAATAATACTAACCCTTTTTAAACTGTGGGTATTATGTTAGTTTTAAAAGTGATTTGTATAAGTTTCGATAATATTCTCGTTTTTCTACGGAGGAATTGTCAAAATGGAAAAAATAATATCTTGTTTAAACTCAAAGGCTGTTATCAACAGCAAGGGTGCCGAGCTGAAATCGCTGGTGCTGAACGGAAAAGAGCTTATGTGGGAGGGCAATCCCGTATTCTGGGGAAAAACCTCGCCCGTGCTGTTTCCGGCGGTAGGCGGTCTTAAAGGAGAAAAAACCATTATTGACGGTATAGAATATCATATGACCAAGCACGGCTTTGCCCGTGACAACGAATTTGAGCTTGCATATGAGGGCAATTATGAAAGCGACGCAAAAAAGAGCATAGTGTGCTTTTCGTTTCACGAAACCGCGGAAACCTTAAAAATGTTTCCCTTTAAATTTAAGTTTTCAATGCAGTATCAGCTTACGGAAAACAAGCTTGAAATAATTTACGAGGTAGTAAACAATACCTCGGTGTCTATGCCGTTTTGTATCGGTGCTCACCCCGCCTTTGCCTGCCCCGATAAAGGGAAAAGCTTTGAGGATTACCGACTTGTATTTCAGGAAAAGGAAACGGTGTGCAGTCCCGTACTGGACGTTAAAACAAGACTGTTTAAGGAAAGCGGCGCGGTATGGAGATTAAAAAACAGCAACGAATGCGGGCTGTCCTATTCGCTGTTTGATAACGACGTGCTGTATTTCCGAGGTATCGCTTCAAAAAGCGTAAGTCTGCTCGATGACGAAAATAAGGGTATAAAGCTTTCGTGGGACGGCTTTTCTTCCTTGGGCGTATGGACTCCGGCGGGAATGAAAGCTGGATTTGTCTGCATAGAGCCTTGGTGCGGCTGTGACGATTATGAAAACTGCAGCGGAGATTTCAGAGATAAGCCCGAGATACAGACATGTCTGCCCGGTGCTTCAAGATACTATGTTTTAACAATTGAAACTGTTTGATCTTCCGCATGAAAGGATATTTTTATGAAAAAAAGCGAAATAAAGGCTCTTGTAGCTGAAATGACTTTGGAGGAAAAGGTCTCGCTGCTGACGGGAGCCAACGCGTGGAGTACCGTTGCCATTCCCCGATTGGGGATTCCGTCGATAAATCTTTCCGACGGACCTCACGGCTTAAGACGCTGTGACGGTTTGGGCTGGAATGAAAGCGTTCCCGCCACATGTTTTCCTCCCGCGGTGCTGTTGGCGTGCTCCTTCGACGAGGAGCTTGCAAAGAAGCAGGGCGCGGCTATCGGAGAAGAAGCGCAGGAGCAGGACGTTCAAATCGTATTGGGACCCGCAAACAACATTAAGCGTTCTCCCCTCGGCGGACGCTGTTTTGAGTACTGTTCGGAGGACCCCGTTCTGTCAGGTCATATCGCGGCGGGAGTTATCGAGGGCATACAGTCTAAAAAGGTAGGCACGGCTTTAAAGCATTTCGCCTGCAACAGTCAGGAGACGGAACGGTTTGTGGTAAACGAACTTATCGGTGAAAGAGCCTTGCGTGAAATTTATCTCGCCAGCTTTGAGTATCCCGTAAAAAAGGCCAAGCCCACTTCCGTTATGTGCGCTTACAATAAAGTAAACGGCGAATACTGTTCACAGAACAGGTGGCTTTTAACCGATGTTCTCCGTGACGAGTGGGGCTTCAAGGGATTCGTAATGTCCGACTGGGGCGCGGTGGACAACAGGGCGCAGGGCGTTTACGCAGGCTTGGAGCTTGAGATGCCCGGAACGGGCGGGGAAAACAAGCGCGAGCTTGTAAACGCGGTAAACGGAGAGCGTGTTTCAATGCCCTCCACCGATCCCAAGTTCAAAAACAAGCTTACCGTTTATCAGATAAACAAGGCCGTAATGCGGCTGCTTGAAGTGGTATTCTCGCTTCACGAAAAGAGAAATAAAAAATCCTGCGATTATTCAAAGCATCATAAAACGGCGGTGGATATTGCAAAAGAAAGCATGGTGCTGCTGAAAAACAACGGTGCTTTGCCCATTAAGGGAGGAAAGACCGCCGTTATCGGTGAAATGGCGGTAAATCCGCGTTATCAGGGCGGCGGAAGCTCATATGTAAACGCAATAAACGTAACCAAGCCCTTGGACGCAATGGCACAGTACGGCGAGGTCGAATATTCTCAGGGCTATTCCTTGGATAACGATAAGGATTACGATAAAATAAGCGATGCGGTAAAATTGGCGGGAAGCTGCGACAGAGCGGTCATCATCTGCGGTCTTCCGCTTTCCTACGAAAGCGAGGGCTATGACCGCTCGCACATGAATTTACCGGACAGTCAGCTTAGGCTTATTGACGAGGTAGTGCGCAGGCAGCCCAACACCGTAGTCGTTTTATGCAACGGCTCGCCTGTGGCAATGCCGTTTGTAGGCAAGGTCAACGGAATACTGGAGGCATATCTCGGAGGCGAGGGCGCGGGTGAAGCGATTGCCGATCTTCTTTACGGCAAAGCAAATCCCTGCGGAAAATTGGCGGAAAGCTTTCCGCAGTACCTTGAACACAACCCCTCTTACGGCAATTTCCCGGGAGAAAACTCAAAGGTTAATTATTCGGAGGGAATATATGTGGGCTACCGTTGGTACGAAAAGCATAACATTCCCGTTCTTTTCCCCTTTGGCTTCGGCTTGTCCTACACGTCCTTCCGTTATGACAGCATAGAGCTGTCAAAAAGCGAAATAGATGAGAACGAGGAAATAACGGTTACCGTTACCGTTTCCAATACGGGAGCAATGGACGGCAAGGAAGCGGTTCAGCTTTATGTAAGAGAGGAAAATCCTCGTGTTTCGCGTCCCGAAAAGGAGCTGAAGGCATTTAAAAAGGTATTTGTCAAGGCAGGGGAGAGCGTTCAGGCAGTGTTTACTCTTGACAGACGCTGTTTTGCTTACTGGGACGATGAAATTCACGATTGGAGAGTTGACAGCGGTAAATTTGTTATCCTTGCGGGGGACAGCAGCGATAACTGTCCTTTGACCGAAAGCGTTAACGTCAGTGCAAGAGATTACTTTAAAGAGCTCAGTATTCATACCACTTATTCGGAGCTTAAGACCCACCCAAAGGGAGATAAATTCGTCAAGGAAGTTCTCTCGGCGGCGGGAGAGGAATTTAAAAAGCAGCTTGACAACATGCCCGAAGATTGGCCGTTGAGGACCATGGTCTCAATGTGCGAAGCCAAGCTTACTCTGCCCGTGCTGGTGGATATAATCGAAAAGGTCAATTCCGAAGATTGAATATTAAAAATCAACATTCAAAAAATATAACCGTAGTTTTATGCCCTCACATTTATTTCGATTGGGATAAGCTTCAAAATGCCAACGCTCATGAATTTTCCGATAAATTCTGGGCGTTGTCGTTCATTGAAGTATAATCATTTTCCGTTTATACCAATCCCGTTTTAACCTCATCATAAAATCAAAAGATTAAAACGGGATTGCACTCGAAACACTAATCCGCAATTTAAAATGGATTATACTAATCTCTGTTTTGATTGTAGACAAAATAGAACAAAGTCTACAATCAAAACAGAGTTACACCCTAAGCACTAATATCGGTTTAAAAAGCCATTTTATCCACTTTTTAAACCG
>JAAVIF010000092.1 GCA_014799365.1 Oscillospiraceae bacterium
AAGCTCCCTCAGATATTGTATTGAACGTACATATCCGCCGCCCTTGGCGGTCCTTCGGCAAAGCCGAAGGATTTGGACAGTAGATTTTATCTACTGTCCAAACGGATATTAGTATAAGCACAGCAAACAAGTCGGAAACGACATTGTAAGCTGTGCTTATTTTTGTTACAATGAGAGGGAAGTATTTTTGAACGAGCTTCAACATCAGTTCAGGAAAAGTAATTCTTCAGATCCTTAAGCAGCAGCTCCGCTATGGGCGTGAACATCTGATATTTTTTCCAGATGATATACATTTTTGTTTCAAGCGACGGTTCCAGCGGACGAAAGCACAGTCCGCCGGATTTTTCCGTGTTGACCAGACCGTCAAATGTGAGCAAATAGCCAAGCCCCTCTTTAACAAAAATCGCTCCGTTGTAACAGAGATTGACCGTTCCCGAAAAATTCAGCATATCCGCTTTTTCTCCGCACCAACGGGGAATATCCACCCGCATAGCCTGCCCGGAACAAATAAGCGGCAGCCCGTACAGATCGTCGGGACGGATAGATTTTTTACACGCCAAAGGGCTGTCGCGCCGCATAACAACACCCCACACGTCGGCACCGGGAATCTCAATGTAATTATATTTCGACAAATCCGGCGGCTCAACGATAAACGCGAGATCAAGCAGCCCTTTATCCAGCTTTTCGGCGACCTGTTCGGTGTTGCCGCTGGAAAGATGATAGCGGATCAAGGGGTATTTTTCCTTGAACGCTCCTATTACCCGCGCAAGATGGCAGATCTGCTCGGATTCCGCGCAGCCGATATAAATATCGCCGCCGTTTATTTCGTCCAAAGCACCGAACTCGGCGGCGGTCTTATCCACCATATCAATTATGTCCTCCGTTCGCTGTCTTAACAGCATTCCCGCGTCGGTGAGCTTTAATCCGCCGCGGTTACGGTGGAACAGCTTCTGACCAAGCTCCGTTTCCAGTGCCTTCATTTCCTTTGAAAGCGACGGTTGTGATACGTGCAGCGATTCGGCGGCGCGGGTCATATTCCCCTCCCGCGCGATCTCAAGAAAATATCTCAGAACCCGTATTTCCATTTTATCAGCCTCCTTATTTTTATTATACTCCCTTTAATTATTCCTGTCAAGAATAATTCAATATATGAAATAGATATTTGACATACTGCGCCCTATGGCTTATAATAAATACAGAAACTCAGTGGAGGCGGTTAGATGGCTGATTTTTCGGACAGATACGGTATTGTTTTTCAGAACCTTATTGACGCGGGCTGCGATAAAGCGGCGGCGGAGCAATGCACACAAATGATTCTCGGAAGCGGTATCGAACAAGCGTTGCGGATTCTCGAAAAACACAGAGGCTATCTTCTGGACGAGGTTCATACCAACCAAAAACGAATTGACTGTCTCGATTATCTGATATATAAGATCGGGAGGTCGGAGCTGTAAGAAAGGCAGGTTTTATTATGGAAAACGCAAAATTGAATTTGACAAGCGAATGGGATAAGACTTTCCCGAAAAGCGACAAGGTAAACCACAGCAAGGTAACGTTTCATAACCGTTACGGCATTACGCTGGCGGCGGATATGTACGTTCCGAAGAACGC
The DNA here is from genome assembly GCA_014799365.1 of Oscillospiraceae bacterium. GTDB lineage: Bacteria > Bacillota > Clostridia > Oscillospirales > Ruminococcaceae > Ruminiclostridium_E. Next base: position 1,612 of record JAAVIF010000092.1, read on the forward strand.
AAACGGAAAACTTGCGGCCGTCGCGGTGTGCGGACCGTTCGGTGCAGTCAAGGAGCAGTCGGCGGGGCTGTACGCGCAGACAATGGCGGAACGCGGATTTCTTACGATAGCGTTTGACCCGTCATTTACCGGTGAAAGCGGCGGCGAGCCTCGTTATATGGCTTCTCCCGATATTAACACCGAGGACTTTCAGGCGGCGGTGGATTTCCTTTCCGTTCAGGAGAACGTTGATCCCGACAAAATAGGAATCATCGGCATATGCGGCTGGGGCGGTCTTGCGCTGAACGCGGCGGCTATCGACACGCGTATCAAAGCGGCTGTTGCGTCCACTATGTACGACATGAGCCGCGTCAACGCCAACGGATATTTTGACGCAGAAAACAGCGAACAGGCGCGTTATGAAAAGCGCAAGGCACTGAATGTTCAGCGCACCGCCGAATACAAAAGCGGAGTTTACGAGCTTGGCGGCGGCGTAGTCGATCCGCTGCCCGATGACGCGCCGTTCTTTGTTAAGGATTACTATGATTATTACAAGACCAAGCGCGGCTATCATGCCCGCTCCCTCAACTCCAACGGCGGCTGGAATAAAACAGGCTGTATGTCGTTTATGAATATGCCGCTGCTGCACTACACAAACGAGATACGCAGCGCGGTACTGATAATGCACGGTGAAAAGGCTCACTCATGCTACTTCAGCAAGGACGCGTTTGCCGCTATGATGAACGGCAATCCCGTTCCCGAAAACAAAGAGCTTCTTATTATTCCCAACGCCGTTCATACCGATCTTTACGACAGGACGGATATTATTCCGTTTGACAAGCTCGAAAAGTTTTTCGGTGAAAATTTGAGGTAATTGAGCGGCCGTATCGTTAACGATATAACTATACAGAGAATAGTATAAAACTAAACGGTGAACGAAATGTTCGCCGTTTTATTTAATGAATAAATATATTCTTGATTTTTATGTTACAAGGTGTTATAATACTTATGATAAAATTACAAAATACTCTTAACGAAGGGAAGACAGAATAATGAAAAACAGAAATGAAATTCCTGCCGAGTTGAAATGGGATTTTACCCATATTTTCAAGACTTCGGAGGATTGGGAAAAGGCATATATCGAATGTGAGAAGGCGATCTCGTCTCTTACCGAAATCAAAGGCACTCTTTCACTTTCAGCGGAGTCGCTGTTTGCGGCTTATGAAAAGCTGTATGGATTTTATGAAAAATTTGATCCCGTTGCGGATTACGCTTTTCTCGCTAAGGCTGTCGACGGAGGAGATGCGGCGGCCTTGGCAATGTGCGACAGAGTTAATATGCTTTCGGTTAAGGCAGGCTCTGCGACGGCTTTTTTTAATCCCGAGCTTATGGAAATTCCCGCGGAAAAGTTAGCCGAATTTATGAAATACGAGCCGTTGAAGAAATACGCTCACATCATTGAGGACGCTGCACGTCTGAGGGATCACACTCTTGACGAAAAAAGCGAGGCTCTTGTTGCAAAGATAGGAAAAATTTCCGTAACTCCGTCGGACGCTTATGATATGTTAACCAATGTGGAAATGAAACTTCCCGAAATTTCAGGTTCGGATAACAAAAAGATCGAACTTACACGAGGAAACTTCGGTGTAATGCGCGAATCGGGCGACAGAGCCCTTCGTGAAGCCGCTTTTGAAGGAATGTTCGGCACTTACGGCAAGTACATCAACACAATAGCCTGTCTGTACAGCGGAAGCGTCAAGCAGGACAACCTTCTTGCCGAAGTCAGAGGGTATAAATCCGCACGCGAGGCCTCTCTTTCTTCGTCCAACGTTCCCGAAAAGGTTTACGATGCGCTTGTTGAGGCAATTCACGAGTCAATTCCGTCCATGAACAAGTATCTAAAACTCAGAAAAAAGGCTCTCGGACTTGAAAAGCTTGACGTGTACGACCTCTATACTCCCATAGTTGACGATATTGAATATCCTATGCCATATGAAAATGCGTGCGAGTTGGTTCTGAATGCCGTCGCTCCTCTCGGCGTGGAGTATCAGAATGTGATCCGCCGCGCTTACCGTGAAAACTGGATCGATGTTTACGAAACTCCCGGAAAGGAAGCGGGCGCGTTTTCGGCGGGAGTTTACGGGATTCACCCCTTTGTTAAGCTTAACTATTCCGACTCTCTTGACGACGCTTTCACCCTTGCTCATGAGCTTGGTCACGCAATGCACTCCTATCTTTCTTCGGAAAAGCAGGATTACGCTAATCACGATTACCGTCTTCTTGTGGCGGAGGTAGCTTCTACCTGCAATGAGGTTCTTCTCACAAAATATCTTCTCAAAACCGAAACCGACAAAAAACGCCGTGCTTATATACTCAACCATTTTCTTGAAGGCTTCAGAACCACGGTTTTTCGTCAGACGCTTTTTGCGGAGTTTGAACATAAGGCTCACGAGCTTGAAGCAAAGGGAACTCCCATAAATGCGGAATGTCTGAATAAGGTCTATGCGGATTTGGTCAATATGTATTATCCTGAGGCAGAATTCTGCGATACTCTCAAATATGAATGGGCATATATTCCGCATTTCTATCGGGCATATTATGTTTATCAATACGCAACGGGATTTTCTTCGGCAGTTGCGATCGCTTCTCATATTCTTGAAACGGGAGACGCTTCCGACTATCTTAAGTTTCTCTCCATGGGTGGCTCCGATTATCCTCTTAATGAGCTGAAAACTGCGGGAATTGACTTATGCTCTCCCGATGTCGTAAAGAGCGCGATGAAGGTGTTCGATGAAACGATAGACGAGCTTGACGCTTTAATGTAACGGAATAAAACGAACTTATACCAATTTTCGATCGACAGCAAAATTGTCAATAAGATGATATAAATCCTCTGATTTATGACGGCTGCACGGTCGCCTGACAACACGCTCCCGCTAAGCAGGGAGCGTATTTTTTTGTTTGTTTTTCAAAAAAATTTTTTTAAAAAAGCAGATTGCGTGAAAGGCATCATTTTTCGCGTGAAAAGTAATTTGAACCGCCAAATTCGCTTGACAAGCTTCAAAAAACAAATTATAATTTAAGGGAATATATTATTTATTATTTCAATATCGTGTCGGGTTCGGGAGCCGTATACCCGGCGCGTTGGATGGAAAATCGCGGCTTGCTTTATTAAAGGAGAATTCAAATGTTTGTTCGGTTTGTCGGTGCAGCGGCATTTATAGAAGCGATCATTTTCATGTCATATATTCTGGTTTGCGCGGCGTTGTTTAAAAGTCGGTTTTCGCGGCTTGTGACCGTGCTTGCTTTCGGCGCGGCGGCAGTCGTTATAGTGGGAATGAATTCCGCTTTCATGCTGTCCGGCGATGAAAACCTTATGCTTACGCTGCTTCCGTTGACGGCATATCTTCCTTTTTCGGTGCTGCTTTACTTTTTATCGGACGGCGGCATATTTGAAACCGCGGCGGTCTGCTCTGTCGGAACGCTTGAAGTGTTGATCCTGAAATCGCTGCAAAAGATACTGTTGAGTGAATTTATTGATTTAGAGAATGAAATGGCATCTTATTTTTTATATATGAGACAGATTATTATCAACGCGGTCGTCGTACTTGCAGCGGCGGGACTTGTGTTCATAACGTTTCGGTTTATCGGCGAGGCGTTTCGCTTCTGCATTATCGAGAATCGGCAAAACCGTCTGCTGCTGTCCGTGCCGATAATTATGATCTTTCTGATGATGTTTTATTATATGAGCAGTACGGCCAATACGGTTACTTTGATTTTTACCGTGCTTATCGCGCTTTTGATTTTCTTTGTCATTGCGAAGCTGCTGAACTCGGGAGCGGAGCTTATTCGTGTAAGACGTTCGGAAAAGGAGCTGTCCGAATATATTGATATTCAGAGACGCGGCTATGACAGGGCAGTCCAAAAAATGGAATCGACCCGTGAATATCGTCATGATATGCGGCATCACCTCACGGTGATCGAGGGTCTTGCCAAGCAGAAAAACTGCGATAAGATCATTGAGTACACATCTAATCTGAACAGCTCCTTTAGCAGACTTGAAAGTGTTAATTACTGTAAAAATCCCGAGCTTAACGCCGTATTGTCGGAATATATCGGCCGTGCGGAGAGCGCGGGGTGCAAGGTAACGCGAAGTCTCGCACTGCCCGAAATGCTTCCCTTTGAGGGAAACGACGTATGCCTCGTTCTGGCGAACGCCATAGATAACGCGATAAACGCCTGTGAACGGCTTCCCGAGGAAAAGCGGTACATCAACATCTCGGCTGAGTATGAGGACGGTCACAGACTGCTTGTTTCGGTGGAGAATCCGTGTGCAAATACTGTTGAATTCGATGAAAACGGATTGCCCGTTACCGATGAACAGGCGCAAAGCTCTTCGCAAGGTTCCTGTGAACACGGAATCGGTCTTAATTCGGTAAGGCGCATTACCGAAAAGTATAACGGTTTTCTGCGGTGTATGCTCGAAAACGGGAAATTTGTGTTCCGGGCGGCATTGTTCTATGACAACAGCACCCCCGGATGTAAGAAGAACACAAGATCCGTCAGTGTACCGAAGCGTGCGGCGTCCTCGCTGTTGGGTTTCGTTTTGGCGTGTATCATCATGCTGAATATACTGCCGTCCGCGGCGGAGGCGGCTTCGGCTCTGCTCTCGGTCAATATCCGTACTGTAAGAAATCTCGTTCTCGGCTGGGGCAGCAGCTCAATAACTATCGTCAGCTCCGAATTTGACGGAAACGACGAGCTGAACAGCGCGGTGAAAAACTACACCGATGAAGCAAAGGAAAAGTTTTTATGGTACTTTAACCGAAGATACAGCGGCTATGTGGCGGAGGAAATGCGCTACACCGTTATACGCGACGACGAGAAATATTTTATCGCGCAGTTCAATGTGACGGTAAACGCAGGCGGTTCACTGGATTACGGACGCTGGATAACCTTCGACAAGAACGCGGGCAGGGTGCTGGAGCTTGCCGATATGTTTAAGGAGGGCAGCGATTATATAGGAATAATCAGTGCCGAGATACTGGAACAGATGAAGTACAAAAACGAGCATGAAGGCGGCGGCTTCTTTATTGAAGGCGACGACGCCTTTACCGGGATCAAAGAGGACGCGAATTTTTATATCGATTCCTTTGACCGACTTGTTATCGTTTTTGACGAATACGAGGTTGCACCGGGATTTATGGGCAGTCCGCAATTTTTCATTCCCAACATAGTTTTGGAAGAGATCATGAGGTAATGTTTAGTACGCAGTATGAGTTGGTGAGAATATCTTTCTCACACAGTAAAAAACAACTGAGTCTTATATGGAACTCAGTTGTTTTTATTTTAAAATTGTATCGAATCACTGTTACTTATACTAATCTCTGTTTTGACAGTAGACAAAACAGAACAGGGTCTACTGTCAAAACAGAGTTACACCCTAAGCACTAATATTATACCAATCCCTTTTTAAACTATGGAAAAATCCATAGTTTAAAAAGGATTGCACCCTAAACACTAATCCAACAGTTTTAAAAGGGATTAGTATTAAACTTTGTCCTTATGCTTTTCAAGATACATAAGCCGATCGGGACAGCTTATAAGTTCATTCATACCGAGACCCTCCGCGCTTTCATAGCAGTAAGCTCCGATGCTTGCGGAAACCGTATACGGCTTATTGGAGCAGGCGTTAAATTCGGTAAAAAAGAGGTGAAATTTTTTCTTTAATTCGTCCATATCCAATCTGCCCGCGTATACCGCGATCATTTCATCTCCGCCAAACCGAACGCACAGCGCGTCGGAGGGACAAGCCGCCACATTTATTATTATAGTTTTTTTCAAAGATTTTCCCCGTTGCATTTAATTACATCTTTTATAAACATTCCCGAATCCTTTATTATCCTTTTTTGTGTCCCGTAATCTATATAGGTCAATCCAAACCGCTGATTATATCCGTGACCCCATTCAAAATTATCCGTAAGCGACCATACATAGTAACCGTTCAGATTGATTCCGTCATCGGCCGCACGCTTATATTCGCGGAGATAACGGCGGAAATAATCGATGCGGTTTTCATCGTGTACATTCCCGTCAAGAGAAACCGCGTCATGACACGCCATTCCGTTTTCGGTAATGATGATCGGTTTACCGTAACGCTCAAACATGAATTTGGGTCCCCAGTATAACGCCTCGGGAGTTACGGGCCATCCGATCGCTGTGCGGGAGAAGCCCTGCGGATTCGGTAAAACTCCGTTTTTTGCACTTACATATTTCCCGTTATATATATTCATACCGAGAAAATCTATGGGCTGACATATGAGCTTTAAATCATCGTCCGTTATAACCGGCTTGTTGATCTCCTCAAAGCCGTATACCCAATCGGGATATTTACCTTTAAACACGGGATCAAGCCAGTAGGCGTCGGAAAACACAAAGGCGTCATAATTGCTTTCGTAATAGCATCTTTTGGCGGCTTCAATATCCTCGCTGCTTTCGGAAACGGGAATAGCGGGGCAGGAGGCTCCCGTTATTCCTATTCTGCATTCTTCACCCTTTCGCAGCTCTTTAACAGCCGTTCCGTGCGCCTTAAGCACATTGTGACCTATACGCAGAAGCTCCGCTTTTGAAAGCTTATATCCCGGAGCGTGAACTCCCTCAAAGTAACCGCAGCCCACAAACACCTGCGGCTCGTTAAAGGTGATAAAGTCATGCACTCTGTCGCCGAAATATTTTTTTATCACACCTGCGTATTCTCCGAACCACTCGGGCGAGGAATCGTTCAGCCAACCGCCTTTTAGATGCAGCGCGTAAGGCAGATCCCAGTGGTAAAGGGTCATGCAGGGCTTTATACCGCGTTTTGTAAGCCCGTTAATAAGCCTGTTGTAAAATTCGATGCCTTTTTCGTTGACCTCGCCTGTACCGTTAGGGAGAATCCTTGCCCAGCTTACGGAAAAACGATAGCTTTGAAGCCCAAGCTCCGACATTATATTCAGGTCCTCCTCCAAGCGGTGGTATTGGTCGCAGGCAGTATCTCCGTTATGATTGTCAAATATCTTTCCTTTTTCATGCGAAAAGGCGTCCCATATATTTAAACCTTTTCCGTCCTCAAAGGCCGCGCCCTCTACCTGATACGCCGCGGAAGCCGCACCCCATATAAAATCCTTTTTAAATCCCATAATAATTGTCCTTTCTGTTCGGTCAAACGTTATTTTAATTTTATTAAAATACAATACTTGATTATATCATTTTTTTGCTGTTTATACAGCATTTTTGCTTTTTTTACTTAAATTATTTCAATTTTATCGGCAGCGGCTCTTACGTCGTGCGCACTGTGGGATTCGGCATTTGCCGAAAAAATGACAATGACCGATGCGTGTTATGGAATAAACGGCGGAAAAAGCTTTTCACCTCTGCTTATGACATAAAGGCAGGCCGCAGGAAATCGGCAAGGGTCTTCACGGCAAAAATAACGCCGCCGTCATAAACAGCCCGTATGCTTTTTTATATGGCGCAGCATAAGCTTCATGACCTGTGCTCCTCTTCGTTATACAAAAAAGAAATTTTTTCGGCGGAAAAAAGCTTTGCGGGTACGGGAAAAGGCGGATCTTCACCCTTTAGCTCTCCTTTAAGCAGTGCTTTTGCTCCCGCCGCAACATACGGGATAATATCAGAGGTCAAGGGACACTTTGCGTGGGAAGGATAAATCGTTTGTATATCCTTTGACATGGCTATGATTTTTTCCAGGGAAGCAATCAGTTCGGAGACATTTCTGCCTTCTCCGAACATGTACATCATACCGTTCTGAATACTGTCTCCGGAAATCAGAAAACGCTTTTCACGCTCAAAAAGCATAACGCTTCCCGGCGTATGACCGGGCGTAAAAATCACCTCAAATTTCCATATTCCAAGGTCGATAATGTCACCCTCCGACAAAGAAAAAACCTTTTCGGGATCGCCTCCCTTCGGAAGATTATGTATGTAGCGAGCCTTATCGGCCGGATTCATATAAATTTCGTCAAACTCACCGTTACAGCCTGTGTGATCCCTGTCCGCGTGAGTGTTTACTACGAATACCGGCAGGCTTGTCAGTCCGGTTACAATGGCTTTCATGGGAATATTGCCGAAGCCGGTATCCACTAACATGGCTTTTTCGGTGCCTTCAAACAAAAATGCTCTTACTCCGCCGTTTTCTATGCGCCAGAAATGTTCTTGTTCTTTTATGATTTTGTATTCTGTTGTCATTATAATTGCGCTCCTTTTTTTATTTAAGTAAATTATAGCATTTTTTGGGTATTTGTTCAAGGGGAGATTTTTTGGGAGCTTTTGGGTTTGGTGTTTTTTGGTTGGATTTGTATGTTTATACTATTTTCAAATTAAAAAGATCGCAAAATCTTAGAGGATAATTTGAAAATAGTGCTTAGGGAGTAATCTTATTCTAAAATTATTTATCAAAATTTTTAGAGGTGTTTTAGAATAAGATTAGGGCGTATCTGAAAACTCAAATCATTTGTGCTATTTTAACAAAATGCAGATAGAAGCAAAATAGACAAAAGCTAAAAAAGAAGTAGCAAGTTTATCATAACGGGTAGCAACTCGACGAAAAACCTTAATTTTGTTAAAGAAACACTCTACTAAATGACGTTCTTTGTACAGCCAAAAGTCACAATGCCATGGATTTGGATTGTTTTCTTTCGGTGGTATTGTGTGTTGTGCGTTCTGCTCTGTGATATAGTTGCGGATCGCAGCAGTTCCATAAGCTTTATCACCGAGGATATTGCTTCCAGTAATATTAACGAGTCTGAATAACGAACCGTGTAAATGTCAATAATATCCAAAAAGAAAGGAAGTATTGACATGAAAACAAGTAAAAACATTTTAACAGAAAAAGAAATGGAATTAGTGCAGCTGTTAATGGCAGACTGCAAAAGCACGGGAGATATTCAGAACAAATTGAAAAGATTGTTTTCCGGGACAATCGAACAAATGTTGGAAGCAGAAATGGAGGAGCATTTAGGCTACGAGAAAAACTCAGCCGAAGGCAATAACACAGGAAACAGCCGTAACGGATATGGGAAAAAAACAATAATCAGCGATTACGGCGAATGTGAAATAGCGGTTCCAAGAGACAGAAACGGGAAATTTGAGCCAAAAGTAATCGAAAAAAGACAAACCCGTACAGATGAAATCGAACAAAAAATAATGGCAATGTATGCCAAGGGAATGTCACAGCGTGATATTGAAGATACGCTTCGGGAAATATATGGCTCTGAGATTTCACAGGGGATGATTTCACGGATAACAGACAGAATTTTACCCGAAGTGAACGAATGGCAGAACCGACCCCTTGACAGCATTTATCCTGTAATATTTTTTGACGGAATAATATTCAATTCCCGCAAGGACAATAAAATCGTAAGCAAATGTGTTTATTCGGTATTGGGAATCAATATGGAAGGTCAAGAGGAGATTTTAGGCACTTGGATCTCTGAAAATGAGTCTGCAAGCTTCTATGAAAGTATTTGCTCAGACCTGAAAAAACGCGGCGTAAAGGACATTTTTGTCGCTTGTCACGATAATCTGACGGGACTTTGTACCGCAATCAATTCAATTTTCCCTAAGACCAAAAATCAGCTTTGCATAGTTCATCAGGTGAGAAACAGCTGTAAATTTGTACCCTACAAAGACAGGCAAGCAGTATGTGATGATTTAAAGAAAATTTATGGAGCAGTAAATCTTGATGATTCGGAATATGCAAAAAAAGAATTTTGTGAAAAATGGGACAAGAAATATCCAAATATACTGAAATCATGGGATAAAAATTGGTCAGAGCTGACAGCGTTTTTTGAATATCCGGCAGAAATCAGAAAGATAATATATACAATAAATGCTGTTGAAAGCTATCATAGAATGGTGAGGAAATTTACCAAATCAAAGGCGATCTGTCCTACCGATGATTCTATTCGCAAGGTAATTTATATGAGCGTTGTTGAAATATCGAAAAAGTGGACAATGCCCGTTAGAGATTGGGGCTTAGCTTATGCACAATTCTCTATATATTTCGATGATAGATTTGCAGCCTGATGTTGGGGACTCTGTCCCCAAACCCCTGAGGTTTATCCGCTTTGGAGATACCCAGTGAAAGAGAAAACAGCGACTTTTATGCCACTGCTTTCACCGTAATATCTCATAGCCTGCGTTGGGTCGCTCCTCAGCGTTGCCCTTTTTGACTACGTTTTTATTATTTGTTTATTTTTAGGGATAATGCATTTACACAGTTTATTTTTCATAACCCGTCTTCTTTCTATCAGTTTCCACTTTTACCTCCACAAACATCCATATTGTACAAATTATCCACCACCAATAAAGGCAGGGGATGTTTGTTTAAACAGTATCTTTCACAATGATATTAGGATAACCGCCAGACTCAATATGATATTGTTCCTTTAATTGTTTATTAGCTTTAACCTTTTTCAGTCCATAAGAGTCAATAATCTCTTGGATAGATTTTTTCCACTGTATACCGATGTTGCCGTTGGTATTTATATCTTTTTCAAGTATGTAGCCATTTCTTTCAATGGCGTTCATTACTTTTAGGGCTATTGCATTTGTTAGGTTATCGGATTTTTCTGATGTTCCTTTTTGATTCTCAAATTTATACTGAGGGAAAACCTTATTTGCCAAATCAACACCAAATGTGCGCAAGACATATTCTCGGCTTAATCCTTTTAAGGTAATGTTGTTATTCAAAAGAGTATTTGCAATCTTCTCACTGTCTTCTAAAGATGTAAAGCCATATTCCTCTACCTGATAGAAATTTACGATTTTCTTAAATCCATATTTGGCACTGATTTGTTTTGCCCTTTTCAGTTTTTCTTTAGGAATACAGTTTAACTCCACCTTGTTTAACATATTTAATAGTGCAAATAGGGTAATTGACTGTGAGAGTATGGGCTTACTATTTCTTTCACACACTTTCATTAAATTAGGTAAACTTGCAAAGAAGAGAGGCTTGCCATCTAATTGCATATCTTCACTGATATACTTCGTCATGTGAAGGAGGATTTTTTGAATATCGGTTTTTCTGATACGTATCAATTTGTTAATTTGAGGGAATGTTTCCTTAAACTCTTGACTATCCAAATACAACGCAGAGTCGACCATTAACTGTCTTTGATGCTCTACCCATTCAGAAGGTTTATAGTCTATGTGATATACCTTCTTAATAAAGTTGATAGCTTCGTGTCTTTTACAACGTGCTAACTGCTCTGTAATAGAAATAATTGTCCTTGCCTGATTACAGCCAAAGCATTTATACAGTTGTGTCCCATCATCTGTAATATAAATATGTGCTGAAGGATCTGTGTCCTCATGAGTTGGCAATATACAGCAAAATTTACCTGATGGCACTCCTAAATACTCATGTAGATCAATGGAGTTAATATACTCATAAACCTCTGCTTCAGAAGAAAAATGATATGTTCCATCTTTTATTTCATCTGTCGTATTTGCTGTTGTATCTGCATCTTGGGTAAAAGGAGAACTAATAAAAGAAGTCTTCTTTATCAGTTCTCCTTTTACCTCCACAAGTCCTAAAAGCTCTTGTAATAAGGTAACATCAAGTGTACTGATTGCTTTTACATTCAAATTTTCATTCATAACATTATTCTTTTCGTTAATTTTAACATCATTTCCTTTCCTGTCTTTACATACTATTTTCTGTTTCTTTTTTGGCATTGAATTAGAGATATATCGTGTATAGTCAGCATTCCAATATTTTTCTATAATGGCTTCAGCATTTATCCTTGCGTCATAATTAGGATACAACACAACATGTCCCTTGCCACCGAAAAACAATCTGTCTCGGTTAAAACACACTTCATCAATGCCGCCTATAACACCCATAAGAGTGGCTTGCAGCGTATCTCGGGTATATTCATTTGTGATTACAATGTCATTACAGAACACCATACGGAATTTATGATGTTCTTCTTTGTGACTGAAAGTTGTATACACAAAACATGGAGTAATCCCCAGAGACATTACCTTGTTATAGGCTTCTTCAATACTTGTTCCATTGTCAAAATCTAATCCAAATAATTGTTGCTGCGTCCAATTTTCGGATTTATTACCGCCTGTCAATACAGCAGGCTTAAATGAGACACCATGCACTAAGGCATTGGCTAAATCCTCTATTGATATACTTGTTTGTATCAGGCTTTTTTGAAGCCATCCGCACTCTTTTCCTTGTGGTTTCTCTTTGAATCTGTGATTAAAATACATACATTGAATCTTATAGTCAAACAAAATACCTCCTTATAATCATCCAAAATCCAGATACATAACTCTGAATTTATGGCGTTGACTTTCTTTTACTTCCCGTCAAGTAGGAAATACCCTACATTTTTAAGCTGATATTACTTTAGGCTGTAGTCTCACCTGTTATTTTTTGTTGTTTTTTGGACTAAGTATTGAAAAAACTGCAATTGTAAGTTGCAGTTCGCCATTATTTTATCAAAAATTATAGTTTTGTCCACTCAAAAAGATGGTGTTTTGAAAAAAGGGCATAAAAATAACCGTCATGTAAAAACATAACGGTTTCAAAGTATTCTCCGTCTCCCCTTTTAAAAATCGCTCTCGCAAGTGTAAGACATGATAAATTTTCAGCACGTTTATTATTTTTGTTCCTCAATCATCTGATCTTTAGTCATTCCACATACCTCAGTTTTCTTGTTGCTAGTGTATGTCTATTTCAGTTGTCTCATAATCATGTTCTACTTTTCTCCATACTATTTTGTTCCCATCCCACTTCTTCCTCACTGCTTTGGAGATGCATCGACAAGTTAGAACATAATTTTCAGTATAGAAAAAGCATCTGGATTTTCATTTTTCAAATGCTTTCTGCAAAAGTATTATTATTTACCCTAACACAAACCAATCTAAATTGTATATATCACAAAATTCATTGACTAACATAAATGATATTAGATTATTCATTATGTACTCATTTTCATTATACGATTTAATTTGTCTAAAACTTCTATGTATTTCTTCTTTTCTATTAAAATATTCTGATACATGTACATCATATGTGCCTTGTAAAGTATTTTCAATTGAGAGATTTAAACGTTGTAAACTATTCTCATCAATAAATCTATCACTTGTCCATTCTCGATCTCTAATAAAATCATTTATACGATTTATTATATTTTCTGTACTCTTTTCTTCTGGTTCAGAACAACCAACTCCACGATTTACACTATCATATACCCATGCTTGATGTCCCTTTAAGTCTTCAATTGTAGGAAAAATTGTATTATCTATCATTGATTTGTTTACCGTAAACTTGTATAATTCACGGAATGTACTAAACACAGGAGCTGCATAGACCACTAATGCATTTCCCTTTAATTGATCATCTAATTTTTCCAACATGTTTTGTTGTGCAAAGGAAGTTTTAAATTTAAAACATCTTTTTGTATATCCATATTTAGGCAAACCCTTTTTATATTCATATGGCCTTTTGGCTTGTATAAACATATTAAGTCGGAAATCTGGAAGTTCTCTCATTCTCCCAAGTAATTTCCATATATACCCCAAGTCATATTTTTTTAACAATACACCTGGTGGCATATTTTTTATTCCTAACTTTTTAGATAGATCATGTAATGTGAAAAGCGAATGATCAATCCCTATAAATTTTTCAAAACACTGTCCAGGACTCCATACATAAGAAGTTCCAATTTCTAATTGATTATATAAAGGTCTCTCAAATTCTTTCTCTTCAAATTCAGCGTATCCCATTCCTTCCTCCTAAACACAAATTACTAATTCAATAAATATCTAATTTCATTTTTTGTATTTATTTTTCATTGTATCCTCTAAAGATTTGCTGATAACTTCATTTATTTTATTCGAAATAGGGCTATCTTGCGAAAATACTCCACTGAATAGTTCTTTTAATGTATCAGCAGCAAATTGATTTTTCATATTTTCTTCATCTTTTTTCAAATCATTCTCATGTTGTAACTTTATTAATTCAATTTGATAATTATATTCCTTTTCTTTTGCTTCCATTTCTAATAAATGTTTTTCTTTTAATGATTCTAAATCACTTTATTCTGTTCAACCAACTTTTCTATATCGGCTTTATTTTGCTCTTTTATGGCTTTTATCTGAGTATTAGATGCCTTTAAAGCAGCTAAATAAGACAATAAAGCTGTAATTATTGATGGAATAGTTGCAATTAAAAATGTTTGCCAAAATTCATCCATCTGAATTATTCCTTTCTGTTGAATTCTTTTAAAACTTAGATTTTTTTGCATATTTACTTACAAATCTTCCGACTTAAAAATATTGTATCCTTCATAGTAATAACTTACATCAATACCTTTCATATATATTACTCTGTCATCTATCTGGTCTGTTAATGCGTTTTTAAGCAAAACTTTAATTTCCACATCTTTAATAGGACTTCTTTCCATAGCAAGTAAGTAGTCTTCTTTATCAACCTTGCTCCAATCTACAACTAACTTTAATTCCTTTTTAAAAATCAAGTCAAGCCATATACGTGTACTTCTTCCATTACCTTCTCTAAACGGGTGAGCGATATTCATTTCTACATATTTTTCAACAATTTCATCGAATGTTGATTGAGGAATATTATCAATATGTTTTAACGCAGCTTCTAAATACATTACAGGCGCAAATCTGAAATTTCCTTTTGCTATATTTACTGTTCTTACTTTTCCGGCAAAATCATATATCTCATCGAATAAGAATTTATGAATTTTTGCAAGTCCTGAAAATTTACCAACTTCAAATTCTTCAACAATATTATTTTCATACAGTTCAATTGCTTTTATTTTGCTTATTTTCTCTTCTTCTCTCGCAAGTTCCGCTGAATCATTGATACCCAGTTTATTTTCAAGAGCCATATTAGCACGTATAATGTAGTTATCCTCTAAAAGGATAACTGCATTATTTTTTCCTTTCTAAAGATTTCTTCTCTTTTTGTTTCTTTTTCTCTTCTTTTTAAGAAGAGAAAAAGAAAATAATTAAAGATTATATAACAGGAGTAGCTACCTGTAGTAT
>JAAVIF010000093.1 GCA_014799365.1 Oscillospiraceae bacterium
CAACGATTATTGTGCTATCCATTGTCCGCCACCGCCGTTTCTCCGCTCAGCTCCGCAAGCTCCTTACGAATCTCCTCCGCTTGCCTTTCCAGCTCCGCCAGTATCTCCCTGTCCTCGTCGGTCGCAGTACCCGCCGCAATAGCCCTGAGCGGTCTTATCGCCAGCCTGTCGATCTCGTCAAGCTGACTTTTAAGCTTCTCTGCTGATTCCTCGGAGGTAAGCTTGGCATCGGGAACAGAAACGGGAATAATATCCGTCAAATTCCCGTCCTCGTCCTCTACCGCCTCCCAAAACAGCGTTGAAAAGATTTTCCCCGCCAGCTCTGAGTTGTCGTCTATCACCCACTTGGGCTGTTCACATTCCAATCCCTCAAGGTAATTTTCATTCGGACGGCCGCTTGTTACTTGGTAGGTGTGATTTTCAAAAATAATCATATTTTATTTCATCCTTTCTGTTTAGGTCAATTTTATCGCGGTATATGTACCACTCCCCGTTCCTCCCGACCCTTTGATAGTCAGTGTTGCGGACGAAGTGTCGAAGGAAGCGGTGAATGTGGCATTAGAACCGAGACCGCAGCTTGTTTTAGTTGAATTAAGCGTTTGCGATACCAACGTAGCATATGAATTGACAGAACCAGTGTAATTAACGATAATCAAGTCCGTTTTATGCGGAATCGTTACGCTGTTGTCACTGGAATGCGTACTGCTTCCCGAACCCGATATTATTGTCGCAATCGTGCCGCATGTCACGATTGATGTCTCTATGCCGTCAAGCTTCTTTTTGTCCGCCGCAGACATCAACCCCGCTTTAGAAGCGGTGGCCGCGGAATAAGTCGTATTTGGAGGTACCTGCCATGTTCCGTCCGATCTCAGATAACGTGTGGCCGCACCCGCAGCGGGTGCGGGGACCAAGCCCGCATTTCCCGCTGCCGACGTTGTTGCTCCCGTCATGTTGGAGTAGGTGGTGTTGGTATCGGGCGGCGTCTGCCATGTGCCGTCGCCTCTCAAATATTTGGTCTGAGCACCCGCCGCGGGTGCAGGCACAAGTCCCGCGTTTCCCGCTTTTGAAGCGGTTGCCGCCGTCATATTGGAGTATGTTGTATTGGTGTCGGGCGGTGTCTGCCATGTGCCGTCGCCTCTCAAATATTTGGTTTGAGCACCTGCCGCGGGTGCGGGTACAAGTCCTGCATTTCCCGCTTTTGAAGCGGTTGCCGCCGTCATATTGGAATATGTTGTATTGGTGTCGGGCGGCGTCTGCCATGTGCCGTCGCCTCTTAAATATTTAGTTTGAGCACCTGCCTCGGGCGCGGGCACAAGTCCCGCTTTTCCCGCCGCCGAGGCGGTCGCCGCAGACATATTGGCATAGGTGGTATTTGTATCTGTCCAGGGTACGTTTACATACATCTGCTCGTTGGACAGCTGTACGGGATAATTTTTTCCGTTTGCCGCATATCCGATCTTAGCTCCGCCTCTGACCGATGCTGCTGCAAGAG
Organism: Oscillospiraceae bacterium; assembly: GCA_014799365.1. Lineage (GTDB taxonomy): Bacteria > Bacillota > Clostridia > Oscillospirales > Ruminococcaceae > Ruminiclostridium_E. Next base: position 1,493 of record JAAVIF010000093.1, read on the forward strand.
GCAGGCTGTAATTATTTGCCCCCTCCGTTATTCCGTCAAGCTTTGTTTTGTCCGCCGCGCTCATTAACCCGTTTTCTTCCCGTGTTGCCATAGGTGGCTTTATAGCGGAAACCGGCGTCTTTTTCATCTGCCCGTTGTCGGACATATCAATAACGGCAACATAATCATTCTCTTCGGGAGCTTCTTTGATTTCGGCGTCATCTTCCACATTGCCCAATCGGGTAATAGGCATATCCAAAGTGTTGTCGCCCTCTTCGGTTTTACCCATTAAAACCACATCGCGTTCTATTATTGCCATATTTATTCCTTTCCGCGGTATAAAAAAGCGGTACCGCAAAACTGCAATACCGCTTAAACCGCTTTTTAAAACTAAATTTTAGTCTATTTTAACGGAATTGCTCCGTTTTGTCACTTATCGCCCAAACATATTTTCTTTATACTCATTTTCGCTCAGACTTTAACTGTCTAAACCGTAATCTGTTTTATTGGCTTTTCTTGTTCTGCTTGCAATTACATGAATCAAAGAAATGTCCTGCCAAGTTCCGTCTCCTTTCAAAAACTTTTCCTGATCGCCGGCACACGGTTTCGGAACAAATCCTTTGACGCCGTCCGTTTCTTCCGTTGCACCTATCATAACATTGTCGCCAAATAACATAGCTTCCGCTTGTTCCGCATACATCTTTGCGTTCTGTTCAGACTGTTCTGCTTTTGCTGCGGATTCATCGGCATTATTTGCACTGTCCTTTGCTTCCGCTGCGGATTGAGCTGCTTCATCGGCTTTATCTTGAACGTATTGAGTATATTCTCCGCTCTTTTCCGCATAGTACCTGGAGTTGTCGGTATCCTCCCCGTCTCTTGTATCGGTGCCGCCTATGGCCCAGCTTTCGGCAAGTACCGCGCCGGCAGACGCATTATCGGAAAATTTCTTTGCGCTGTCTGCTTTTTCTGCCGCCGTATTGGCGGAGCTTTCCGCGTTTATGGCAGATTCCGACGCCTCGTCTGCCTTTGCGGTTGATATATCTGCTTGAAGCTTGCTTTGCTGTGAATAATACTTGGAGTTGTCGGTATCTTCTCCGTCTCTCGTTCCTGTTCCGCCTACTGCCCAGCTTTTTGAAAGGGAAGCACTGTCTTGAGATTCCGCCGCCGAATCGGCCGCATTATTTTCGGATATTTTAGCCGCCGCTTCGGAATTCGCCGCGTTTGCTGCGCTTGTCATCGCGTTTGTTTCGGATGTTTTAGCGTTTGTTTCCGAAATTTTGGAATTGTTTTCAGATACTTTTGCCGCCGCTGCCGAGCTTGCCGCCGCGGTCGCTTTTTGCGCCGCTATATCGGTCTGCTTCTTGCTCTGCTCCGACCAATATTTGGAATTGTTGTTGTTTTCTCCCTCTCTTATTCCGGTGTCGCCTACCGCCCAGCTTTTTGACAAGTTTGAGTAATTCTCACCCAACTCGGCAAGCTCTCTGCATTCGGCTAAAACATCTTCTATGTTGATGTAATCCTTTGTGCCTTCCTCGACATAATTGGACGGCATCGGCTTTGCTCTCATGCTGATTTTGAATCTGTATATACTTTTCTGCTCCGTTTCCTGCTCCTTGTATACATACCCGATAATCATTTCGGCAGTAGTAAGCAAGGTGTTTGGTATTTTGGCAATAAGAGTATTGTCCGAATAAACACTGTTTACTACATAAGCCCTATTCGACCCATAATTGAAAAAATGTACGGGATAAGCGGAATCTATTTCATCCTCTTGTATGATAACAAAAACATCCTTATCCCATTGAACTAAATTTGAAAGTATTTCGCCTGCACTGTCATAAGCGGTTATTTCCTGCATATCTCACCAACGCCTTCCCGAACGGTTTCATTTTGTTCCTCTTGATTGTTTTCGCACTCCTTCAGCTGTGCTTCATATCTTTCCTTGTCTCTTTTGTATTCTGCCTTTGCGGCGGAATCAACATTTTGAATCATTTGTTCTAAAATATCTTTGATCGCGAAAAAAGGAAGTCCCGAATTATTGCAGGCCTCCACTGTTTTATTTATGAATTCCTCACGAGCTACCGTAATTGGCTTTATTATGTCTGCTTTATTCATTTTCCCTCCTCCTTATATGTATGTTAATACGCCGTTATGAAAGACCAATGTGCTGTATTTGGTATAAAGATTACCGTCCTCGTCCAATGAACAATCCGTCAAAACCTTGATACTTCGATCTCCTTCTGTACGGCTGTTGGCGATGATTTTTTTTACCGATATGGATTGGATCATGCTATCTGTTATGCAATTTTCCGCATTGGTAAATGAGGGATTGTTCAAATTTGCCTTTAAAATTGTGTTGTTTTGCATGTCCAAATCTTTGAAGGCGTACAGTCTGTCATACGGACGATAGTAACAAAACACAGCATTATAGTTAAAGCTTGAACCGTTTGACGCACCGAATCCCACTATGTTATGACCCGGTTCCAGGCCAAGACAAATTCCGTCGCCGTTACCATCTCCGACGCCTAATGTTAAACCCAGTTGTCCAACAAAATTTCCGTTGTTATATACATTCATTCCATATTCATTCATGCTTAAAAGTAATTTATTGGAAGTGTTATATATATTAAGTCCGCCGTCTTCAAGCTTAACATACTTGTTGCTTTGATTCCAGGCAACCTTGATTGCGTCCGAATTTACCTCAAATGATGTTCCGTTTCCGCTTGAGGTTTCGGTAACGAGCAGCTTTATTTTTTCGGCGTTTACGGTAATGCTTGATCTCAGCTCGCCTTCCGCTCCCATTGCTCTTTGGGCTTCGAGCTTAATTTCCTCTGCCGTTTCGTTTATGCGTGTAGATAATTTTTCTTCACTTGATTTGGCGCGGGATACCTCCGAGCTTATGTTGTCGGCATTAATCTTGATCTGAGCCGACAGCCCCTCTTCAATGTTTTCGACCTCCAAACGAATTTCATCGGCCGTTTGAGTAATACGGCTGTGCAGTCCCGTAATCGCGTCGTTTGCGTTAATGTCCAACGCCGACCCGTCGCCCGAAATATACAACTGTCCGTTTTTGTCAAATCTGAGCAGATCTCTTTCTCCGTTGCTGATTGTCATCAGCTCATCGGAATTGGGATTAACGTTAAAATTATTTATACCGTTAGTGATATTAAGTCCGTTTTTATCGAAGGACATAGAACCGTTATCGGTATAGATCCCAAGCCGCTCACCCAAAATCATCTTTCCCACAATGGTTTCGGCAATAACGCCATATGTGACCTTAAGCTTATAATTATCCGCAGGGTCGAAGAAATAATATTTTCCCACCGCCGTTCTTACGGTTTGCCAATTGTCATTGGTCATAGCTAAGGTGCTGTTGATGATTTTTATTTGCTCGTCTTCATAGCTGTCGGATATTTCGTCGTATTTTCTGAACAGCATTCCGTGTTCGTCCCATACCTGATCCTGATTTTCCGCACTGCTTATAATTCGCTGATTTGTAACATTCAAACCTTTTTCTACCCAATCGTTCATTTGCTTATAGGATTGATTTCCCGTTTCCGCTTGATGAGATACTTCGCCGTATGAAGATGAGATAGACATAGCTTGCTTAAGAATACTGTCAAAGTCGCTTATTCCGTCTGCCGTTTCAATAACATCGGAGAAATTTACCGATAAAGTGTCAAGATTATCGAAATCAACGTCGTATTCAAGCAGCCGAAGCTTGTATACTTTATCGTCAACCCTTATTCTAAGCCAGTTTCCTACATCAAAATACTTGATAAGGGGCGCAAATTCTTTCATTGCCAACAGATTTTTTAAAGTGGACGAAATCGAATGCTGTAAAACCGCACTTTTGTATATTTCCTTTTTCGCTTTTTCCAAAAATTCCAAAGCGTTTTCAAACAGTTCCGTATCACTTAACCCGTCGGAAATATAATTGTCGTTTTTATACAGGCTTTCTCTTCTGTAAGAAGAAAACTCCTTCCACAGCTCGTCGCCCAGATATTTTTTAAAATCCAGCGCGGCCTGTATTTTGTTTCTTTCCTCGGATAAAATCGACTGCATGCCCGGTTTTTCGATCTTGCCGTCTTTATCGTATTGTCCCGTAACGATTGCGATTTCACTTTCTCTCAGTGTAATTTCGGCTTGTATATAATCAAGCCTATTGCGGTAAGGCAAATACATTGCCTGATACAAATTCGGAGTTCTATTCTCCCAAAGAGAAATATCCGCGGCTCCTTGGTCTATCAGCACGTCAAGACAGCCCTGGCAGCATTCATAAAACAAAAGCAGAGAAGCCAAGCAGTATTTTTTCAGCTCCTCTTTAAACTTCGTGTCGCTCAGCTCAAACAGCCCGACAATTTCCGCGCTGTCGTTTCTTGCCTTAGCAAGCACCTTATCTATTTTTTGTTTAACAAATGTTCCGTAATCATCGCTTAAAGTAACCGTAACGGAATTACTTACCGCCGTATCTTCATCGTCGGAATATCGGGTCACCTTGAAGCTGCCCGTCCATCTTTCGCTGCTGTATCTGCTCTCATAGACCTTTACCTGATAACGGCTGTCTACAAGCACTCTTGCATAGGACAATGCCGCGCTTGTAACGGTTGCTTCCGATGCTGCCGATTTATTTGTTACCGCTATGGCGGATAGATTCATGGCGTTAAGCTTTTTAGCTTCCTCCGCCGCGTTGGTTTCGGGCAGATCGGCATTTGGCATCATTTCGTCTGACAAATACAGGTTAAAATCAATAGTACCGCAATAAGCGTCCATTAAAGAAACAAAACCCGATATTTCGCTGCCGACGGGCTTTAATTTATCATTTCCGATTATATACTTATTGACTAAATCGTTGTACTTCTTACGTACCGAAGGATCGACCTTGAATTTATAGTTTGTCTGATAGTAGCTGTCCAGTGCGTCATATTCGTCAAGCCTTTGCACTAATTCGGCGGACATATTTTCCTTTGCTTGCGGGTTAAAGAACCAAATATAATCGCTTCCGTTAGGATTGCAGTTTCTTATTGCCGCGGTCATTAAGTCGTCGCCCGCGGCAAGCTTGAAGCAGTTTTTAACATTATCGACATCAACGGAATAGGTAATATTATCCGCAAGATTATCGGTGGATATAAATATCGTAGTGTCGCTGCCATACCCGCTTTTGACGTTTTTACTTCCGCATTTTGAACAGTTATCAATAAATTCTCCTCTGTAACCGCAGTCATTGCATACCGTTTCCAGATCATACACGCTTACGGTTCTGTCAATCAACTTATCCTCGGAAGCTTTTGTCTCAATTACAAAAAGACATACGATCTCCTCGGCAATTTCCTGAAAAGCGTCATATATGGACTTATTGTCAAAGGTAAATGTTCTCTGTATACGCTTGATGCTTTCGTCAACATGCTTTATCCGATAATGGGGTGCTTTTTCCATTATCCTGTTCAATAAAGAGGCCTGCGGATCTGCGGGATTCCACAGCACCGTAGGCTTATAGTCTTCTCTTAAAATATCGTTTTCGGTATTTATTTCGGTATTGTATATTAAGATCTGTGATAATTCCGCCTCGCCGAGAGTTCTTCCCTCAACATTTTTAACGGTATTGTCCTTTTCGCTGATCTCAACCCTTATTTCAAACCACATATTCCATTCGGGACAGAACACCAATTTAAAATTATCTACCTTATCCCAAATGTCGCATCTTACATTATTGTTATACTTATATACCTTAAAAGAAAACTCGGAATAAGCGTTGAGCCTGTCGTTGAATTGAATATTTTGCGCGGGGACGGCACCGAGCTTTCGCCCGCTGCGCGTAGTCAGAACAAAGGCAGGCGGGATCGCGTTATGTGTGGAATCAAATTTAAGCTGCATTTAATGTCCTCCTTCCTTATGGTATATCCTTAATAATAGGGCAGTAAGCTATATTCAATTCACAGGGCAGTGAAACCGCGATTTTATTTTCTCGGCCGGCGAATGAATTTCCTATTCTGAAAAAATCGTAATTAAAATCTGCTGCAATATCATGACTTTCAAGGGGAAGGGAAGAGGAAATGATTTGATTATCTCCGTCAATAGTAATGATCTCGCCTTTTTTACAGTTCTTAATGATCATTTCGCAGCCCTCGTCGGAATTTGAGATTTTTAATTCTCCGTTTGCATTGCAGGTCACAACGATTTTGGGATATATGCTTCCGATCTCATCGGAATAATCCCTCAGAGTCCATATTTTTCCCGCTTCGTTTGCTTTAAATTTTCGTTTGAAATTCCGAAGCGCGCCGTAGCCGAAGGGCTTATCGGTTTCCATAATAAGCTCAAGCCCGCAAAGAATGTCGTTCAGAATAATTTTGTTAACGTTAAAGCTTGCTTTGAAATGTATCTCCTCTCGGTCGTCCTTGGCCGCATCAAAGGGCTGAAAATCCAAAAACTCCTTGCGGTTAAGCCAACGAATGATTTCACGGTATTCATCGCTTACTATTTGCTGCTTATTAAATACACAAGGATTCTTGCATATCTGAAAAGAGGCCTGAACGCAGCCGTCATATTGCGTATTGACGAGACTGTAAATTTTCCCGTGATTTCTGGAAACCTTGTTAAAAGTGATTTCCGAACCCGCGCTGACCGTTTCCAATCCTCTGCTCCCGCCGAAGCTGCAAATTATAAACCCAAAATCACTTAAAAATTGTCCCGCGTATTCAAAATCCGTCGCATACATTGTTTATTCCTTTCTATTTTCGTTGCACGTCACCGAGCATTTTGCCGATTTCCTTTTTATAATGCTTTTTTAATGAAGCTAAATGCTCCAGAAGCTTAATGTATTTTCCCTTATATCCCTGCAATTCTTTAACGCAGCTGTTGTATTCGTCCTTTAAGGTTTGGACCTCTGTCAGCATTCTGTCAATAAGCTCTTGCCTGTCATAATCCTTTTTGTTAAGCTTTTGAATTTTAACGGTCAATTCGGTATTTTCGGACTGTAATGCCGACATCTGCTGCTTGTATCGGTCGATTTCATTTTTCAGAAAATCGATTTTTCTTTTATTAGTCATTAAATTTCCTTTCGTTTTTTATTGCTTATACAAAATAAAAAAATGATAATAGGGAGACGTATTTTGTCTCCCCGTTATCATAATCTTGTTTACCACCTAAACTTATTCTTGGCCAAAGCACTTTTGCCGACAGCCCTGTCGACGGTCATGGCCTGAACCAGCTTTTCAAACTGTCTGTCGTTCCTGAGCTGATTAACGAAATCGTTGTAATCCTCAACTCGTTCAATGGGAATTGTTATATTAACATCTCCCATTGCAGAGGAAAACTCCGCCCTTTGCAGAGTTCTTATATCCGACAGCATACCGTTGGTATTCACAAAATCCTCAAGCTTGGGCAAAATTCCGCTCGCATTGAGCTTTTCGAGATCAATATGCTTCAAGGTCTCGTTCAGAGCAAGGAAATTCTTTGTCTCGTCGGGATTAAGCACATACTCGGGTTTTGACGGAGTGCCGTCTACCTGTGCAAGTCCCGTATAATTCGCGAGACCTCCGTTCTTATACGCCGTTACATCGGTTTTTCTGAACCAGCCCGTAACACCGCTGTTAAGCTTGTGCCAGCGTACCTTTAAAAATCCGTTCAGCTCGCCTAAAACAGTATATATAGGATCGTTGGCAAATACCTGCCTTTCGCCTTCCGACACCGGCGCACCCGCATAGTCATAAATAAGCGCATTGCCCGCGTTTATCTTTCCGCCGACTTCAATTTCCTTTTCGGGGGGCGGATTTGTAACGGGAGCGGGATTTGGCGCGGGCGCGGGAGAGGCGGAGGGAGCAGGTTCGACGGACGTATCCGAACCGACGGACGAATCCGATCCATTATCCGTAAAGCCGGACTGTGAACCCGAAATGGCATTTGACAAAGCACCGATCTCCGATTTTATTTCACTGATACTTTGTGAAGCAAAATTATTGGCCGCCTCGATAAACGCCGCCGTGTTTGTTTCAATTTGACTTAAAGCTTGATTAACGGTAGTAAGCTCGTCGGAGAAATTGTCCCCATATAGGGAAACGGCGTCCGTTATCGTTCCCGCCGCATTGCTCCAAATTATCTGCATACTGTCCGAAAGCTCGTAGCCTACTTCTCTTGCGGTGTCGGACAGCGTATCGGAAATTTCGCCCGCGTTGTCGTTGACCGTTCTTATCATATCCTCGAGCAAAGCGTCAACATTATCCAAACGCCGATTCATGTTTTCTTCATAATCGGCGTACAGATTATCAAGCAGCTCCTTTTGTTCGCTGATATATTTTTCGTATTCGGTTTCCTTTAAATCGTCCTTTGCCTTGTCCAAACCTGATTGAAGCTTTTGCTTTGTTACTCTTGCTTCTTCCGAGCTGTCATTTTCATAGGCCAATAGCTGCTTTTCCAAAGAAGCGATTTCTGAGGTTTGATCGGCTATCTTTCTCTGATAATCGTGCAGGCTCTTTGCGGAATCCAAGGCGTCCGTATATGCCTGAATAAGCTCCTTTAAAGCACTTAGCTCGGCTTCTATACCGCTCTTTGCAAGGTCGATCATTGCCTGCTTTTCATCTTCGGCTGCAAGAATAGACTTTTGCTGCAATTCAAGCAATTCTTCCTTGCGCTTTACCAAATCGGTATTATACGGATCGGAAGCCAGCTCCTTTTCGATAGACAGCAATTCCCGATAATATTTATCGGCCTGTGCCATATAGACATTGTAATTCTGGGCATGCAGACCCAGAGCCGCCAGGCCTTTATCGGTAAAGTTACCCTTGTCGTCATAAAGTGTTGAGCCGTCCAAAAGATCAATAAGAAAGTCCGCTTCGGTCGTAATATCCGAAATACGCTCCTGCAAATAATCAAAGTGTTCCCATTCGATCTCACGCAACGCTTTCGCATACTCCAGCAAGGACAGCTCGCCCTCGCGTATCGCCTTGTTGACATCGAGAATTTTGGCTCTCATTTCAAACCATTCGTCGGAGTATTCCTCCGCTCCCGATTCGGCAAAGGCCTTTTGAAGCGAAGCAAGCTCCTGCTTAAGCAGTCCGAGGCTTTCTCTTTGGCTGTCCTGTAAAGCGGTGTAGAAATTAACGCTGCCAAGATAGCCTTTAGCCTCCAACATACTGATTCCTATATCGTAAGAACTGCTCAAATGCTGAATTTCGTTAAGCTTATGGTCAAAATTCTTTGATATATTGTCAAACAGTTTTTCGTATATCTCGTTTATTGATTCGCCGTAATCCAAAAGCGAGTTGTTTGCCCTTTCGACAGCAAGTGTAACGTCGTTGATCTTATCGCGCATTGCCGCCCATTCCTCGGTGCCTTCGATAATGGTCCCGTTTTGGATTCCGAGCCGCAAGATCGCTGTCAGTTCGGCCTTTTCCTTTTCAAGCTGTGCGATATTCCTTTTCTCTTGGGCAATAAGCCGTTCGTAATAACCGATATTCTTTCTTAAAGCGGCTTGGTTTTTATCAAAGGAAACGTAACTGCTTTGTGCCGACCGCGAGATTTTTTCTTCAAGCATGGACTTGTTAAAGTCGATCTCCGATATTATATCGCTAAACTTTGCGATAGTATTATCAAAGGAAGTTTTGTACAGCTCCGAAAGAGATTCTTTTAACTCGTCAACGGCTTCCTTGCAGTCCTGCGCCTTATCGTACCATTCCTTAAATTCGTCGATCTTATCGGCTAAATCATCATCGGTAATTACACTTATATCAATAGACCCGTTGCGAACCTTGTCTGTCCAGTAATCGGATAAGCCGACAGAATCGGCCTTTTGAGTATATACCTCATATGCCTTTTGCTGTAAGTCAATCTCTTTGTTGACCTCGCTGATCTGCTTTTTCAAAGCACTGTTTCGGTCAGTCCAAGATTTAAAGGTGTTGCTTACGATATTGCCGAACCTTGAAGCGGCTTTGCTTACCTTTTCGATTGCTGTTTCGATCCAGTTGAAGGTTTTTGAGGATTCGTTTGAGGAGTTTGAAGAACCCGAAGAATCCGAATCATTTCCCGCATTTAAAACAGAATATGTTCTGTCCTTTATGCCGTTAAGATCTTCGTTTAATTGCTCTCTCTTGGTATAGAAATCAAGGTCGGAAATCGCTTCCTTGTATTCATCGATTATACCGTCAATGATGACCTTTGCGTCATCTTTTAGATTTAAAAACGAATCGGTGTATCCGCCTTCTTCCGTCCAATACTCAGAGATACCGCCGCCGACCATTTTGTCAAAGGCTTCCTGAATAGCCTGCTTGCGGCTGATATACGACTGAAAATTCTTCAAGTCGATCTTGTAATTTTCGGCAAAGTAGTCAACAATATTGTCATTGCCCTCATAAGCAGACTTGATAAAATCTTCGTCATATCCAAGCTTTAAGAGAAGATACTTATAGTAGTTATCCTCGTCGGTCTTGTAAGCGTTTGAG
>JAAVIF010000094.1 GCA_014799365.1 Oscillospiraceae bacterium
TATCTGTTTAAAAAGTGGATAAAATGGCTTTTTAAACAGATATTAGTGCTTAGGGTGTAACTCTGTTTTGACGGTAGACTTTGTTATATTTTGTCTACCGTCAAAACAGAGATTAGTATAAAAAGGGATTGGTATTATACTAATAACGGTTGTTTTCTATCACCTCAGCCGAAACGGCGAGAAAATCTTCTTTTTCCACCTCGTCGGTGCTGCACAGCAAATAACTGTATGTCCCGTTTGACCAGCGAGCCTGAAAGCTTACAGTATCTCCGCTGTCTATTGAATATATTACGGCGTTTGTTTCCGAATCTATCCCGTCGTACTCGATTATTTCTCCGACAGGCCCCGAACTTTCGTAATCTTCTTTTGAAGCGGAAAGAGTGTAAATGTGTCCGTTATAATCAAAATCGGTGCTTAACGACTTATATGTGACATTTGCGGCACCGACGTCACTGTTATCGTAATGTACCGCGCCCTGCGGAAGAACAAAGGTTATGACGTATTCACCGTCAATATTGCCCTCATAATCATCCCATATATTTTTATCTTCCCGAGGCACGGCGTTTGCTTCTCCCAAAGCGGCTTCCATCCCGTCGTATTCTTCCGCCGCCGCCATCGCCGTTTCCTCAAACTCCATTTCCGGGGCGGCGGTAAATGCGTCGATATTTACGGCGTCTTGAGCCACGTCCGCGTTATCGTCATTTAAGTTCGCTTCATACATGGCTTCGGCGTAACCGTTCATGTCCGCTCCCCCCGAAGCCGTATTTTCAAAATCAGCCGCGCCAAACCTAAAAAACACGGCGACAGCTATCACAAGGCAAACACAAGCGGCAGCGGAAGCCAGCGTCTTAACTATCCTTAAAGTGTTTACGGTTTTTGCCTTTGTTTGCGCTTTTTTAAGTATATTGCCGTACATGCGCTGTCTTGCGTCAGCATCGGGCTCTATGCTGTCAACGACGTTTATTATTCTTTCGTCTGTCACTTGGATTCACCTCCTAACTTTATTTTTAACGCTTCCCTTGCTTCTCTCATATGATTGCGGACGGTAGACGAGGGTTTATGTAAAATTTTTGCGATCTCGTCGGTTTTATACCCCATGTAATAGTATAAGTAAATAACGTCCTTATATTTGGGCGGAAGCTTCATGACCTCTTTTAAGGTCTCGTCCGTTTCAAAGCCGCCCTCCGCGCTCATTTCCTCGCACTGATCCAACGCCGCCGTCTTTTTGTGCCACCAGCTTTTTAATTTATCCTTGCACAAATTCATTGCGGTTACGGAAAGCCACTTTCTTTCGTGTTCTTCGCTGTTAAAGCTGTATTTGCCGCTAAGCACCTTGGCAAAAACGTCCTCGGCGCAGTCCTCGGCGTCAAAGCTGTTTTTCATATATATAAAGCATACGCGGTAAACAAATTTAAAGTGCTTTAAATAAAAGGCTTCAAAATCCTCGTTGGACCAAACGAACGGTTCAGACATCTGAGATTTTTCTCCTTCCATAAATATAACGATCTCGGCTTAAAAATTGTCGGGATTTTTTTGCATACACCGACATTAACAAAAGACCCGTTCAACAAATTATCGAACAGGTCTATTATACTATAAATTTTAAATTATCGCAACAAAAAATTATAAATAACCGTACTTTTTCTTTTTTATGAAAATAAAGGCAATCGTTACTGCCGCCGCCACAAGCTCCGCCGACGCGATAGAAAACCAAACTCCGTTTATCTCAAAAAAGATCGGAAGTATAAGTACCGCCGCCACTTGAAACACCAAGGTTCTAAGAAATGAAATAAGCGCGGAGGTCAAGCCGTCATTCAAGGCAGTAAAAAAAGACGATCCGAAAATTGCAATACCGGCAAACAGGAAGGAAATAGAAAAAATCCTGAAGCCGTTAACGGTAAGCTCCATCAACTCCCTGTCGTAACCTGTAAACATTTGCGCAAGGGGAACGGCTAAGACCTGAGCAAGAATAAACATTGAAACGGAAAAAATACTTATTATAATACTGCTTTTTTTCAGCAGGCTTTTCAGCTCGTCCTTGTTTTGCGCGCCGTAATGATAGCTTGTGACGGGCGCGGTGCCTACCGAATAGCCCACAAAGGCGGCAAAAAAGATCATATTTACGTACATCATGACCCCGTATGCCGCAATACCGTTTTCTCCCGCGTAGCTGTTCAGTCGGAAATTGTACAGCATGCTGACAATGGAGATCGATATGTTGCTCATAAGCTCCGAAGAGCCGTTGACGCAGGCTTTGAGCAAGGCCTTTATATCAAACTGTGTTTTGCCCAATCTGAAAAGGCCGGTGTTTTCCCGCGCAAAATAAATTATCGGAACCGCTCCGCCGACAAACACGCTTACTGCGGTGGCCAGAGCCGCTCCGGCCAAGCCCCACCGAAGCACCGCAACAAAAAGCGCGTCCAGAATTATGTTGGCAACTCCCGCCGCGACGGTGACCAAAAGTCCCAAGCGCGGCTTTTCCGCCGTAACAAAAAAGCTTTGAAATTCGTACTGTAATATGAAAAACGGCATTGCGAGCAAATAAATGCTGCCGTAAAGCACACAATTTTCAAGCAATTCGCCCTCCGCCCCCAAAAAAGCGGAAATAGGGCGGAGAAAAATTATTCCCAAAACGGTAAAGATCACGCCCACCGCGGCGGCGGAGTAAACCAAAAGCGAAAATATCCTATTCGCCTTTTCTTTTTTGCCCTCGCCCATGGTTTTCGCCACCAGCGCGCTTCCTCCCGTGCCGAACATAAAGCCCGCCGATCCCAGTATCATCAAAAACGGCATTATCAGGTTTACCGCCGCAAAGGGCGTAAGTCCCACAAAGTTTGACACAAAGAGACCGTCCACTATGCTGTAAATTGAAGTCACTATCATCATTACAATGGACGGAAAAGTAAATCTCAGCAATTTTTTATATCCGAAATGCTCCGAAATTGAAATTTGCATTTATATAATCTGCCTTTCCTTTTTTTACTATACAATATCACAACAGTTTTGTTTTTTCCTTTAAACCGTTAAGAAACTTTTCGGTAAGCTCAATATACAGCCGTCTCTCTGCCTCTGTCCATTCCTCAAGTATCTCGTTTTCCATTTGTATAATTTTACGTACGGTTTTTTCGGAAAACATCTTCCCCTTTTCGGTAAGGCAAACGCTTTTTTTCTTGCCGTCAACGGCTTCAAGATAAACTATACCGTTCTCCTCAAGCTTTCTTATCGCCGAATTCAAGGTCTGCTTTTTTATACCCGACAACAGGCAAATTTCGCTTAACAAGCAGCTGCCGCCGCTGTTGCAGATAGTATACAGAATAATGGATGCACTGTCGGATATGCCCAATTTTACCGAAGCGTCATGATAGGCGGCATTGGTTTCCGCTATAAGATAGTTCCAGCGTTTGCTGAAAGAGATGATTTTTTTATCCACTGCTTTATCCCTCAAAAAAATAAAAGTATGAAATCGTACCAAAATATTATAGTACGATTTCATACAAAAGTCAATAGCTATCCATATTTTTATTTTTTCTTTGCCGGCAAACGGCTCCCGTCTATTCTACCGCAAATTTCTTCATAAGAGACCGAGCCGTCAAGTATTATCGTATACCAATGTTTTTTATTCATATGATAGCCCGGATAGTATTTTTCGTTGTCTATCAACGCTTCGACCTCTGAAAAGCTTATAATCTCCTATATGCTTCATTCCCGCTTCCGTTACAATCTCCTGTTCCTCATCGCTGTCCGTAAAAAAGTACATATATTTGACGCTTCCCGACATTTTACTTACATTCAGCGATTTTATAAACAAATCCCGCATTATCTCTTTATCAAAAACGCCGTTAACAAAATCTATCCCGAATATCTCCATAATATTGCCCGCAAAAACAAAGTAAACGCACCCCTCGGCGTTTTCCCCGTTCATAGAGAGATACAAGTGCCATTTCTTTTCATCGGAAAAGTACTTTTCTTTCAGCCTGCCGCTGTTCCAGTACATATCAGCGGAAACGGGGTCATGAAGCCTTTTGAACAAATGAAAATTTTCCTTATCCACAGCACAGATATTTCCCTTTTCTTCCCGACAGGAATAATTTTCAAAGCTCAGCACGTTAACATGACTGTTTTCAATATTCTCAAAGCCCGATTCCGTCAACGCCTTTGCCGCTTCCTTGTTTGCGTCGGGCAGACCGAGATCGACAGTATACCCCGAATATTTTTCACCCGCATATGAAAGAAACTCCGAGACCGCTTCCGAGGTATTTTCCTCTATACAGAAGGAATAAAAGGAAAGATACTTATCTTCGGGCCGCACGTAATAGTGAATCCACCCTTTAACGCTGCCCTTTGATTCAAAAAGTAAAATTTCGGTATTTAAATCGCCGCTTATCCCTCTTTTTGATTTTTCGATAAAATCCTCACGCGTCTTTATCCCGTCGGCGTAAGTGGGATATGACGAGCATGACATATCAAGAGCCAATTTGTAGGCGTATTGGGCGTATGATTCAAATTCGTTTTGTTCTAAACGTCTCAGCATAAATAACTCCTTTTTTACAGGCACAAATACGAAACATCAGCAAGCTTTTCTTCAAACATCAGCTTAAAGCACGACGGACAAGCTATGCTTCCGCTCAATACGGCCTTTCCGTTAAAGCTTATTTCTCTTGACTTGCTTTCCGCTTCAATCACCTTTATTTCGCAGTAATTCATAAGATAAGCGCAGATCGCGGCGGCGTGAAACACAACTGCGGCTTCCTCTCCGTCCTTTGTTTTATTCAAAATATCATTTACGGCTTCCGTCATTCTTCTGTTTACCTCCGAAAAGCTCTCACCGCCGCTGTTTTTCAAATCAAAATCGGTATACTGCCCGACCCATATTTCCTTTGTAAAGCCTTCGGGATCACCGATTCTGCGTTCGATCAGCCGGCTGTCCTCGGTTACCGGTTTATTGAAGAAAGCGGCAGTCTCTTTCGCGCGAAGATAGGAGGAAGAATAAACGGCTTTAACGCCGTCAAAGCCGTCCGAAAGAAATTTTTTGATCAACTGCTTGCCCTCGGGAGACAGAGGTATTTGCTCGGTTTGAAGCGCGCAGGGTCTAAAAGGCTTGGAGTGACGGAACAGGTAAATAGTTTTAGACATTTTAACCAACCTTTCGTTTTGCCGTGCTTTGCTTATACTAATCTTATTCTAAAATACCTCTAAAATTTTTGACAGATAATTTTAGAATAAGATTAAACCCTAAGCACTATTCTTAAGCTAATCCTCTAAATTTCAGAATCTTTTTAGCTTAAGAATAGTATTAAATTGCGTTCTTATCAAATGTCAATAATAAAACCCTTTACGGCGCAGAAGCTTTGCAAAATCAAACAAAATATCCTTGTCGGAATCGTGATCGAACACAAAGCTGAATCCTATTTCTTTTTCATCACTGTTTTTTATATTTTCGTAAAGCTGTTCAACAGTCATATCGGAATTATAATAATCCGCAAGATAGTCTTCCGCTCCGTAGGCTTCAAAGGGCGTGTCCTTTACATCATCAAAGGAATAAGACAAAGCATCCTCACGCTTAAGCTTTGCCGATACCGTTATCTGTTCAAAGCCGATTTCTATATCGCAGCACCCTTTCACGCTTATAACGGGTATGGGAAAATAGTCGGTCTGATACTGTCCGTTTTCGTCCTTGCTGTAATGGCCGTTGTACCAGCCTAATTCGGGCTCAAAAATTCGGCACTGAAAACGCGCCAAAATTTCAAAAGCCTTAATGTGAATCGGGTAATAAATTTTATTCAGGTTTTCTCTTTCCGTGTTCATGCTCCTATTTCCTTTAATTACTCTTTTTTATATTTATAAAAGTATAATACTATTCTCAGACCGAAACTATCGTTAATGTTTATGGTTCGGTTTGAGATTAGTATAACATACAATCGGTTCAATAGCAAGAAAATTATGTAAACCTATTGACAAAATCAAAGGCTCAATGTATAATAAGTAACATAAGTTGCACAACAAAAGTTTCTTAAAGGAGAAAAAATGCCGCCGAAATTTAAATTCACCAAAGCCGAAATCACAAAAGCCGCATTGGACCTTACAAAAGAGCAGGGAATATCCGCTCTTACGGCCAGAGCGTTAGCCGCAAAGCTCGGCTGCTCCGTAAAGCCTATTTTCGGTCTGTTCAAGAACATGGAAGAGGTACAGCGAGAGGTCCTGTCCGAAGCGAACAAGCTGTATAATTCTTATTTGCGGGAGGATATGTCAAGCGGAAAATATCCCGTGTATAAAGCCAGCGGTATGGGTTATATCCGCTTTGCCAAGGAAGAGCGGGAGCTTTTCAAATTGCTTTATATGCGTGACCGTTCAAATGAAGGCATTGAAGAAAATCGGGAGGAAATAAGGCCTCTGATCGAAATAATAATGAAAAATACGGGTTTAAGCGAGGACGAGGCCTATATGTTTCATCTGGAGATGTGGATATATGTACACGGTATCGCAACTATGCTTGCCACGTCCTACTTAAATTGGGACATGGAATTTATAAGCAGAGTACTGACCGACGGATATATAGGATTAAAGCATCGTTTTTGCGGGGAAGGAGAAAAATAACAATGGATGCGATAAAAACTGTCGGCTTAACGAAAAAGTATAAGGAGCTGACCGCAGTGGATCACCTTGACTTGACCGTTGAGCAGGGCGAACTGTTTTCACTGTTGGGCGTAAACGGCGCGGGAAAAACGACCACAATAAAAATGCTTTCCTGCTTGACCAAGCCCTCCGACGGAAACGCTTATCTGGGAGGAAACAGTATTATCTCCGACACGTCGGAGGTGAAAAAAATAATCGGCGTATCGCCGCAGGAAACGGCGGTAGCACCGAATTTGACCGTAAAAGAAAATCTTGAATTGATGTGCGGTGTTCACGGGTTTTCAAAAGAAAAGAAAAAACAGAAAACAGCAGAGCTTTGCGAAAAGTTTGATTTAAACAGCGTACTCGCTAAAAAAGCGGGAAAGCTGTCGGGCGGCTGGCAGCGAAGATTAAGTATCGCTATGGCACTTATAGGCGAGCCTGAGATACTGTTTCTCGACGAACCCACCTTAGGCTTGGACGTGCTTGCACGAAGCGATTTATGGGACGTTATACGTTCTTTTAAGGGAAAAAACACCGTTATTCTGACTACGCACTATATGGAAGAAGCGGAAGCTCTTTCCGACCGCATTGGCATTATGAAGGACGGAAAGCTGCTTGCGCTGGGAACTTCCGAGGAATTAAAGAAAAGGACGAACACGGAAAAAATCGAGGACGCTTTCATAAAAACAGTAAAGGGGGAATCAATGTGAGACTGCTGACATTTTCGGGCAGAACGGCAAAGGAAATACTGCGCGATCCTTTAAATTTATGCTTCGGCCTGGGCTTTCCTCTTGTATTGATCTTACTGCTTTCCGCCATACAAGCCAACATACCCGTAAGTCTGTTTGAGATCCAAAGCCTTGCCCCCGGCATTACGGTATTCGGGCTTTCCTTTATGACCCTGTTTGCCGCCACACTGATCGCAAGGGACAGGGAAAGTGCTTTATTGCAGAGACTTTACACTACTCCCCTTACGGCAAGGGATTTTATTTTCGGCTATGCTTTGCCGATTCTGCCCATAGCGGCAACGCAAAGCATTATCTGCTACATAGCCGCAATTATTCTTGGACTGCCCGTTACACTTACTATTGTATACGCAGTGCTGTTTATAATCCCGGTATCCTTATTCTTCATTGCCCTGGGGCTTCTTTTCGGAAGCATACTGGGAGTAAAGCAGGTGGGCGGTATCTGCGGCGCGCTGCTGACGAATCTTACCGCTTGGCTGTCGGGAATCTGGTTTGACCTTGATCTGGTCGGCGGCGTTTTTAAGGATATAGCATACGCGCTGCCATTCGTTCACGCGGTGGAGCTTGAAAGAGCGGTGCTGAACGGAAATTATTCGGATATTTTTTCTCATCTTTACTGGGTGCTTGGGTATACGGTTATTGTTCTTATACTCGCGGTGCTGCTGTTTTTAAGGCAGATGAGGAAGCAGTAAGCAGGTCGGTGCATGCCTTGAACCAATCCCATTTTAAACTGACGTAATACCCACAGTTTAATACTAATTTCCAATCAAAGTATAGACAAATTTTGCTGTCGATTGGAAATTAGTGCTTAGGGTGTAATTGAAAATCATATTGTAGACCCTGTAAAATTTTGTCTACAATATGATTTTCA
>JAAVIF010000095.1 GCA_014799365.1 Oscillospiraceae bacterium
CGATTTCAAGGAAAAAAGCGCAGGAATACTCTCGTATTCCGAGCATTTTTGACGCAGAAAGCGTCCGCAGTTAGTAGAAATTGTGCAAATTGCGACTTTTCAGATAGCCCATAGTATAATCCAATTTTTCAGGAGGAATATAAAATGACCGAAAATGAAGCTCGCGAAGCGATTTGCGAGGTTGGACACAATTTATGGCAGTTGGGCTTTGTAGCTGCCAATGACGGCAACATCTCCGTAAAGCTGGACGAGGACGTATTTGTCGCAACCCCCACCGGCACCAGCAAGCGCATACTCCGTCCCGAAATGCTTGTAATGGTAAACGGTAAAAACGAGGTAATAAAGGAAGCCCCCGGATATAAGCCCTCTTCCGAATTTAAAATGCACTTAAGCTGTTATCAGGAGCGTCCCGACATTACGGCTGTGGTTCACGCTCACCCCCCCACAGCTACGGGATTCGCGATCGCTCATATCCCTCTTGACGATTACTCAATGCCGGAAGCGGTTATTTTCTTGGGCAGCGTCCCCATTGCTCCCTACGACACTCCCGGCTCGGTGGGTCTTGCCGAATCAATAAAGCCGTTTTTGCAGTATCATGACACTATTTTAATGGAAAATCACGGCGTGGTTTCGGTAGGAGTTGACTTAACTCAGGCGTATTACCGCATGGAAACCGTAGAGCATTACGCAAAGGTTTCCTTGGTCGCAAGACAGCTTGGCGGAGCGCATCCTCTTACAAGAGAAAAAATCGACGAATGTATAGAGATCGGGAAGGGCTGCCCTCTCCGTCATCCCGGTTATAGGAAGTATTCTTGATTCTTTGCGTAATTTTAACTGAGAACCTGTCTTTACCGCGCACACGTCTTGTAAAGAAGGATTCCGAAAAGGTGCTTTATGAAAAAGGTTTTAATTTTTGACTTCGGCGGTTCTTCGGGCAGAGCACTGCTTTGCAGCTACGAAAACAAAAGCTTTTGCTCTACCGAGATACACCGCTTTACCAACACCCCGATAGTATCCGGCGGGAAGACCTGCTGGAATATCGACATGATTTTCAGAGAAGTGGATAAGGCTATCGACAAAGCGGAGGACTACGGCTTTGACGCCGTGTCGATAGATACTTGGGGCGTCGATTTCGCACTGCTGGACAAGGACGGTGATTTTGTGCAAAAGCCCGTATGCTATCGCGACGGGCGCACCGACGGTATTCCCGAAAAGCTGTTTGAGGAGATTCCCGAAAAGGAGCTGTACATGCGCTCGGGTATCAAGCAAATGCAGATAAACACCATGTACCAGCTGCTTGCGGTGCAGAAGGCCGAACCGTCCGTTCTTGCAAGTGCTTATCACATGCTGATGATGCCCGATCTTATAGCGTACAAATTAACGGGAGTAATGGCGAATGAATACACCGAGGCCACTACAACGGGACTTATTGACCCCAAAACAAGGGATTGGGATTGGGAGCTTATTGACAGACTCGGACTGCCCAAGCGTATTTTCGGTAAGCTTGTAATGCCGGGAAGCCGCATAGGCTGTCTTAAAGCGGAGTATGCGGACAAAGAGATACCCGTATTTGCCGCCCCATCTCACGATACCGCCAGCGCGATACTGGCCGTGCCCTCCTCGGAAAAGCGGTTTGCCTATATAAGCTGCGGCACGTGGGCTTTATTCGGCACAGAGCTGAAAGAGCCTATTATAAACGATCTTTCCTTTGAAAGCGAGCTTACAAATGAAGGCGGCTACGGCGGTACTGTAACTTTTCTCAAAAATATAACCGGCACATGGTTCTTGCAGGAGTGCAGAAGGTACTTTAACTCTAACGGCGAAGTGTTTACCTACAACGATATGGAAGCCTTCGCAAGAAGCGCGCCGCCCTTTATCGCGAAAATCAATCCAAACGATCCCTCGTTTTTAAAAAGCGGCGATATGCCGAAAAAGGTGATCGAATACTGCGAGAAAACGGGACAGACAAAGCCCAAGTCCATCGCCCAGACCTTAAGGGTGATTTACGAAAGCTTGGCGGCGGAGTTTTCCAAGACTCTTGAAAATCTTGAAAAGATCACCGGTTACACTTATCCCGCGGTATATATCTTCGGCGGCGGCTCTAAGGACGGATTTTTATGTCAGCTTACCGCCGACGCCACAGGCAGAACGGTAATCGCCGGACCTACCGAGGCTACCGCTATCGGAAACGCCATGAGCACTTTTATCGCGTTGGGTGAAATAAAAGACATCGCCGAAGCGAGAATGATAGTAAGGCGCGGAGCGGAGGTCAAGGAGTTTTTGCCCGATCTGACCGACGGAGACGGCAGAAGGTAGAGCGTTTTTTGTGTGTGATCACCGCTGTATCGTTTTTTCAGCACCGTGCAAATCCAATCCGTTTTTTTAAAATACGTCGGTTTAAAATAGGATCGGTGTAACCGTTTTCAATTCTTAATCGGCGGTATATTTGTATAAATTGCCAAAAAGCATTGTTTGCGCGGTTTCATATTCAGTAACTATTTTTCACAATTTGCCTTGAATTTTTTTACCATAAAGGTTATAATTTTAACAAGGGTTTATTTTGTGCAAAAATTTTTCGAACAGGTCTTGCCTTTTCGATTCTTTTTTTAAACCGACCGAGGAAAAATTCGCACGGATAAGAGTAATACCGGTCCCTTTTAAAACTGTGGGTATTACGTCAGTTTTAAAACGGATCGATATAATTTTCAGCGGGAGGATAGAGTAATCTTAATGAATAAGCTTAAAATAGCGATGTTTGGCGAGTTTTCCGTATCTTATAAGGATAATACCGTCAGCGAGCACTCAAAAAGGTCAAAGAAGCTGTGGCTTCTGCTTCAATACCTTGTGGTACATCACAACAGAGCGGTGGCGCAGTCGGAGCTTATAGATATTCTCAGCCGAGAGGACGAGGGCGTAAATCCAACCAGTGCTCTTAAGACACAGATACACCGTTTAAGAGATATTTTATCCGAATTGGGCTGTGAGGAGCCGATAATAGTATGTATAAACGGTGCTTACAGCATAAATTCCGAGATCGAGCTGGAGATCGACGCGGAGGAATTTGAAAAGGCGTTTAAGGAAGCCTCTTCCAGCGAGGACGCCGATGAAAAGCTAAGTCTTATATTAAACGCGGTCAATTTGTATACGGGGGATTTCCTGGCAAAATCCGCCTACGAGTCGTGGGTAGTACCCTTGAACACCTATTACCGTTCAGTGTACAGCAAGGCGGTGCATATAGCAGTGGAGCTGTTGGGGACTATGGGAAAGCTTCACGATATTATTGCCATTTGCAGCAAAGCGTCGGCGATCAATCCCTACGACGAATTTGTACATTACAGTCATATCAAAGCCCTGGCGGAGCTGGGAGATCAGGAAAGCGCGAAACGGCAGTATGAGACCGTAACTCATCTGATGATGACAAAATTCGGCATTACTCCCTCAAAGGAGCTTATAGAGCTTTACGATACGGCCATTAAATCCAAAAAGAGCGTTAAATCGGATATTGACGCGGTCATTTCCGACCTGCTGGAGCAAAGGCAGGTAAGCGGCGCGTTCTTCTGCGAGTATCAGATATTCAAGCATTTGTATCAGCTTGAGATCCGCGACGCTCAGAGGACGGGAGTCAGCATAAACATATGCCTTTTGACGGTAAACGGCTCGGACGGCGAGATGCCCGCGCAAAACCCATTGAACAAAGCGATGCAAAGACTTCAGGACTGTGTTTCCCGTTCCCTGAGAGGAAGCGATATTTTCTCTCGGTACAGCGTCAGCCAGTTTGTTATAATGCTTTCCAATACCAACGAGCAAACGGGCGACTTAATAATGAAGCGTATCGAAAAAGCGTTTAAGCGCGAAAACACCAACAAGGACATAGAGCTTAGCTATACCTTTAAAACCACAAGAAGAAATGAATATGACTGATGCTAATCCCTTTTTAAAATGGGGATCAGCGTTTCGGGTGCGATCCCATTTTAACTTTGGATTTTGTGAGGTTAAAAAGGGATCGGTATAAAAGCGTGCGGTTTTTTACGCCTTTGTACGAAAAAAACGTTTTGGAGTTCAGATGAGATCATTAAAGAAACTAATCATACCGACATTTATTACAGCCGCATTTGTTTTTACCTTATGCGGCTGTGTTGATATTTCAAACAGGGAATTTATTCCCGAGATCACCTCGGATGACGGGGCAGGCGGCGGAGTAGGCGGTAACCTGCTTATTACGGACGCGTGGAACGAGGACGGCGAGGAGACTCAAAGCACATCAACCCGTCCCGAAACCATTTCTGAGCTTTCCTTTTCCGACGAACAGCAGGCCTTTATCAAATCATGCCTTTTTATGGGCGACAGCATTTGCTGGGGGCTTGGGGTCAGCGGCCTGGCGGAAAACTGTTACGGAACGGCCGGGGTTGCGGCGCGGAACATAGACGAGTTTACCTTTGAATACGGCGGCGCGCAGGTAGAGCCGCTGACTGCGATCGTTAACAGCGGAATGAAAAATCTTGTTTTTATTATGGGGATAAACGATGTCAATATAGAAGGCCCCGAAGAATTTACGGCCGACTATGACAGCTTTTTGTCGCGGGTGGAGGCTCTTTGCCCCGACGCTTCTCTTTATGTGCTTTCCATTACTCCCGTTACGGCGGACAGCAGCTTTTGCTATAATTATGAAATAGACAGCTTTAACGAAATGTTAAAGGATATGGTAACAAATTCAGGCTCTGCCGCAAGGCATTATATCGATATTTCTGTAAGCCTTAAAAATGCCGACGGGGCTTTAATGCCGAAGTACGCAACGGAGGACGGGGTTCATTTGGTAAAGGCGGCGTATTATGATATACTTTATTCGCTTTGTGAGGGCGCGGGTGTAAAATAGGAAGCCTAAAAAAAGAAAGCGGCGCAGCCGCCGCTTCGGGTGTTGACATACGTGTCAGTGGTTCGATCACGCGGAGAAAGACCCATAAAGGAGAATAAAAAATGCAGGCACTCGTTGTTGTAAAATCGGTCATATTGAATCACAAGCTTAAGAAAGCCTTGCTTATCCGCCGCAGTCCCGAGGACGAGGAGGGCGGATTCTGGGAAAGCGCGGGCGGTAAGGTAGAAGAGGGGGAAACACTCGAAGGCGGTATTATAAGAGAAGTGTTTGAAGAAACGGGGCTTAATGTTGTTCCCGAAAAATTTTTGTATGCGTCTTTGGACGAAATCGGCGGAAAAAAGATGATATTTATCGTTTATCTGTGTTCCACATCTGAGGAAGTGGCCGTTTTGAGCAAGGAGCATACGGATTACCGTTGGGTGGATAAAGCCGAATGTAAAGAGCTGCTGTGCGGAGGGATAGCCGAGGACTATATTAAGCACGGAGTGTATGAGATAGAATGGTAAAAAGCTTCGGCATGAATTGTCGGCGCGGTAAATAAGCTGTTCAATATATAAAGGACTGCCTCAGATGACCTAAAAGGTCAGAAACGGCAGTCCTTTTTATTATATCGTTATTTTATCTCCTCATTGATCCTTGCGGCGGCCTGTGTAGTAGTTTCGGCGGTCGTCTGCGGGGGGACGGTGGTTTGCGCCGTCGTCGTTGCAGCGGGCGGCACGGTAGTGGTCGCGGCGGGAGTGGTAGTTATTACAGGCGGCGTAGTGGCAGCGGTCGAGGTATAAGGCTGACCTGCCTTTACATCACCGAAGAAATTGTTGGCGGTGGTGATCGAGCCAACAGGAGGCTCAGATGATGTACCCGCGGATTCGCCGTTCAAGGCGTTTGTATCTGATGCTGATGGTTGGGTAACATTTCCATTTTCGTTTCCGTTTCCGTTTCCGTTGTTCTCGGTG
This sequence comes from Oscillospiraceae bacterium, assembly GCA_014799365.1. GTDB lineage: Bacteria > Bacillota > Clostridia > Oscillospirales > Ruminococcaceae > Ruminiclostridium_E. The sequence goes on from JAAVIF010000095.1 coordinate 5,827, forward strand.
TCGGGCGCGGTCTGATCGGCGTAGGGAGTGGTTACGGAGGCGTTTTCTCCCGCGCCTTCTCTTTCCGCCACTCTGATAAGATTTTCCACCGCCTCTTTAAGCTCCTCAAAGGAAGCCTCTTCGATCGCCGCCATATGCTCCTCGTCAAGCAGCGGTCCGGTGCGCTCCAGAAGCTGCGGCGTAGCACCGCCGGTTAAATTGTAAATTTCCTGCAAGGTAAGATTTTGTCTGAATATTTCCATTGCTTCATCAATAAGATAATTGTCGGAATATTTTGCGGTGGGGAGCAAAGCGGAGGCATCGTATATCTGAACGCCGCTGTTATCTATATGATAGCTGTCGAAGTAAACCAAATCGGAAACCTTTACAAAGCTGAACCCTTTTTGCTTAAGCTTGGTCAGCACGTCGGGCAAGGCCTGCGATGTATTTTCCAGATCGTTATGGAACAGCAGGATAGAACCCGATTCGGTTTTTGAAATCACTCTCTCGATTATGGTGTCGGCGTCGGGCTCCTGCCAGTCGATACTGTCCACCGACCACTGGATCATTTTCATTCCCATGCCCTCAATGGTGCTTACGGTGTTGTCGTCGTATTCGCCGTAGGGCGCGCGGTAAATTTTCGGTTCTTCTCCCGTGATCATCTTGATTTTTCTGCTGCACTCTCTTGTGTCTTCAATAAGATCGTTGATATTTATCCCTTCTACGTGGGGGTGCAGATCGGAATGATTTCCTATTTCGTGTCCCGCTTGGTACATTTTTTTAACGTCCTCGGGGTACTTATCGCAAAATTCGCCCGTTACGAAAAAGGTGGCCGTGGCGTTGGCGTCTTTAAGAAGCGATAAAAGCAGGTCCGTGTTGGAGTTTCCCCAAGCGCAGTCAAAGGTGATGGAAATATGATTGTCTGCGCGTGAAACGGCGTAAATCGGCACTTTTTTCTCCGCGGCGACTACCTTGCTTCCCTTGGCTACCGCCATAATTATCATCGCAATTACCGTCAAAGCCGCCAATACTATTATAATAGTACGAAGAAGCTTTTTTCTGGAGGTGGTATAAGTAAACATTTTCGGTTCTTCCTTTCTGTGTATCTATTACTAATCCATTTAAAAACTGTTGGATTAGTGTTTCGGGTGCAATCCCGTTTTAAACCGCGGGCAGTATTAAGTCAGTTTAAACGGGATTGGCATATAACCTACGGGAACAGGCTTTGATAGATTGTATGTACAGCGGGACAGGAATAGAACTTTTTAAACAAAAAACCTAAGGATTCCGCCTTTCGTTGAAAAAAACTTTTTTCAATTTGAAAATCTTGCCTTTTTAATAAAAATATGTTACAATATAAAAAGGTAAATTTTTTATGCCGATTTACCGCAAAAGGAAAAAATCGGCGGAAAGGAAAATAAATATGTTAGTATCGGCAAAGGAAATGCTTAATAAAGCACGCGACGGCAAGTACGCCGTAGGTCAGTTCAACATCAACAATTTGGAGTGGACAAAATCCGTTCTGCTTACCGCTCAGGAATTGCAGTCTCCCGTTATCCTCGGCGTATCAGAGGGCGCGGGAAAGTATATGTGCGGCTACAAGACCGTAGTAGGCATGGTAAACGGTATGCTGGAGGAGCTTAAGATCACCGTTCCCGTAGCTCTTCACTTGGATCACGGTTCTTACGAGGGAGCAATGAAGTGTATCGAAGCGGGATTTTCTTCCGTAATGTTCGACGGTTCGCATTATCCTATCGCCGAAAATATCGAAAAGACAACCGAGCTTGTTAAGATATGCAATGACAAGGGACTTTCCATTGAAGCCGAGGTAGGCTCTATCGGCGGCGAGGAAGACGGCGTTGTAGGCATGGGCGAGTGCGCCGATCCCAACGAGTGTAAGCAGATCGCCGATCTTGGCGTTACAATGCTGGCAGCGGGTATCGGCAATATTCACGGCAAATACCCCGAAAACTGGGCAGGCTTAAGCTTTGAAACTCTTGCCGCGGTTAAGGAAAAGGTTGGCGATATGCCTTTGGTACTCCACGGCGGAACGGGTATTCCCGAGGATATGATCAAAAAGGCTATTTCTCTCGGAGTTGCCAAGATCAATGTTAATACGGAGTGCCAGCTCTCCTTTGCGGACGCTACAAGAAAGTACATCGAAGCGGGCAAGGACTTGGAGGGCAAGGGCTTTGACCCCCGCAAGCTGCTTGCTCCCGGCGCGGAAGCTATCAAGGCTACCGTTAAGGAAAAAATGGAGCTGTTCGGCTCTGTGGGTAAGGCTTAAAATAATTTATAATTTTATATCAAGAGATCGGCAGCTGTTTAGGGCTGCCGATCTCTTGTGTTTATTCACTTGATCTTTTTAACGGGGCGAAGAACCTGATAACCGATGACCTCGGGATAATGCCTTTGGTAATCCTGGCAGTCGGTTTCGTTCCATTCATAACCTAATTCGGAGGGATCAAAATTCCACGCCAGCTCTTCAACTCTCTTAGTGACCTCAATATTCTCGGAGAGATATTCAAAGGGCGGATGATTAAACACGATATAGTAACTTGCGGGTATGATGTCGGTAAGGACAAAGCCCTCGGGAACGGGACCGCTGTAATCGGTATTCACACCGAGTCCGTAAAAGTATTTTCTTTCGCCGTTGACCCATTTCCAGCCCGCCGTGTGATTGGTAACAATGGGGTGACAATCGGTGATGCTTTGCACTATTCCGCAAAGAAGGTCGCAATCGTGTCCGGGCCAGATAGGTCCTTCCGAGGTTTCGGAGCGTTCATAAACACCGAGATATTTATGTTCCGGAATATACTCGATACGATAATTGGGTACTGTTAAATTGCTCATGGTAAAATCTCCTTGTTCAATATAATGTGAAGGTGTGATAACGATCTTTTTCATAGTCAGAGGTATCGGAACGGGATTTCTTCTGTATGCGGCCGGTGCGCATCCGTACGCATTGGTAAAAGCTCTCGTCAGAGCCTGCTGTGAGGAAAAACCGTATTCAAACGCAATGTCTATTACAGTCATCTCAGAATCACGCAGAGCCAAAGCCGCCAAACATAAGCGTCTTTTTGCCATATATTCCTTGATAGTCATACCGACGATACGGTGAAACTGCTCGGAACAGTACCATGGCGAATATCCCACCTGATCTGATATATCGGATAACGACGGATTTTCGACCGCGTGGTCGTCAACCCAGTTTATCAGCCTTTGCACTGTGTAAATCCATTCATACATAAGCGTTACCCTCCCTTCTGAAACAAGTATATCATTTATGGGATTTTATTTCTTCACATGAATTGGGATAGTTGGCAAACAAGCTTTAACTAATTCACAATCATCTTGTAGACTTGTAGACAAAATTTTATAGGGTCTATAAAATGATTGTGAATTACACCATAAACATTAATTTCCGATCGACAGAGAAGTTTGTCTGCAAATTAGTATAAGGAGCGAGCAAAGCCGCGGCTTTTCCAAAAGATGTGTGATCGACTGACAAAAAAAGATTTTCGATTGAGCGTTTAAAAATCACCTCTGGGTTGTGGGAGCGCACCTGCTCGATTTTTCGGTTTTTGCGAAGCAAAAATGAATTTCCTTAAGGGAAATTCAAGAAAAATCGAGACGGAAATGAGCTGAGGAGGGAGCCCAAAGGGCGATCGACGAAGCCATTTCCCATTTGCAAAAAATTTCCTCGGCAAAGCCGAGGAAATTTTTCCAAATGATGTGGTGGACCTGAAGGGGTTCGAACCCTCGACCTCTGCGTTGCGAACGCAGCGCTCTCCCAACTGAGCTACAAGCCCGAATACAAGCAAAAATCTTTTCAAATTCAAAATACGCTCCCTATTGGGAGCGTAAATTGTGGAGCGGATTACGAGGCTCGAACTCGCTACCTCCACCTTGGCAAGGTGGCGCTCTACCAGATGAGCTAAATCCGCAGTCAGAGATTTTTCAATCTCTATTGGTGCTCCCGATCGGAATCGAACCAACGACACGAGGATTTTCAGTCCTCTGCTCTACCAACTGAGCTACAGGAGCTTGTATACACAGAAAATCAATGTGTTCAATTGTGTAAGCCTTTCGGACTCACCTTTATATCGTCGCTTGGCGACCCGGATGGGGTTCGAACCCACGACCTCTAGCGTGACAGGCTAGCGTTCTAACCAGCTGAACTACCGGGCCTATTGGTGGGAGCTACAGGGCTCGAACCTGTGACCCTCTGCTTGTAAGGCAGATGCTCTCCCAGCTGAGCTAAGCTCCCGACAACGTTAATATTATACAAGATTAAATCGTGTTTGTCAATAACTTTTTTAAAATTTTTATTGTTTTGTAAAAAGTTACAAATTTTGTAAATAAAATTGAAGTTTTTGCACAAAGAACAAATCGGAATATTGCGGAGTGATTTGCTAACAATATCATTAAACCCTCGAAAAAATTGATTTTTAGTCTAAAATAGAAAGGAATGATTTAAAATGATGGATAAAATCGCGCTTTGGATACTGCTTATCGGCGGCTTGAACTGGGGTCTTATGGGAATTTTTCATTTTGACCTCATAGCTTGGGCCTTCGGCGGCAATGACAGTATTATAAGCCGTATTCTCTATATTGTGGTCGCCTTGGCGGCGGTATGGTGCATATCACTGTTCTTCCGCAAAAACGAGCTTATAGGCGAGGGAACGGACGCAAGAGAAGGCCGCTATTAAGCTTTAATCCGCAAATATCCAAATAACAAACGGTCTGTCGGTATTTGTGCCGGCGGACCGTTTGTTTAATAGTATATGATTTGACCTGCGATATTGTATTAAAGCTTTACGGAAACTTCCTTGCCGCTTTTTATGTACTGTCTGTAAGTCACTCCCGCCATATCCATCATTTTCTTGGCGGCAATGATACCCTCGGTGTCCTTGTACTTATCCTCCAGATACACTACTTCTCTTATTCCCGACTGAATGATCGCCTTGGTGCATTCGTTGCACGGGAAAAGGGTCGTATAAACGGTGGTGCCTTTTAGCGAGCCGCCGTCATGGTTCAGTATAGCGTTAAGCTCCGCGTGACATACAAAGGCATACTTGCTCTCCAGAGTGCCGCCCTCGCGTCCCCAAGGCATCTCGTCGTCGCTGCACCCGATAGGCATACCGTTGTAGCCCACGGAAAGTATTTTCCTGTCGCGGCTTACAATACACGCGCCGACCTGAGTTGAGTTGTCCTTGCTCCTCTCGGCGGACAAAATCGCAATTCCCATAAAGTATTCTTCCCATGAAATGTAATCCGAACGTTTCATTGTATATCCTTTCCTTTCCGCTGTGCAGCCGTCTTGCTTTTTTGGGGATACTGCCTTCTTCGATTTGACACAGGATAAAATCAAAGTCAAAATGGTTATTACACCCAAAGCACTATTAACCAATTAAAAACCATTTTTCCTATTTTTAATTGGTTAATAGTATAAGACATAAAAATAATATCTTCCTCTTTCCGCGGTCTGAGGTTATTATATCATGATATAAACTCCGATGTCAAGGTCTTTTCACACTCTTTGCCCTAAGCAAAGACGTACCCGCAGCCAATACCAAAGGAAATATTATCGCAAACGCAAGCCCCGTTTTTAAATCGTCACCGTTTGCTCCCGAAATAAGTCCCGCGGCGGTAGGTCCGCTCATACAGCCCAAGTCTCCCGCAAGGGCCAGCAAGGCAAACATGCCCGTTCCCCCCGAGGGACATTTTTCTCCCGCTATACTGAACACTCCCGGCCACATAATCCCCACCGACAGACCCGTTAACGCGCAGCCCGCAAATCCCAAGGCGGGCAACGGAGAAAAGCATGCCAGCAGATACCCGATAACGCACAAAATACAGCTGAATATCATATAGCTCATTAAATTTATCCTTCCGCCGAACTTGGCGTAAAACGCTCTTGCCGACCCCATAAGCACCGCGAAAAGACACGGTCCCGCCAGATTGCCTATCTCAAGGCTTACCCCGAGCCCCATTTGCGCATAAGCGGAAGCCCATTGGCTCATTGCCATTTCCGACGCTCCCGCGCATACCATAAGCAGGGCAAGCAGCCGGAATATCCCTGTTTTAAACAGACTTGTCAGCTTCATTGCTCCGCCCTCAGGCTCAAGCCGGTACAAATCCAAGCTTGAAAAAAACAAAGCGTTGAACAATGGGAGCAATGCCCAGACAAACGCCATTATACGCCAGTTTTCCGTACCGAACAGGAAAAAGAACAGCGTGGATATAAGCACCACAAAAACCTGCCCCCAGCAGTAAAAGGAATGGAGCAGGCTCATTGCCGAGGATTTTTCGTTAACGGGGCAGGCCTCCACGATCGGACTTATCATCACCTCAATGAGTCCGCCTCCTATCGCGTACAGCACCGAAGAGACAAGCAGTCCCTCAAACGGAAAGGAGGTCAAAGTAAGCAGCCCCATTCCCGCAAGTCCCGCCGCCGAAAAAATATGCGCCGCTACCACCATAGGCTTATATCCGATTTTATCCGATATTTTTGAAGCTATCAGATCCACCGCAAGCTGCACGCCGAAATTAAGCGTAACCAAAGCGGTGATTTTTTCAAGGGTAACGTTAAATTCCGCCGCAAAGGTAAGGAAAAGCAGCGGCGCAAAATTGTTGACTATCGCTTGTGTTATATATCCCATGTATGATGCAAGAAATATTTTCTTTATTCTTTTTGTCATTTCGGTATACCTTCCTTAAATCGGTTGTATGAAAATCCGATTTCTTCTTTGCCGCCGCTTATTTTATCACCCTCGTATACAAAAGTCAACGGTTTTTTTCGTTTTTTTCTCATTGTGTGATTATAGACAAAAAAAGAGGAAAACTTCATAAATTTTGGGTAAATATAACACTTTATTTTTTCAAAAATACTGCTATAATAGGTTAAGATTTTTCAAAATTTTACTTTGAGTTTTTACCCTTTTTTAGAAATTATCAAGAGGAGGCGGATTACAAAATGTTTCTTTTAAGATGGCTCTGGAGCAATCTCAGCGGCTATCGCGGGCGGTACATAACCGCTATGGTATTGTCGGTGGTCTGCCAGTCGATGTACATAATAACTCCGATGATGAGCCAAAGGATAGTTGATACCTTTATCGTTCCCGAAAACAGCGCGGAAATAATAAGGACTCAGTCCGATCTCCTGATTGCGATGGTGGCGGCTATGGTGGGCTTTACCCTGCTGCGCACCTGTATAACCTACTGCTCCAACATGCTTTACGAAACCACCTCTCAGGCGGTAGTATACCGTGTGCGCAAAAAGCTGTACGATAACATAAACATGCAGGACGCTACGTTTTACCATACTCACCGCACCGGAGACATTATGACCCGCATGAGCGGCGATATGGATATGGTAAGACACAGCGTTGCGTGGATCATTAAAAACGTGCTGGAAAGTCTTGTATTATTTATAGTATCTATCGTTTACTTTTTCAGCATGGACGCTTTAACGGCGGTGTGCCTTATTGCCCTTACCCCGGTTATCTTCATTGCTTCCTTTATCTTTAAAAGAAAGGTAAGACCGATGTATGTAACGCTTCGCGAAAAGCTTTCGCAAATGAACACGCTCGCGGAGGAAAACATATCGGGAAACCGTGTGGTAAAGGCTTTTGCGAGAGAAGATCACGAGATCAAGCGTTTTGATGAAAAAAGCAGGGAATATTCCGCTTCAAACAAGGCCGCCGCCTTAAAATGGATGGACTTTTTCCCCACAATTGAGATCACCGCGCAGGCTTTATCGGTAATACAGCTTGTAGTGGGCGGAATTTTTGCCGTATTGGGTAGAATAACGGTAGGTGAATTTACCGCCTTTGCGGGACTTATCTGGACGCTTGCCAATCCTATGAGAAATATAGGCACCATTATAAACGACTTTCAGAGATTTTCCGCTTCGGCAAACAAGATAATAGAGCTTTATTACGGCAGGACAAAGATCGCCGACCGCGAGGACGCCGTGGAGCTTACCGAGCGCATGAAAGGCGACATAGAATTTAAAAACGTTTCGTTCAGCTACGGAAAAACGCAGGTGCTTCACGATATAAACCTTAAGATAAACGCGGGAGAGACCGTTGCGATAATGGGTGCTACGGGATCGGGCAAAACCACCTTGACGGAGCTTATTGCCAGAATTTATGACGTTGAGGACGGACAAGTGCTTGTGGACGGAAACGACGTAAGAATGATGAAGCTGAAACAGCTCAGAGGAGGAATAGGCGTTGCGACGCAGGACGTTTTGCTTTACTCCGACACGGTGGAGGGCAATATAGCCTTCGGCAACGTTAACATGACCGACGAAGATGTGGTAAAGTGCGCCGAGATCGCGGACGCGGACGGATTTATAAGAAAGCTTTCGGAGGGATACCAAACCATAGTTGGCGAAAGAGGCGTTGGACTTTCGGGAGGACAAAAGCAGCGTATCGCGCTGGCAAGAGCGGTTGCGGTAAAGCCGTCGATACTGATACTTGACGATACCACCTCGGCAGTTGACCTTGAAACGGAGACACGTATTCAGGCAAGCTTAAGAAGCCTTGATTTTGACTGCACTAAAATAATAATAGCTCAGCGCATTTCTTCCGCAAAGGACGCGGATAAGATAGTTATACTAAAGGACGGCACCATATCGGATATAGGCACTCACAGCGAGCTTATACAGCGTGAGGGATATTACCGTGAGGTATACGAATTGCAGCGTTAACTCCCTTTAACTTTTCTTTCATAACGGGAAAGGATCATAAAATGGCAAGAAATAAATTCGACATAGACGAAACGCTTGAAACCCCGTTCGACATACGTCATTTAAAAAGAGCGTTGGTATACTGCGGGAAGTATAAAGGAAAAATTTTCCTATCCCTGACCTTAAGCGCGACGGCGGCAATAGTGGGACTTTTGGCTCCCTTGTTCAGCCAATACGCTCTCGATGTTTCCATACCCGAGGGCAATATCCCCCAAATAATAATTTTGGGTGCGCTTATGCTGGCCTCCATATTTGTAAGCGTTATTCTTTCCGCCAAGCGTTCAAGAATAATGACAAAGGTGGGGCAGGACATTGTTTACGATATACGAAAGGACCTGTTTGAGCATTTGCAGAAGCTTCCCTTCGAGTATTACGACAGCCGCCCTCACGGTAAAATTTTAGTCCGCGTAATAAACTATATCAACAGCATTTCCGACCTTATGACGGACGGAATCATAAAATTTATTTTAGAGATATTTAACCTTATCTTTATAATGATATTTATGTTCTTTGTGTCATGGCGGCTCGCTCTGGTGGTGCTTTGCGGACTGCCCGTATTTGCCGTGGTGATGCTTATAATAAAAAACAAGCAAAGAAAGGCGTGGCAGCAGGTAAGCAATAAAAGCAGCAACCTAAACGCCTATATTCATGAAAGCATAGTGGGTACAAAGGTAACTCAGATGTTTACCCGCGAGGAGGTCAACGCGGAGGTTTTCGACAAATTACAGAACAGCTACCGCAAAAGCTGGCTGAGAGCCGTTACCTTCAGCAACCTTGTATGGCCTACCGTGGACAATATTGCAATATGGGTAAGGGGTGCTATCTACATAACGGGACTGCTGGTTTTCGGTACGGGAACGGTTTCGCTGGGAAATATCGTTGCAATGTGCAGCTACGCTTCCCGCTTTTGGCAGCCTCTCTTAAATCTATCCAACCTTATGAATACCTTTATAAACGCCGTTTCTTATTTGGAGCGTATTTTTGAAACGATGGACGAGCCGGTCACGATATGCGACCGTGAAAACGCTGCCGAAATGCCTGAAATCAAGGGCGAGGTCACCTTTAACAACGTGACCTTCGCTTACGAAACGGGACCGAACATACTTGAAAATTTAAGCTTTACCGCAAAGGCGGGCGAAAGTATTGCCCTTGTAGGACCCACAGGCGCGGGAAAAACCACTATTGTAAGCCTGCTCAGCCGCTTTTACGACGTAAGCGGAGGCGAGATAGACATAGACGGCACGGACATCTCCTCCGTCACCTTACATTCCCTGAGAAGTCAAATGGGAATAATGCTTCAGGACAGCTTTATTTTCAGCGGCACAATTATGGATAATATCAAGTACGGAAAACTGGACGCTACGGACGAGGAGGCTATGGAAGCGGCAAAAATCGTAGGCGTGGACGAATTTATTTCCACTCTGCCCGACGGCTACTATACCGAGGTCAACGCAAGAGGATCGGGACTTTCACAGGGGCAAAAGCAGCTTATTTCATTTGCACGCACTATCCTTGCCGATCCCAAAATTCTGGTGCTTGACGAGGCCACCTCCTCCATAGACGCAAAAACCGAAAGGTATCTCCAAAGGGGAATAGATCATCTTTTAAAGGGACGTACAAGCTTTATAATAGCTCACCGTCTTTCTACAATAAGAAACTGCGATAAGATAATGTATATAAGCAATAAGGGGATCACCGAGTGCGGAGATCATGAAAGCCTTATTGAGAAAAAAGGCGATTACTATAAGCTTTATAATTCTCAGGCCATATAGTTAAACTAATATCGGTTTAAAAAGTGGATAAAATGGCTTTTTAAACCGATATTAGTGCTTAGGGTGTAACTCTGTTTTGACTGTAGACTTTGCTATATTTTGTCTACAGTCAAAACAGAGATTAGTATAACGGCGCAAATGACCCTATACAAATATAATACTAATATCCATTTAAAAAGTAGACAAGCTACTTTTTAAATGCGCTGCCGCAATAGCGGCAGCGTGAGGGAGCGAAGCTCCCTCAGATATTGTATTGAACGTACATATCCG
>JAAVIF010000096.1 GCA_014799365.1 Oscillospiraceae bacterium
AACTAAAAAATCAGCACTACGCATAGAGGGGGGTAAGGAAAGGATTCTTAAGGTGAAACCTAAGGGGGGAGAGTGGGGCAATGAGTTTCACCGAATTTTTTGTACTTGTGTATGTAAACGCACTTGTTATAAAGTTTGCACTATTTTCTGAATGAAACAGCATAAGGTGAAGCTTATTGCACCTTCTCCCCCCTTTGGTGTCATCTTAAGCCCCGCGCGGGAGCGCAAACTGCACTCGCTTCCGAGAAAAAGAGAATATTACATAAAGCGTAGTTCTAAGAAAACCAAAAACGTCCTTTTGTTGCAATCAAGAACAGCATATTATTTAAATGCAATTTTAAAAAGGCTTTTCGCCGACTGAGAAAATTTTGGGGAAACTTAAAGCAATTTCTTATTGACAAAATTTTCACGTTAAAAATAACTTTGCAAATCCTTTACACAAAAGGATTACATAGATTTACGCCCTAATCAAAGCCATTGACAACGATTTGAATATGTTGTATAATATTAAATAATTCGCAAATTTTATACCAATCCCTTTTTTGAAAAAGTATCGGTATAAACCATCGCGGAATTTATCTTCACATTTTTATGATATGTGATTGGATTCAAAAAATAAACCCAAGGGGGAAAAATAATGGGACAAACTCTTACCGAAAAGATCATTTCCGCTCACATAGTTGACGGAAAACCCGTAAAAGGTACGGAAATCGGATTAAAAATCGATCAGACTCTCACACAGGACGCAACGGGTACAATGGCTTATCTTCAATTTGAAGCTATGGGCGTTGATCGTGTAAAAACCGAGCGTTCCGTGGCATATATCGACCACAACACTTTGCAGTCGGGCTTTGAAAACGCGGACGACCACCGTTTTATAGGCAGCATCGCAAAAAAACACGGTATCTGGTTCTCCCGCCCCGGAAACGGTATTTGTCATCAGGTGCATCTGGAGCGTTACGGAAAGCCGGGTAAAACCCTTATCGGTTCCGACTCCCATACTCCCACGGGCGGCGGCATAGGTATGTTTGCCTGCGGCGCGGGCGGACTTGACGTGGCCGTCGCAATGGGCGGAGGCGCGTATTACATAACCATGCCCGAAGTGGTAAAGATAAACCTTACCGGCAAATTAAACGACTGGGTCTCCGCAAAGGACGTTATTTTAAAGGTGCTTCAGATTCTCTCCGTTAAAGGCGGCGTAGGCAAGGTAATGGAATACACCGGAGAGGGCGTAAAAAGTCTTTCGGTTCCCGAACGCGCAACGATTACCAATATGGGCGCGGAGCTTGGAGCAACAACATCCATATTCCCTTCCGACGAGGTTACGAAAGCATTCCTTAAAGCACAGGGACGCGAGGAGGATTGGGTAGAGCTTAAGGCTGACGATGACGCCGTTTACGACGCCGAAGTAAACATCGACCTTTCGGAGCTTGTTCCTTTGGCTGCATGCCCCCACAGTCCCGACAACGTTAAAACCATAGACGAAATCGGCAATATAAAGATAGATCAGGTTTGTATCGGCTCCTGCACCAACTCCTCATTGCAGGATCTGTTAAAGGTCGCCCATATTCTTAAAGGTAAAACGGTTCACCCCGACGTAAGCCTTTCCATAGCCCCCGGTTCAAAGCAGGTTTACAATATGATGGCACAGTGCGGCGCGCTTTCCGATCTTATCGACGCCGGCGCAAGAATACTTGAATGTGCCTGCGGTCCCTGTATCGGAATGGGACAGTCACCCAATTCCAACGGCGTTTCCCTGCGTACCTTCAACAGAAACTTTGAAGGCAGAAGCGGAACAAGAGACGGCCGGATATACCTGGTTTCTCCCGAAACCGCAGCAGCTTCCGCAATCGCGGGAGTATTCACCGATCCCCGCACCTTAGGCTCAATGCCTCCGTATATAATGCCCGAAAAATTCCATATCAACGACAATATGGTAGTTCCTCCCGCTTCTCCCGAGGAGGCAAAGGACGTTGAGATACTGAGAGGACCTAATATCAAGCCTTTCCCCGTTAACACTCCGCTTGCCGAAAGCATTGAAGCAAAGGTAAGCTTAAAGGTAGGCGATAACATCACTACCGACCATATTATGCCCGCAGGCGCGAAAATACTCCCCCTGCGCTCCAATATCCCCGCTATCTCGCAGCACTGTTTTGCCGTCTGCGACGAAAGCTTCCCCAAAAGAGCACTGGAGCTTGAAAAAAGTATCGTAGTGGGCGGTACAAACTACGGTCAAGGCTCTTCAAGAGAACACGCCGCTTTGGCTCCCTTATATTTAGGTGTTAAGGCGATAGTATGCAAATCCTTTGCCCGTATCCACCGTCAGAATCTGATCAACAACGGTATTATACCCTTGGAATTCGCCAATGAAGCGGACTATGAAAAAATAGAGCAGGGCGACGAGCTTGCTCTTGAAAATATCCGCTCCGTTATTGAAAACGACGGCGATATAGTAATTAAAAATAAGACAAAAGGCGTAGATATTCCCGTAAAGTGCGCGCTTTCCGAAAGAGGAAAAGGCATGATCCTTGCGGGCGGCTTGCTTAACTTCACCAAAAATGCTTAAAAATACAAAAAATACGGCAGTCATCGGAAAGGAAGATCAGTATATGAAAAACAATAAAAAACCGAACAGAACCTTTATAAGAATAATAAAAGCTTTTCTTTTCGGAATGGTTGCGGGAATGGCATTGCTGCAATATGTAAGAAATAAGCAAAGACCCGTTTTGGCATTGTGCAGCAGCGAATGCTCCGACAAAATCGACGATAGGGAGGAAAATTAAATGAAAAAGACATATGCTTTAATCGCTGTTGTTTCCTTTATTTTCGGATTGGCGGCGGGAATAATTTTTGCATTGGTCAAAATCTCCAAAAAGTTTGAATACGAGCTTGAAACAATGTTTGCGGGCGGCGGAAGCGATGATCCCGACATCGAGGAGCTGTATACAATAGACGGATTTGACGATTTCAGCGATATAGGCGACGAATAACGAAAAACTATTACCTAAATATATAAACAAAGAAAGGACAGCTTACCCGATGGATAAAATTAAAATGCCAACCCCTCTCGTTGAGATGGACGGCGACGAAATGACCCGAATCATTTGGAAAATGATAAAGGACATTCTTTTGACCCCTTACATTGATTTAAACACCGAATATTACGATTTGGGCTTGGTACACAGAAACGAGACTGACGATCAGGTTACGATAGACAGTGCCAATGCCACAAAAAAATACGGTGTTGCCGTTAAGTGCGCCACCATTACCCCAAATGCTCAGAGAATGACGGAATACGACCTTAAGGAAATGTGGAAATCACCTAACGGAACCATAAGGGCAATTTTGGACGGCACGGTTTTCAGAGCACCTATAACGGTTAAGGGAATAACCCCTCTTATCCCCACATGGAAAAAGCCTATCACCATTGCCCGTCACGCTTACGGCGACGTTTACAAAAACACCGAGATGAGGGTTTCACAGGGCAGCAAAGCAGAGCTTGTTGTTACCGATAAAAACGGCAATGAAACCCGTGAGCTTATACATGATTTCGGCGGCTCTGACGGTATTATACAGGGACTGCACAATCTTGACGGAAGCATAGGCAGCTTCGCCCGCTCCTGTTTTAACTTCGCGCTGGACATTAAGCAGGATCTGTGGTTTGCCACTAAGGACACTATCTCCAAAAAGTACGACCACCGTTTTAAGGATATTTTCCAGGAAATTTTTGATTCGGAATACAAGGAAAAATTCAATGAGGCGGGAATCGAATATTTCTATACGCTTATCGACGATGCGGTAGCGCGTGTTGTACGCTCCGAAGGCGGATATATCTGGGCATGCAAGAACTATGACGGAGACGTTATGTCGGATATGGTGGCTACCGCGTTCGGAAGTCTCGGCATGATGACGTCCGTTTTGGTATCTCCCGACGGCGTTTACGAGTACGAAGCGGCTCACGGCACCGTTACCCGCCACTATTACAAGCACTTGAAGGGCGAGGAAACCTCCACAAACTCGGTCGCAACTATTTTCGCATGGAGCGGCGCACTGAAAAAAAGAGGTCAGCTTGACAATGTTACAGAGCTGTCCGACTTTGCGGAAAAGCTGGAAAAAGCTACTATACAGACTATCGAGGAGGGTGTTATGACTGGCGATCTGGTTGCGCTGTCAAATCTTCCCGATAAGAAAAAGGTAAATACCGAGCAATTCCTTTTGGAAATCAAGAACAGACTTGAAAAGCTGCTGTGACTAATACTAATCCCTTTTGAAACTGTGGGATCAGTGTTTCGGGTGCAATCCCATTTTATACTTGTGAGTATTACGTCAGTTTAAAATGGGATTGGTATTAAAAAGAAGGTGATATTTTGCCAAAAAACGGAAAAATATCCAACTCCGTAATTCGCCGTTTACCAAGATACTACCGTTTTTTAGGTGAGTTACAGGAGGAGGGTATAACAAAAATTTCATCGGGCGAGCTTTCACAGCGAATGAAGCTTACCGCATCGCAAATAAGACAGGATTTAAACTGCTTCGGCGGCTTCGGTCAGCAGGGATACGGATATAATGTGTCCGAGCTGAGAGAGGAAATAGGCGCGATCATCGGCATAGATAAACGTCTTAATGCGATCCTTGTGGGTGCGGGAAATTTGGGCAAGGCGGTTGCTCTTCATTTGAATTTTGAAAACTGCGGATGTAAGCTTATAGGAGTATTTGATTCAAATCCCGATCTGAGCAATAACGCTTTGGGTGATATGAAGATCCTAAGCACTTCCCTTTTGGAAAGCTTTTGCAAGAACAGCAAGCCTCAAATCGCGATCCTTTGTATACCAAAAGAAAGCGCGAAGGAGCTTTGCGATAAGCTTCTGGGACTTGGTATACGCTCTTTTTGGAATTTCTCTCATTATGACCTGAATCTTGAATATGAGGACGAGGACATTATAGTAGAAAATGTGCATTTGGGCGACAGCCTGCTGACGCTTACATACCGTACAAATAATAAATAAACAACTGGCTGACGCGTTCGCGTCAGCCAGTTGTTTATTTTAATCAAGTATGTAAGGTTTTGGATGGTTGACCTAAAGCTGCTAATTACTTGTTATTTCATCAATAATATTTATACTAAATCCAAATAAAAAGCGAGGCATCGCAAGGTGTCCCGCTTTTATTTGATTTTGGGTGTTAACTCTCACAAACGATCCCACTCTTCTTTAAAGAGCGGAGAATTTTGCTAAAAAGGCGGACAAAAGTTTATTTCAAGAGAACGAACATATTTGCATTCGCAAAGGACTATCGTTCGTTCACCTTTCGGTGTGATCGTGACCTTTGGCGGTTTTCCGCACTTTGGACAAATCACCGTTATTTTACTGTTGTCCCTGTTGTTGTCCCAAAACTGCTTCAAGGCCTTCCTCGCTAACATATACGATTTCGGGAATTGGCATTGTGATGTGTTTTTCATCATCCGGGCATTTGTATCCATAAACGATCTCCTTCATAAAATTATCCATTTCGATCACTTGTGCGGCTTCCTTTGCATGAAAACCTGCATCTAAAATCAAGTCTCGGCGTTCTTTGGGGGTAAGGTTTGGAGTGATTTTAGCGGCTGTAATACTTGCACGGCATTCATCTTTCCATAAAGGGACAGATTTAGCACCTGTCTCTAAATCGTTTAGATATTCGTCTCTATATGAGCGATGTCCATAATATTCGTGCGCTAACACCGCCGCCGCGCTCATAATGTCTCGTGGGTGAATTGAACCATATCGGGTGTCCGGGAAAACGTTTCTTGAAACATACACCTTGTCAACGACGCAGTTATAGCAAGCGTTTCCCGAATGAACCTCATCGTTGAAAACAAATACGCTTTCATCTGCTCCGATACGTTTTATTTCTTCTTTAAGCTTTTCTATTTCTTCGTCGGTCAAAGGGACTTTAGACATATTTCTCATACCATTAGGCATTTCCTTTTCGCTGATTTTTACGAATTTTAATGCTGTCTTCCCATTTGTATATATTGTATCACAGTTATTGTCATTTTTCAAGTGTTCTATTGAACGATCAGAATTATTGGTGTTTGGGCAAATCAAATCCTCAGCGGTCATACAATCTTCGCCGCTATATTTCATCACAGCAAATGCTCCTTTCATCGCTAATTTATGCTCTTATTACTAGGGACTATCTGAAAAGTCGCGATTTGCACAATTTCAGCCAACTGCGGACGCTTTCTGCGTCAAAGAATGCGCGTAGTAATCCCTTCGGGATTACTACTGAATACAAAAGTATTCCTGCGCTTTTTTCTTTGAAATCGCCTCGCATTTGGTGAAATTGCACTAAAATGTTTTGTTTTCAGATACGCCCTAAATATATTATAACACAAAGGCAAGAAAATGCAATATATGTCAATCCTTTTTGTTATTGTCGTTTTACACAAGCTTCCTTTCAACCACCTTTTTTTACAGAAACCACCTAAAATATTATATACCCTTTTAATTTTTAAGGAAGCTCTATCGTATAATCTTCTCCGCTGACACCTCTCATTATTGCCCCGTGAATATCCTCATGCAGCTTTGTGTA
This sequence comes from Oscillospiraceae bacterium, assembly GCA_014799365.1. GTDB lineage: Bacteria > Bacillota > Clostridia > Oscillospirales > Ruminococcaceae > Ruminiclostridium_E. The sequence goes on from JAAVIF010000096.1 coordinate 6,574, forward strand.
CATATATCTGTTAAACAGAGAAAATGCCTCTCCGCTGCCGCTGTCGTTTCCGTTATCCCACCAAATAGGAAGAATACCGTTTTCCTTGGCAGCCTTGGTAACATATTCTACATAATATCTGCGGTGATCGTCATTTCCGTTTTTATTGTTGACAGCACCGTACTCACCTAAAATAACGGGAATGTTATTATCCACAAACTTAGCTTTGATCCTTCCGAAAATGTCGTATACCCAATCCTCCTGACCCCAGCTGTCGGTATTGGTTCCTGTCTTACCCCAGTCCCCCTTGCCTTCTCCCGCAAAGTTCCAAGGATCATAAAAATGTATTTCCACCATAAGCTTGTCGGAAACGGTATCGGTGGGTACCGTCATTTTTAATGAAGCGTCGCCGTTGGTGTTATAGGCCTGCACTATAAGAATACGCTTTTCGTTGTTGCCGCCTGTTGCTCTTACAGTTTCAACAAAGGACTGATTAAGTCTGTCGGTGATTCTCAAATATTCGCTTGAGGGATTTGAGTACCCCTTGTGAAACTCATTCATTCCCGCAAACATCAAATGCTCGTCATATTCGTTGAAATATTCGGCGATCTGCTTCCAAAGCGTCTCAAACTGCGAAACCATACTATCCTCATCGGACGGTGCGGGTGTGAGCCAGGACTGAGCCGTATCGTTTCCGTCATGATGAATGTTTATAACTGCGTACATATCATTGTCAATAACGTAATCAACAACTTCCTTTACTCTTGCAAGCCATTCCGTATCTATCGTATATGTTTCGTTATCGAAATGACCCATCCATGTAACGGGAATGCGTACAACGTCAAAACCCGCTTCCTTAACCGCGTCGATAAGCTCCTTCTCTGTTTTGGGATTTCCCCATGCGGTTTCACTGGAAAGACCGCTTCCCACTGCATCAAGTGAATTACCCAAATTCCAGCCTACCGTCATTTTTTCGTATAATTCCATAGCGGTAATATCTGCAATTTCCTTTTGATGCGAAATCGTGCTGTCCTGAGGATTATTTCCCTCTTCCGTATTATTGCAGCCGGTCGCCGTTACCGAAATACCCACAGCCGCCGCTAAAATAATAGATATAAATCTTTTTTTCATATAAACGCAAATGTCCTTTCGTTAATTTGTGCAAACGATTACATCAAGATTTTATCACATCTTGCATAAATTGTCAATATGCTGTATGCACTTTTTTGTAAGTTTTTTAAAGACACTTTTTGATTGAAAAAAGCGATATACTGTGATATAATTTTTGTATTACATTACAAATGGGGTCAAATAAACAAAATGAGCTTAAACAAAGAAAATATCCTATCTCAATTAAAAAGAGTAAGCAAATACATAACCGTTTTTTTAAAATGGCTTCTCTTAAGTACGATAACTGCGGTGGTATGCGGCGGTGCGGGCTGTCTTTTCCACATGCTGATAGAGCTTGCAGCCGGACTTCGCGAGGAGCATAACTTTATAGTGTGGTTTTTGCCCGTTGGCGGTTTGATCATCGTCTTTTTATACCATATATTCAAGCTTGAAAAGATCGACGGTACAAATTATGTAATAGACTCTATCCGCAAGGACGGAATGGTGCCGTTCACAATGGCACCGGGAATATTGACGGGTACTGTCCTTACTCATATGTTAGGCGGCTCGGCGGGCAGAGAGGGAGCGGCTTTACAGCTTGGCGGAAGTCTCGGCTCTTCTTTGGGGAGAATTTTCAAATTGGACAGCAAGGATATGCACGTTATCGTGCTTTGCGGAATGAGCTCGGTATTTACGGCACTTTTCGGAACACCCTTAACTGCCGTTATCTTTGTTATGGAGGTAATAAGCGTAGGCGTTTTTTACGGTAGTGCGATAATGCCGTGCGTTTTCAGTTCTGTTTTTACCTATTATATAACCGTTTTGCTTAATATCCACCCGGTCAGCTATATTTTGTCGTCCGTTCCCGCAATATCTCCCGTTACTCTGCTTCAAAGCATAGGCTTTGGAATAATCTTCGCGGTAACGAGTATTTTATTTTGCCTTGCTCTTTCAAAAGGCGGCGGATTGCTTCACAAGGTGTTAAAAAACGATTATATCAGAATTGCGGCGGGAGGCTTGGCAATAGCTTTGTTGACTCTGCTTTTCGGTACGGATTACAACGGAGCGGGAATGGGGGTAGTTCAAAATGCCATTTTAGAAGGTACGGCCAAACCCGAAGCCTTTATATTAAAGGTTCTTTTTACCGTTATAACCCTCGGCTGCGGATATAAAGGCGGAGAGATCGTGCCAACCTTTTTTGTGGGCGCAACACTCGGCTGTACCATGGCACCGCTTTTGGGAATGGAGCCGGGATTCGGCGCAGCATTGGGGCTTGTTGGAGTATTCTGCGGGGCTACCAACGCACCTATTGCTTCTATGATGCTCAGCATCGAGCTTTTCGGTGTGGAAGGCCTTCCCTATTTTATAATAGTCTGCGCAACAAGCTACATGCTGTCGGGATATTTCAGCCTTTATAAATCACAAATAATCGTATACGATAAGCTTAAAGCAGTTTTTATCAACAGAAATACGAAATAATCAATAGAATAATATTGGTCATTTAGACGAAAAAATTTGTAATTTTTGTCAAAGAAAATATTGTGATAACTATTGCAAAATTTGATGAAATGTGGTATCATAAATAATAAGAATAGGAAAGGAGGGAAACTTATGCCAATCGAAGCATTGCAGGAGCAGGCTTATTCAGCTCAGTCAATACAGGAATCGAGCTTGCAAAAACAGGATAATATTAAGCCTCAGCGCAGCGAATCTGCGGTAGAACGCAAGAAAGGCGACGGATTTATCGGCGACTGCCCCGCATGTCAATGCGAAAAATGCCGCTCTCGACGTTATCAAGACGGATCCAATGACAGCAGGGTTTCTTTCCAAATGCCTACCGTTATGGATCCTGTCAAAGCAAAAACAAAAGTCATGTCACATGAAATGGAGCATGTTCGCAGTGAACAGCACAAGGCTAAAAAGGAAGACAAGGTAGTAGTAAGCCAAACCGTGCGTATTATGACCGATCGCTGCGAAGAGTGCGGAACAAGCTATGTTAAGGGTGGTTTTACCCGTACTATAACAAGACCGAAGCTTGCCGATTTCCGTAAAATGCTGTCGGGTTTTCTTGACGGCAGTGACGACAAGAAAAAGCTTATCGGTATAGCATAAAGCCTATAACCGCATATGTAAATCAGGACTGCATTTATTGCAGTCCTTTAATATTTAATCGGCATTTTTAAATGTTTATACTAATTTCCGATCATAGTGTAGACAAATTTCGCTGTCGATCGGAAATTAGTATTTAGGGTGTAATTCATAATCATATCTATGACATGGTTAATAATTCAATAGACAAAAAAAGGCAGCAGCGAAAATAACAAAAAAATTTCAAAAGCTATTGCAAACGCACACTAATTGTGTTAAAATTATAGTTAGACATCTATCCGTCAGTGACGGTAATATACATAATTATAAAGTGGGTGTATTGGTTTGTTTGCCTATTTAGTTGACATTTGGGATAATATCAGAAGCGTGATAAGCTACATCACGATCGTTGACATATTCGATATAATTTTCCTGTCCGCGATCTTGTTTTTCTGTATAAAGCTGATGCGTGAAACGCGGGCGGAACAGCTTATAAAGGGCATTGCTTTTTTGGCTATACTGCTGTTTATTTTAGATCAGCTTCAGTTTAAGGTTATGGGAATGATTGCCGAAACCTTCTTTAATATAGGTATTTTGGCAATTATCGTAATGTTCCAGCCGGAGCTTCGCCGTATACTTGAAAGAGTAGGGCGTACAAAAATGTCCAAGCGTATACCATTCTTGGAAGGCGGCAGCGCAGATAACACTAAAACAAACGCCGCTATAAACAGTATAGTGAAGGCTTGTGAAAACCTTTCAAGAACAATGACGGGCGCGCTTATCGTTATAGAGCAGCAAACAAAGCTTGGCGAACAGATCGAAACGGGTACTATTATTAACGCCACCCCCAGTGCGGAGCTATTCGGAAATATTTTCGTTCCGAATACCCCGCTGCATGACGGCGCAGTTATTATGAGAAACGGGATCATACTTGCTGCAGCCTGCTACCTTCCTAAACCCGCAAAAGAGGAGCTTGTTCCCAAGGAGCTTGGCACAAGGCACCGCGCCGCCATCGGTATCAGCGAAGTTTCCGACGCGATTGTAATTGTTGTTTCCGAGGAAACGGGAGTTATATCCGTTGCAGAGGACGGAAAGCTTACAAGAAATTTTTCGGGTGTAACCTTAAGAAAATATCTTACAGAACGTCTTATTCATGAAAACACCGAAAATAACAAAAAAAGTAAAAACGGAAAAAAGAATCCCGAAACCTCCAAAAAGTTAAAAAAGGAAAAAAAGACTGCTCAAAGCGAAAAGTGAAAAAAGTCATTTTCTATCAAAGGAAAAAACTATAAAATGAAAAGTATTCTGAATTTCTTTAAGAATAATTTAAAAACGCTGATTATGTCAGTGATCTTTGCGATAATAATCTGGTTTGCGGTGTCCATACAGGTATTCCCCAACGTTCATGACCATATTGACGGAATAACGATTACCGCCGAGCCTACAAGCTATATGCAAAGAGAAAATTTACAGATAACCGATTTTCAGCAGGATATTACGATCCAAATACTGGGCAAGCGTTATGTTATAGGGACGCTGACCGCGGAAGACTTCACCGCTTCTCTCGATCTGTCGGAAATAACCTCGCCCGGAACACATACAGTAGATGTAAACGTAAATATGGTGCAGCCCAATACCGACTATCAGATAATATCCAATAATCTAACGGCTTCCGTAGAGGTTGAGAGGATTATTTCAAAGGAAATAGCTTTGGATGTAAACACCAATTCTATCAATGTAGCGGACGGACTGCAAATTCAAACCGACGATATTTCACTTTCGACCTCAAACGTGCTTATCAGCGGCGAGCAGTCATTAGTCAATTCGGTTGCACGAGCGGTTATAGAACCTCTTTATGACGGTGTTTTAACCGAAACCACAAAAATAAACGGAATCGTTGTGATTTACGATGCCGACGGCACAAAAATCGAAACGAACGAGTTGGAATATCAATCGGATAACTACACTGTTACGATCCCTGTTTACAGGGTTAAAACGCTTCCTCTCAACGTATCGATGATATACCCTCAAAACTTTAACACATACAGCATCAAATACAGCATCTTCCCACAGGAAATTACAATAGCCGCTCCCGCGGACGATATAAGCATTGAAAACCTCGAAAGGATAGACGTGGGAGAAATCGACTTAACGGATATTACCTACCGCGATCTTCAGAACAGTATACGTCTGCCGATCTCTCTTGCAGACGGTTACAAAAATCTTTCGGGTATCGGCACAGCACAGGTGACCTTTAAAGATATTGACAGCTACGGCAGACTTGAGTTGCCTGTTTCCACCGAAAACTTTACAATACTTAACGGCGACCCCTCTTACGATTACTCTTTTGTTACAAGCCAGATTGACATTACTGCGGTAGGACCCTCCGATATTATCAAAACTCTATCCTCCGATGATATTTTGGGTACGGTAAACCTTTTGGGTACACCGGCCGAGCTGGGTGTAAAAAATGTTACTGTTATGATAAGAATAGCGGGACAAAACAATACCGCTTGGATAACAGGAGATTACAAAATCGACATAATGATTAAGGAAAAGGTTTCGGAAGAAGAAAACGACTAACCCAAAAGGGTGATATGTACCTTATTTAAGCTGATAACGGTGTAAGAAAAATAATTAACAAAAAGATCGGGATGCCTGCTAATGGCTTTCCGATCTTTTTTCAAGTTATTTTATGGATTCTGTGTTTTTTCAACCCAAACAGCCCAACGCGGATCCGCTTTAATTTCCTTTTCAACCTGTGTACAGTCGGGATCGCGCCAAAACGGCCAGTCTGTCGGAAGCGAAGCGGCGATCTTAACGGGATAACCAGATTTGCATTTCACAAACGATACAAGTGAAGCGGTAAAATAATGTTCGTTACCGTCCAATAGGGCTTCAAGTGCTCTTGCATGCTCCAAAGCCTTGTCAAGAGATTCAAACGCCTCGTCATGATAGCCTCTTTCCCATTGCACTCGGGATAAATACAGATACAGCTGTATCAGTTGACCATTGTATTCTCCAAAGCCGCCGTCATCACACACAAGATAAAACAGTGATATTGCACCCTTGATTTTTTCAATGGGCATATCGGTTTCATAATTGTGTTTATTTACGATAAGACCGTAAATAAGCTGTTCGGAAAATGCCGAGGCCATTTTAAGCAAAGCATCTCCGATACACCTTGCTTCTTCCCTTCCGTCCGTTGCCGACGCAAGCAATATTTCTTTGGAATCTTTAAGCTGCGGCATGCGATTTGCATATGATACCGCCTTTTCGTTTTCACCGAAATTTCTGTAAAGCAATACCAATATATGAATCGCTCTTGTGAAAATTTTATTGTCACGGGTCATATTGACCAGGCTTTCACACACCTTTACCGACTCAAGCCAAAATTGATTTTTCTTATGCTTATCGTAGCTGTGCTGCATGTAACCTTCATCATCGTAATACAGCCATTCATGATGCCTCCTCCACCCTGCTTCGCATAAAGTATCCGCAAGAGTTATCAGCAATTTTTCATTTTGCGGAAATTCGGCAAGCCCCTCGCGAAGAATAGCTACGCATTCATCTACCCACTCGTCGTCTCCTCGGCTTCTGATTTGGTATGAATCTATACGTGCTATAATTTTATCTACCTTTTTGTCGCGCTCACAATCGTAACCAAACAGTTGGTCGATAGTAATACCAAAATAATTGGCAATGGACGGTATCAACTCCATATCGGGATATGCAGCATTTTGCTCCCAGCGAGAAACTGCCTGAGAGGTGATGCCGAGAGCATCTGCCAATGCCTCCTGCGTTCTGCCGTCACGTTTGCGAAGATTTTTAATTTTTTCTCCAAGCTGAAGCGTCATAGTAATTCCTTTCCTTGAGAATCTCAACTTTTTTTCACCGGTGTAAATAAATTATAGCATACCGCCCGAAAGATGTAAATTATCAATCGGTTGTATAATATTCAATCGGTAATTGATACTGATTATCAATCAAACAAGCCCTTTTTAAACCGACGTAATACCCACAGGTTTAAAAGGTATTAGTATAGACTGCGCGCACTTTCAAAGGAGGAGCAGCAGATAATATATGATTTGGTGAATATTTCCGCAAAGAATAAAAAACATAAGCTTATCAATCACTCTATACGAACACCGCTTTATTTTGCAATAAAAATATAATTATTGCAAAAAAACAGCGGCAAAAACTGCCGCTGTAAATGTTATATAATTTTCATGGAAAGATATAATCAAAGCTTAGTTCATCATTGAAGCAACTTCATCAGCAAAGTTTTCTTCCTTCTTCTGAAGTCCTTCGCCCTTTTCGTAACGAACAAACTGAACGACCTTGATATTCTTGCCAAGGCTTGCAACATACTTTGCAACAGTCATTTCGTCATTCTTGATATAGGGTTCGTCCATAAGGCAGATCTCTTCGGTAAACTTCTTCATTCTGCCCTCAACGATCTTTTCAAGAACGTTCTGAGGCTTGGGCTTGGCAGCTTCCTCATTTTCTTTCTGAGCAAGTGCCATCTGAACTTCCTTTTCCTCCGCGATTACATTTGCGGGAACATCGGACTGAGCAACGAACTGAGGAGCGGATGCAGCGATCTGGAGACAAATATCCTTTGCACACTGCTTTACAACATCATCGTTAACATCGTCCGCTTCAAGCTTAAGGAGTGTACCGATAATGCTTCCGCCGCCGTCATGGATATAGCTGAACAAATTACCCTCAAGTCTCGCAAAACGTCTGATCTTGATATTTTCGCTGATAGTTGCAATTCTCTCGGTCAAAACATCCTGAACGGTTTCATCAGTGCCGCTCATTTTAACCTGCAAAAGTGCTTCAACATCTGCAACATCATTATCGATAACAGTCTGTGCAACCATGTCAACAAACTCAACGAATCTGTCGGACTTAGCCGCAAAGTCGGTTTCGCTGTTTACCTCAACAATTGCACCGATTTTCTTAGCTTCATCGATCTTTGTATAAACAAGACCCTCTGCCGCAATACGTGTCGCTTTCTTGGCAGCCTTAGCAAGACCCTGCTCGCGAAGATACTTAACAGCGGCGTCAAAATCGCCGTTTGTCTGTTCAAGTGCGCGCTTGCAATCCATCATGCCGCAGTTGGTCATTTCTTTAAGCTGTTTTACGTCCTGTGCCGAAATAGCCATTTTATTTCTCCTTTAATTCATATAAGTTATTATTCATTATTTATAAATTATTCAGCTGTTTCTTCGGAAGCTTCCTCTGCTGCTTCGGCAGCGGGTTCAGCCTCTTCGCCCGTAACGGGTGTTTCACCCTGACGGCCTTCAATGATAGCGTCAGCCATTGCGCCCGCAATCAGCTTAACCGCACGGATAGCGTCGTCGTTTCCGGGGATAACATAGTCGATCTCATCGGGATCGCAGTTGGTATCTACAATTGCAACAATGGGAATACCGAGCTTCTTAGCCTCTGCAACCGCAATTCTTTCCTTGCGGGGGTCAACGATAAAGAGTGCCGCGGGAAGCTTCTGCATATTCTTGATACCGCCGAGGAACTTCTCGAGCTTTTCGATCTCGAGGTTCATCTTGCTTACTTCCTTTTTGGGGAGCAAGTCAAAGGTGCCGTCCTTAGCCATTTCCTGAAGCTGTTCAAGTCTCTTGATTCTTCTCTGAATGGTAGCGAAGTTAGTCATCATGCCGCCGAGCCATCTTGCGTTAACAAAATGAGCTCCCGCTCTCTCAGCTTCCTCCTTGATGCTGTCGGAAGCCTGCTTCTTGGTTCCTACAAAGAGAACCTCTCCGCCCTCCTCCGTTACCTGACGGATAAACAAATACGCATCGTCAAGCTTCTTAACGGTCTTCTGAAGGTCGATAATGTAAATACCGTTTCTTTCTGTGAAAATATAGGGTGCCATTTTGGGGTTCCAGCGTCTTGTCTGATGTCCGAAGTGAACACCTGCTTCAAGAAGCTGCTTCATTGATACTACTGCCATGGTAGCGTCCTCCTGTTTTTTGGTTTTTTCCTCCACAACGTTTTACTTTCCAAAGCCGATAAACGGCACCGACAGAAAAGTCAGCGTTATGTGTGGATTTGCGTTGTTTTCCGAGCATAATCCAATCAAGCTGTATCAATGCTCAAAAAACCGCTTTATAATTATACCACAAAGTCCTTTTTTTTACAATAAAATGTTATTGGTCTATTTTAACAAATTTTTTAAAAATCCTTTGTTGTTTTTTGTATGATGCGGAAAATCACAGGTAACAAGAATTGTATCCTGTCCTATAACTTCAATATCGCACCAAGGAATAATAAAATCCTCCTCGCGCCCCAAAAGACCGAAAAGCTTTGCCTTTCCGAAAACTATCAGCTTGCATATCTTAGCGGTACAGGTATCGAATTCAATATCGTCGGGATAACCTAACTTGCAGCCTGTCTTAACGTTGATTATTTCCTTGCAGCGCATATCGTCAAAGCGGCATATCATAAAAATCACCTCGTTCTATGGTATGGCAACTTATCCGATAATAGAACAAAGACAGGCCTATTTGCTGTTATTTCGACAATAAAGCCCGTCTTTACATTGTTAAATTATTAAAATACACACGCAAAAATGTCAGGGCTGTTCTTTATCCTTATTGTTAGCCCTCCAGGCCATATAATTCTCCAAAATGACCGCCGCCGCCACCGCGTCGATAACAGCCTTGCGCTTCTTCCCTCTCTTATTTACTTCATTCATCATTTGATGAGCCGTAACGGTAGTGGACCTTTCGTCCCACATGACCACGGGCACATCAACATAATTTTGGAGCAAATCGGCGAAGCTTTTGCAAATTTCGCTGCGAGGACCCGCACTGCCGTTCATATTAAGAGGATTTCCCACTACAATAAGCCCGGCTTCATATTCCACGGAAGCCGCCGCAACCTTTTCCACGCATACATTAAAGTTTTTTTCGTCAATAACTCCGATAGGGGAAGCCAGCGTTTCCGTTCTGTCACAGCAGGCAAGTCCCGTGTGACTGTCGCCGTAGTCCACCGCCATTATTTTCATTAAATTTATTCCTTTCTTTTTATAGACCTGTTCGGTAACCTCCGAAGCACCGTCTTGCTTGTCTTTTTTACGAAAGGCTTTGTGTGCCTCACTTGCGGTACATACAGTACAGCGGCGTTCGGCACACTTTGCCTTTCGCCAAAAATCCTGCGCAATCCGGCACTTCTACGGTTATCGAACAGGTCTTATAAATCATAGAAAAACACAATAACTTTATATTTCTTCGCTTATTTCAAAAGCTTATCGACACCCAACTCGGAAAATCTGCCCGCCACAAGCGGTACAATCAAATTTTCACTTACCATTCTTTCATACTCGGCTTTATCCGCAAGCTTTGCGTCCACGGTCTCGTCCGACTGCAAAACAAGAGAAGAAAGCTCTATATCTCTGCGCAAAAGGTAGTTGAAGTAAACAGCGTGATTACCGTAGGTAATGCCTAATTCAGTCAATTCCTCTTTTTCGGCCTTAATTCCCGTTTCCTCAAAAAGCTCACGCACCGCGCCGTCAATTGGCATTTCTCCGGTCACAACAGACCCTCCGCTGCATTCCCAATACAGTGGATAGGGCTTGTCGGGGTGTCTTTTGGTCAAAAGAATACGCCCCATATTGTCAATAACAGCTATATCACAAACAAGATGATATTTTCCTTCGGGGACAGTTTTTCCCCGCTGTATTACTTCACCTGTTTTTTGTATATTTCTGTCGTATAGATCCCAGTATTCGACTGTTTTGTCCATTTGGTTCTCCTTCCTGTACTGCCGCAGTCATTATCAGGATTACTGCTCCGCCTTATACTGCTTTAAAGCAACAGCAAGCTGTGCGGGACAGGACGTTCCCTTTCCGCCGCAGTCGATGCCGTCAAGTCTCTCTATAATATCGTCAATCTTCATTCCCTTGACCAAGCTTGAAATACCCTTAAGATTGCCGTTGCAGCCTCCTAAAACGGAAAGGCTCTTTACGGTATCTCCCTCAATTTCAATAGTCATTTTACGGGAGCAGACTCCCTTAGGTGTAAATTCGTAAGTCATTTTATTTTTTCCTTTCAAATTGTTTTATAAATAAATTAAGCGTCTTTTTCAGGTTATCGATAATATTTAATTCCATGCTGCGATAAACTCAAATACAATTTCACTTTATAAGCCCTCCTTCCACGCCCTTGCAACCGCCTGCGCCACACTGTCCGCAACGGATTTATTAAGAGGACTTGCTATGATATTTTCCGCAGTTATCTCATTGTCGGGTATAACAGAAGCAATGGCATAAGCCGCCGCGAGCTTCATTTTTTCGGTTATTTCCTTTGCTCTTACCGAAAGCGCGCCCTTAAAGATTCCGGGAAATACCAGAACATTGTTTATCTGATTTGGAAAATCACTTCTTCCCGTACCCACAATATACGCTCCCGCTTTTTTTGCTTCCTCCGGCATTATTTCGGGAACAGGGTTTGCCATTGCGAAAACAATAGGCCTATCCGCCATGGTTTTTATCATATCCTCGGTGAAAAGCCCCGGCTTTGATACGCCTATAAGCACATCCGCTCCGATCACCGCCTCGGCAAGTCCTCCCTTTTTGATTTTTTTATTGGATTTCAGCGCAATTTCCGTATGTGCGGGATTTTCATAATTATCCTCTCGGTTAATTATTCCGCAAAGGTCGACCATAATCAAATCATCGATTCCGAGACCCAATAAAAACGTGCCTATGGCAATACCGGCCGCACCTGCGCCGTTAATAACCACGGTAAGCTCAGAAAGCTTCTTTCCCGCGCACTTTGCGGCATTTATAAGCGCAGCTCCCACCACTACCGCCGTACCGTGCTGGTCGTCGTGAAAAACAGGTATATCAAGCCTTTCCTTTAGCTTTCTTTCAATTTCAAAGCATCTCGGTGCCGCAATATCCTCAAGGTTTATCCCTCCGAAGCTGTCGCTTATCAGCTCGATAGTGCGGACTATTTCGTCGGTATCCTTGCTTTTTACGCAAAGAGGGAATGCGTCAATGCCAGCAAATTCCTTAAACAAGCAGCATTTGCCCTCCATTACGGGCATTCCCGCAAGTCCGCCTATATCGCCTAAGCCCAGCACCGCAGTGCCGTCGGTGATTACCGCAACCAAATTTTCCCTTCGTGTAAGGCTGTATGAAAGCTCGGGATTTTGCTGTATCTGCAAGCATGGCTCGGCAACTCCGGGAGTATAAGCAAGTGCCAGATCCTCTTTTGTATTTATAGGAGCACGGGAAACAACCTCAATTTTTCCCTTCCATTTATAATGCTTTTCCAATGCTTCCTTTTTTACGTCCATTATGTATTCCTTCCTTGATATGTTTTGAATTTTATATATTGTTTTATTTATTGGCAAGAATTTTATTAAGCGAATCATCGGGAGTTAAATTATAACCGATAGAAATAGGGTAGTGATTGTAAAATCCGTGAAAATCACTTCCGCCTGTGGGAATCAGACCGTATTTGTCGCACATATCCAACAATACCTTTTCATCGCCCGGCTTTAAGCTTTGATGCCACACCTCCACGCCGTCAAGCTTTCCGTCCTTTGCAAGCTCCTCTATTAAATCAAAATTGTCGAAAACCCCAGGGTGCGCCAATACCGCTAAACCGCCCGATGAATGAATAAGCTCCAGAACGAAGTGGACCTCCGGATTTGCAATTGTTTCATTGCTTACTTCATCCGCACAAAGCCCCGATTTGGAGTCAAAAAGCTCATCGTAAACATCTCCGTAAAGCTCGGTAGTATATCCGTAATCCATCAGCGCGTGCATTATATGGCCCTTGTAAATGGCTTTGCTCCCGGCAGAATATTTCACTATATTTTCAAGAGTAATGGGATAACGCTCCAGCACCTTCATAGCCATTTTTTTACCTCTCTGACGGCGCATTTCGCTGTTTCTCATACATAAGCCCTCCAATCTGTCGGGCTTCTTCGGCATATAGCATAAAATATGGGCTTTGCTTTCTCTTTTTCCGTCAAAAGCGGAAAACTCTACGGCGGGAACGATCTCGATCCCGTACCGCTGACCTAAAACCACCGCTCTTGAAATCGAGGAAAGGCAGTCATGATCGCTTATAGCAAGGTAATCGATATTATTGCGCTTTGCCTGAGCGATAACCTCCTCAATACCCAAAGAACCGTCGGACAAAGTAGTGTGACAATGCAAATCGGCTTTCATAATCGTTATTCCTTTCCATCAATAATTCATTATAACTCAATTAAAACAATATTATTTTAAGTATATAATAACCCATGTTAAAAATGTACTTATAATTATACACCTTTTTTTGAAAAATTTCAAGTGGTAAAATCTTATTTTCAGAAAGGTGTTTAAGTTACCCAAAAATTCAATGAAAAAAATAGAAAAAGAGGCATAACCAAAAGAAAAATGAAAAACAAACAAAGCGCAACACAATTGCAAATTACTGACATCTGTCAGTTTACAAACTTATCTAAGTGACATTTCACGTGCATATTTTTTTAAGCAAACAACTAAAAAAGCAGCACTACACATAGAGGGGGGTAAGGAAAGGATTCTTAAGGTGAAACCTAAGGGGGGAGAGTGGGGCAATGAGTTTCACCGAATTTTTTATCCCAGTGTATGTAAATATAGTTATTATAAAGCCTGCACTGTTTTTTAAATGGGACCAAATAAGGTGAAACTTATTGCACCTTCTCCCCCCTTCCGAGACTTTTTGCTTGCAAAAAGTCTCTTAGTCACCCTTAAGCCCCGCGCGGGAGCGCAAATTGCACTTTCCTCAAGGTCAAAAAGAACACCACATAAAGCGCAGTTTTAAAAAGGCTTTTCGCCGACCGAGAAAATTTGGGGGAAACTTAAGGAAAGGCGGCATTTACTTCTTTTGAAAAAGTGTTATAATAAAAAGGTTAAAGACAAAAAAATGCTGTACCCTGAGGCAAATATCCTATACTTGAAAAAAAAAGCAAAATATGTTAAAATAAATGTAATATTATTCTCAAGCTATTCAAAAAAACACAGGAATATTTTTTGATTTTTTTTGATTGAAATCAATAACGAAGCAACAAACAAAAAATGGGAACTTAATAATATGAAAAACATAACAAAAAAACTGCCCTCGGGTGATACCGAGACAATTAAGAAAAAAAATAAAAACGATAAAAACATTCAGATGACAAAAGATCTGCGCGTTGAATTATACACTTTGATAGCTCTGTTTGGCGGATACATATTCAACACATTCTGTATATCGGCAGTATATATCGGAAAATGCGTTGCATTTGCCGCAAGATCATTATGGCGGATTACCGACAGATTAAGAGGAATAATAGCTTCTTTTTTCAAAAAAATAAGCGTATTTCTTTTACGTCCCGTAACTTCACTTATTAAATATTCCGAGGGAAACACAAAGGCTCTCAACAATATAAAAAAGAAAAACGGCGGACGCCTCGGCTTCGGCGGTTCTCTTTCCTTTATCGGGAGACTTTTATTCGGTAAAAACGGTATTGCGGTTATCTTTTTTAACTTTGCCGTACCAGTTATAAGCGTGTTTTTCCTGTTCAGCGTCATAACCTACGCCAACTCCATAAATTATGCGGTAAAGCTCAATGTCAACGGAAAATTTCTGGGATATATCGAAAACGAGCAGGTTTTTCTTGACGCAAAAGAGGTTTTGCAGGAAAGAGTCAGCTATCTGGGAAACGGTGTGGAGATCGAAGCGATTCCCTCTTACTCCATTGAACAAATAGAATATAATGAAACACTTACCAAATATCAGATAGCGGACTTGATCCTTCAAAATTCGGGAGTAAGCCTTGAATACGGCTACGGATTTTTTATTAACGACGTATTTTACGGTGCGCTGACCGATTTTACAAACGTTAAGAATACTCTTGACAGCCTTCTTGCCAAATACGAAACAAACAACAGCAACGAAACGGTCAATTTTGCCGATGTTATCAGATATAACGAAGCAGGTCTTTATCTTACCGAAAATTTGATAGACGAAAATTGGCTTATTGACCTGCTTTCAAGCACAAAGGAGGATGCTTCCTACTATACCGTGCAAGACGACGAAAACCAATCTGTTATAGCTGAAAACGTAAATCTGACATTTGAGGAGCTTGAAGCTTTAAATCCGGGCTTTGCCGATATGGAGCTTGACAGCGGCGATCGGATAAAGATAAGCAGCGAAATACCTTTTCTGTCTGTCAGCATTACAAGAACCGAGATTTATAATGTAAACACTGTTCCTTACTCCACGGAAACCTATCAAGACAGCGGTATATACGTAGGCTCATCCAGAATAACACAGGAGGGACAGTACGGAGAAAATGAGATTACCGCCGATGTTACATATGTTAACGGAGTTGAAACGGGAAGAACTATAAAGCAGGTACGTCAGCTTCACGCTCCCGTTTCGGAAATTATCGCGATAGGTGCTAAGCCTACCCCCGCGGGAACCTTTAAGGACGGCACCGCCGCCTACGGAAAATTCCTTTGGCCCGTTGAAGGCGGTTATATAAGCCAGTGGGCATATTGGGACGGAGGCTATGCCGGACACAAGGGAATAGATATTGCGGGAATTCCTTACGGCGATCCTGTTTACGCCGGCGCGGGAGGAGTTGTTACTTTTGCGGGCTGGAGCGGCGGACTTGGCAACTGTGTAATGATTTATCATGAGGATTTGGGTGTTACAAGCGTTTACGCCCACAACAGCATGCTCTTTGTATCGACGGGTCAGCGCGTGGCTCAGGGCGAAGCAATTGCGGGAGCGGGCGCAACGGGTGACGCACAAGGAATCCATGTTCATTTCAGCATACAAGTAAACGGTAGTTATGTTAATCCGAGGGCATATCTTGATATTACGGAGGATACTCCTATAAAGATTTACTGATAAATAGACCCTATAAATTTTTGTCTATAAGATGATCATGAATTAGTATAAGCCGCAAATTTTAAATTTTTCTTAACGGAAATTATTCTCCAAATTATCACTGCGGACGCCGCCGTCAAAATTTCCGCAATAGGAAAAACGCCCCACAAAAGCCAATTCATTTGAAAATCGGCTTTTGCGATCTGCGCAAAAATAACGGCAAAGGGAAATACAAATAATAGCTGTCTGAAAACCGAGATCACAAGCGAACCTATTCCGCTGCCTACTGCCTGAAAAACTCCCTGAAACGCAATATTTACCCCCGCAAATACCAAGCTTATCGAAATAATGTGTATCGCGCTTACACAAAGTGCCTGCGTTTCTCCCGACAATCCGAAAATCTCAGAAAACGGAACGGCAAAAATTTCCAGCACAACACAGCCTACAAGCATAATTACAAAGGTAAACAGATGACCGAATTTTACACAATCGTTAATTCGTTTACCGCTTCCCATTCCGTAGCTGAAAGCGGTTATGGGAGTTATCGCGTCGCGCATTCCGAACGCCGCGAACAGAAGAAACTGCTGAATTTTGTAGTACAGCCCGTAAGCCGTAACCATATTTTCGCTGACGCCCATGAGTATCAAATTCATTCCGTAGGTCATAACGGAAATCAGTGCCTGTGAAATGATAGCAGGCAAACCTACGGAATAGATCATGCCGATGATTTTAAGCGACGGCTTAAAATGACGCGGCTTTATCTGTATAGCCTTGTTGAACATCAAATGGAAGATCAAAGCCGCGGCAAAGGAAACTATTTGTCCGATAACGGTCGCGTAGGCCGCTCCCTTTACTCCCATTTCGGGACAGCCCAGCCAACCGTAAATCAAAATCGGATCAAGAATTATATTCGTAACCGCGCCAAGTATCTGCGCAATTGTGGAACAGAGCGAATGCCCCGCTGCCTGAAGCATTTTTTCAAAAACGGCAAACATGGACATTCCAAACGAGAACACACAGCATATACTTAAATATTCGGTTCCCATTGCCGAAATAACGCTGTTGTCTGTCTGCGAATCTATATATGCGCCCGCTCCGAAAAAACCGAAAAACAGAAAAAATATATAAATCACAAATCCAAGAAAAATCGCGTTACCCGCAGTTTTATCCGTAAGCTCTCTGTTCTGTTGTCCAAGACTTTTGGCAATAAGGACGTTTGCTCCCACTCCTGTTCCGATCCCGACCGCCACCATCAGAATTTGCAGCGGAAAAGCCAGTGTCAGCGCGTTTAAAGCGTCCTCGCCGCCCTGCTCCATATTTGACACAAACGCGCTGTCAACAATATTGTAAACCGCCTGCAAAACCATTGAAATTATCATCGGAATACCCATTGAGAGCATTAACTTTCCCACAGGAACCGTTGCCATCTTTTCATTCTTTAAATCCATAGTTATTGATCATTCCTTTCCTCTTGATGAACGCTTATTCCAAGATGCTTTGGACTGTAATATCCGTTTTGTCCAAAAAAACAAAAAATGTGCAGCTTACGATCGGAATTACGCATAAGCTACACATCTTGATATTATTATATCGAAATATCTCCAATTAGTCAAAGGAAGATTTGCACAAATTTTTTTCTGTATATATTTTTTTGTTGAGCATAATTTTGGGGCTGTTGCTTCTGACCTTTGTCATTTGCAACAACCCCATTTTTTAATTAAATAACAACGATAATGAAAGTTTAATTCTGCTGATCCGAAACAATGCCGAAGCTTGACTTACCGTTTTTCTTGATTCTGTACATTGCGTCGTCGGCAATGGAAATAATCTCTTCGACCGTTTTCTCCGCACTGCTTACAACATAAACACCTATACTTACGCTTACCGACAAATGAGCGTCCATGTCGCAGTCAAATCCCGCCTTAAGCTTTGCAAGTATATCACGTGCAACATTTTCGGGAATATTTGTGGAACAGTTTCGGATACATACAATAAACTCGTCTCCGCCGTATCTTCCGGTAAATCCGAAGTCGCCGGTTATTTCTCCGATAGAATCGGTAACGAACTTAAGAACCTGATCTCCCGTTGCGTGGCTGTACTGATCGTTATATATCTTGAAATCGTCAATATCAACAAACAGTATCGCAAAGCCGTCATTACCGGAAGCAACCTTCTGTATCTCCTCGTTAATCACATTTTCAATGGTCTCACGATTGTAAACACCTGTTAAAGCGTCATAGCTTGCGCGCTGAATAAGCTGCATCTCGCCCTTTTTCGCTCTGTCAACGTCGGAAAGCACGCCGATAATCTTGATTATATTTCCGTCGTTATCGCGAATAGTAGAGGTTTTCATAGCCATCCAAATGTAATCGCCGTAAACATTTTTCCAACGGTAGGTATTATCCTTAAATTCCTCACCCTTTTCAAGCTTGGTAAGATCCTTGCGGTAACGCTCATTATCCTCGGGGTGAACTCTTCCCTTGATGAAAAAGCTGTCGGTGAAGTGATCCGAGGGAGGACGATAGCTGAACTTTTTGTTAAAGTTGTTTGAGAATGTAACATTGTTTGTTTTCATATTCCATTCAAAAACAATGTCATCGGACATCTCTACGATAGTGCGGTATCTTCTTTCGCTGACTACAAGATTATCTATAAGATAGTTAAACGAAGACGCGATCTCTCCGTACTCGTTTTTGTTTGAAACATCAATTCTCGAATCATGGTCTCCGCGATTGATCTTAACCAGTGTGGCTTCGATCTTTGCCAAGGGTTTTGTGATTATAACTATTGCAATAACATAAACGACGATAAACAGCACCGAAAGCCCTACAACCAGCCCGACCACATTTGAGGAAGCGACTGACGAATAACCGTAGGCCTTATCCGCCTCGGCCATAGCGGCAACATACCAGCCGCAGCCCGGAGCCTTTACCGTATATGCAATCTGAGAATTTCTTCCCATTTCAAAAGGCCTTGAAGTATTCAGAAAAGATGAATTTGTTATTGCGGATCCGATTGTGTTGTACTGTATGTAACCGGTTCTGCTGCTTATATCTTCCAAAGTTCCCACGTATGCGGTATCTACGATGTGATTGAGACCGTCGACCAATACAACTCGTCCGTTTGTGGGGAAAGAACCCGCTTTTATAATGCTGTCAAGGTATGCGCTTGAAAAATAAACCATTACCGTTCTGTCGCTTAGCATATACGGAGCGACCAGCTCATAGCTGCTTTCTCTGTTGTTAGTGTCAAGAACAGTGCTGATATATGCCTCGCCTTGAACCATTCTGTCAAGCATATCCTTATCAAACATCTTATAATGTACTCTGTTTTCCTCTGCAGACAAGGATGCCTCACCCGACTTGTTTAAAACCACGATGCGGATTATTCCGGTTTGCGAACCGATGTAGGTCTTTGCGGCCTCGGCGGCGGCACTTCTTTCACTGCTGCTGTTTAAATCATAGTTTGCGATATTTTCATCACTTGCAACAACAGACGCGCTTGAAGAAAGACTTTTAACATATTCGGAAATGTTTTTGCCCTCATTCGCCGCAATATCGGAATAGAGCTTCTCATACTGCTTCTCCGCTATTTGATTCATGCTGCCCGAGCAATAAACCGCATAAGCGATTATAGATGAGATAGAGAAAAATATTAACGTAAAAATAAATAATGTTCGAATTTTCATCAATATGCTCCGTTTTTCAAAATTTGGATTTTTTATAGGATAAACCCGTAATGCAAAGGGTGAAATCGTGCTGAAAATATACGATTTGATTAAGTCTTATTCTATCACATTTTTTACGAAAAGTAAATGACATTCTATTATTTTGTAGAAAATGTTAATTCACAAGCTTTGATTTTGTGCAAATTAACAACAAATTGCTTTAAATAATACATTATATAACCAAAAAACAAGCTGCGGCTTTTCTGTCTAATACTAATTTTTTTCAAAAATACCTCTCAAAACCCCGATAATACTTTCGGTCAGAATTTTTAGAATATTTTTAGTTTAAAAAATTGTATAAGATTCAACAGAAAAGCCGCCCGCCGTTATTAGGTTTAAAAATAAACCGTTATTTTTCTCTCGTTATCTTGTCAACTGCCCTCAAAAACGAATTTACCTCGTATCTTGTGGTGAACACCGAGGGTGCAAACCTTACCGTACCCGTTTCAAGAGTACCTAATTTTTTATGCGCCAAATACGCACAATGAAAACCGCCCCTTAAATAAAATCCGCTGTCACTAAGCCTTTCGGCCGTTTCATCGGAGCTTAAGCCCGATATGTTAAACGAAAAAAGCGGCGCGTTTTTCCTTGTGAATCCGCCGTATAAAACGATTCGGCGGTTTTTTCTCATTCTGTTGAAGGCATAAGCGCACAACTGCCATTCATGCTCGTATATTAAATTTATTCCCTTTTCGGCGACAAAAGCAACGCCCTCTCCCAAAGCGATCGCTCCCGCGGTGTTTATGGTACCGCTTTCAAATCTGTCGGGAAGAAACTCGGGCTGCTCCGGATCCTTGGACGCGCTTCCGGTGCCGCCCTCGATAAGAGTGGCAAGACGGTATTTCCCGTCGGTTATCATAAGCCCGGTTCCCATCGGACCGTAAAGACCCTTATGCCCCGCGGCGCAGATTATATTTATTCCGTCGGACAGCCTTATTGGCAGTACTCCCGCGCCCTGTGCCGCGTCCAAAATAAAACACAGACCGTTTTTCGCGCATAAGGAGGCAAGTCTTTTGTAGGGCAGTATGCGCCCAGTAACATTGCTTGCGGCGGTGCATACTATTGCCTTTGTTTCCGGCCTTATCAGTCTCGCAAAATTCATTACCGTTTCGTTGTCGCTGTCGGTCACTTTGGCTATGGAAAAGCTTATTCCGTCATGCTTGGAAAGAGAGGTCAGCGGTCTTAATACCGCGTTGTGTTCCCAATCGCTGGTTATAAAGTGGCATCCCGGTTCCGCTATTCCCTTAAGCGCGGTGTTTATCGCTTCGGTACAGTTCAGCATAAAGCACACATTTTCCGTTTTCGCACCGAAAAAGTCCGCACACTGATGTCTTGCGTTATATACCGCTTCCCCCGTGTCCATCGAAAGCTTGTGTCCCGAACGCCCCGGATTCGCGCCGTAATTTACAAGAGCGTAGGCGTTTTTGCTGATTACCGAGGGCGGCTTTGGATAGGTGGTGGCGGCATTGTCTAAATACACCATTATTTGTGGCTACCGTTCAATATTTTTATAACGTCGACGCCGACAGTGCTTAACAGCCGCGACGCTCTGTTCGGATCGCCCTTTATCCGAATGGCGAAGGTGCAGCCTCCCCTGCCGCTTATCTTTTCCACACTGCCCTTTATATTTACCCCTTGCAGGAAGTTTCTTCCTCTTATAGCTTCGGTATAGCTTTTGACCGTTAACAGCCATACTTCCATAATATCAGTCCTTTCCTTATTTTTCGGCTTTTTGGTTTACTGTCTTTTTCTCAGCGCAGCCTTGTTCCTCACGAACAAACAAGCGAAGAACACGCAGTGAAAGCCAATAAAGCCGTATTACATATTATGCCGATAAGGCAACTTTTGCTAAAACGTGAATATGTAACGCCGCCTTTGAAATAATATTTTAAAAATAAGCATGTTAAAAGGAGGACTTTATTATATGAAAGCTGTAATAATGGCAGGCGGCGAGGGCAGCCGTCTGCGTCCCATGACCTGCACACTTCCGAAGCCTATGGTAAAGCTTTGCGGACGGCCCGTAAGCGAATACATTCTTGATCTGTTGTCAAAGCACGGCTGCACCGACGCGATTTTCACCCTGCGTTACCACGGCTCGCAGATAGAAAATCACTTCGATTCGCGCCGCTATAAAGGGATCAACCTTGATTTTTCCTATGAGGACGAGCCCTTGGGTACGGCCGGATGCGTAAAAAAAGCGGCGGAGCTTGGCGGCTTTGAGGATAACTTTATAGTAATAAGCGGCGACGCGATGTGCGATTTCAATCTTTCCGCCGCTTTGTCCCACCATATCAAAAGCGGTGCCGACGCAACTATTATCACAACACAGGTGGACGACCCCAGAGAATACGGCTGCGTTATCTCAAAAAACGGTTTTATAACGGGATTCTCCGAAAAGCCCTCATATACCGGAGCCGTAAGCGACTATGTAAATACGGGTGTTTATATCCTGTCAAAAAAAATACTCGGTCTGATACCTCCCGACAAAATGTGGGATTTTTCAAAAAACGTTTTTCCTCAGATGCTGAAAGAAGGCTTAAAGCTTGCTTCTTATGAGGAAAAGGGCTACTGGTGCGACATCGGCGATTTTACCTCTTATAAAAGATGCCAAAGAGATATGCTGAGAGGCTTGGTAAGCTGTGAATTCAAAAGAGATATTCCCCAAATTGACGGTGCAAAGATCATTGCGCCCTGCTATATAGGAAACAATGTCAAAATAGGAGCGGGAACGGTAATAAATGCCGGATGTGTAATCGGCGATAATGTAACCTTAGGCAAAAACTGCAAGCTTTGGGAAAGCGTTGTTTCGGACGGAGCTTTTTTAGCGGACCGCACAAAGTGCAACGGCGGAATAATCTGCGAAAACGCGGTAATGGAGCAGGGCTCGGCGGTTTATGAGGACGCCGTGCTTGGCAGCGGCAGTATATTGGGTCGGGACAGCAGTCTCGAGCCAAAAGTAAAAATATGGGACAACAAGGCAATACCGAAAGAAACTATGCAAAGAGAGGATCTGAAATACGGAAATACTCCCTCCGCCTCATTTGACGAAAAAGGAGTTTCGGGCGAAACAAATTCCGATATAACACCCGCTTTTATGACTAAGCTGGGCAGCGGCGGCGCGGCGGTCTTCGGAGACAGGGTAATAGTTTCCTGCGGCAGCGGAAACGCGGCGTCTGTGCTTAAAGCCTGCTTTTGCGCGGGATTTTCGGGTGCGGGAGGAAAGGTCATAGACTGCGGCGTTACCTCGCTGCCCGCACTTATTCATCTCAGCAGAGTAATGAATGCAAGCGGATTGGTAAATATTGAGGTATCTTCAAAAAGTAAAATAACAATACTGAATAAAGCAGGTCTGCCTCTTACAAGAGTGCAGGAAAGAAAGCTTGAGGCGGCTTTAAACAGAGGAGATTACCGAAACGCCGAATGGGACGGATTCGGTGAGATAAAAGCCTTTAAAAACGCTTCCCTGCTGTATTCGGGAGCATTGGAGGCAGCAAGCGAGTTTTCCTGCCGCTACAAGGTAAGCGTAAATTGCGGGAATCCGCTTATAACCGCCGCCGCTGCCGTACCCATGCAAAAAATAAGCAATCCCTCGGGAGAACCGCTTACTGTAAATATAAACCGAGACGGTACAAAGGCGGAGCTGTATGTAAGCGAACGTGAAAAGGCCGATTATACCAAGCTTGTCACTATCGTGGGCTACGATATTATGAAAAAAGGCTTTGATGTGGCGGTACCGCTTGAATTTCCGTCTACCGTAGAGGAAGCGGCAAAGCTTACGGGTAAAACAGTAAAGCGTTTTTACAGATGCAGCAACGACAACAGCGACAAAAGTGCGAGAGAATTGGCGGCATCGCAGCCCTTTCTGTTTGACGGCCTGATGCTCGCCTTAAACGCTCTGGAAGTAATCTCGGCCTCCTTTGTTACCTTGGGAAAATATCTGGAAGGACTTCCCCAGCTTGAAACGGAGAACAGGTTTTTGCGCATACACTGCCCTCCTCAGCGTATTTTAAGCAAGCTTGCGGACAAATCCAACGGAATCAGCGAAGGAATATTTCTGGGCGAAGAGGGCAATCGGGTGCTGCTCCGCTCCAGCCGACAGGGAGACGGATTGTTCCTGTTCGCCGAAAGCTATTCTCAGGAAACGGCAAAAGCACTTTGCGATAATGTGGAAATGCAGGTCAGAACACTGCTTGGCAAATAATATTAAAAAATATGTCAATTTTTGCGATTATAAAGCCGTTTTTAAACTCTTTACCGTAATTTTCCTTGACAATCTCAACTTTTTGTTATATACTATGATAGTATCATAATGCCAAAAATGGAAAAATCTGCGCTTTTAAAACAATATAATACAAACGCTCGTTAAAGGCATTAAAACATTCAGGTAAATAAAAGCGAAAGCTTTAAATAAACAAAAAAACAATAAAATGCGTAGGGCAACTTTTTTCGTTAATCCATTCATATAACCAAAAAACATTCAATTGCGGCCTTTGTGGACAAGGCTTTTGCGTCCCTATGCCGAAAGGAAAATCTATGGCAAAAAACAACAATAATTTCATGTCAACATTTAAAGGAAAAAACGAGACTTCGGGAGATAAACAAAAGTTTTATCAGAAGTTTAACGGGAAAAAACAGAGACCTGCTTCAAACGAACAGGGCAGACCTCAGCAAAACGGCTTTAATCAGCAAAAAAATTCTTACGGAAAACGTACGCCGGTAAAGCCGGCCAATAACTCCGCCAACATGCCGGCAAACAGACAGTATGGCTCCAACTCTCAGAGACAGCACACTCAGTCCAAGAATACAAATCAAACCACCCAAAAAACGGTCGGTTATCAAAAGCAGCAAAAGCCCCGCGAGATAAGAACAACGCCCCTTAAAATTTTTTCCTTGGGCGGACTTAACGAGATCGGAAAAAATATTTATGTTTACGAATGTGCCAACGATATTTTTATCATCGACTGCGGCTTGGCGTTTCCCGACGACGAAATGCCGGGTGTTGATTCGGTTATTCCCGATTTCACCTACCTTATTAACAATAAGGAAAGGATAAGAGGTGTGCTTCTGACCCACGGTCACGAGGATCATATCGGAAGCCTCGCTTATCTTCTTAAAAAGGTTAACGTTCCTGTTTACGGCACAAGACTGACTCTCGGTCTTGTGGAGGGAAAACTGAAGGAACACGGTATACTCGCTTCCTCAACGCTTATTACGGTAAAACCCGGCGATACCGTAAAGCTGGGCTGCATGGCGGCGGAATTTATCAGGGTAAATCACTCCATTCCCGACGCCTGCGCCATAGCGGTGCACACTCCCGCGGGAATCGTTGTGCATACGGGCGACTTTAAGATCGACTACACACCCATTGAAGGCGGCATTATAGATCTGGCAAGATTCGGCGAATTGGGCAGACGCGGAGTGCTTGCGCTGCTGTCCGAAAGCACCAACGCGGAACGGCCCGGTTATACAATGTCCGAAAGTACGGTGGGAAACAGCTTTAAGAATATTTTTAATCAGGCTGACGGCAGGAGGATAATAGTAGCTTCCTTTTCAAGCAATATTCACCGTATACAGCAGATAGTGGACAACGCGGTGCTTCAGGGCAGAAAGGTAGCGGTAAGCGGCAGGAGCATGCTGAACGTTATGCAGACTGCCATTGACCTGAATTATATACGCATTCCCGACGGTATTCTTATAGATATAGAGCAGATAAAAAACTTCCCTCCCGAAAAGCTTGTAATAGTAACCACGGGAAGCCAGGGAGAACCGCTGTCGGCTCTTGCGAGAATGGCAAGCAACGACCACAGGCAGGTAACGATAACCCCCAACGATCTTATCATAATTTCTGCCACTCCAATTCCCGGCAACGAAAAATTGGTGGGAAACGTAGTCAACGACCTTATGAAATTGGGGGCAAATGTAGTATACGAAAAGATGTATGACGTCCACGTTTCGGGACATGCTTGCCAAGAGGAGCTGAAAATGATGATCTCCTTGACCAAGCCCAAATATTTCGTCCCCATACACGGAGAATACAAGCACCTTAAAAAGCACGCAATGTTAGCTAAAAAAATGGGAATACCCGAAGAAAATATTTTCCTTGCGGATATAGGTCAGGTGCTTGAGACAAACAGTGCCACCATGAAAATTTCGGGAACTGTACCGTCGGGCAGCATTCTTGTAGACGGCTTGGGCGTAGGCGACGTAGGCTCTGTGGTTTTAAGAGACAGGAAGCACCTTGCGGAGGACGGTCTTATTATAGTTGCCGCAACGGTAAGGAAAAACACAGGCAGTATCGAGGCGGGACCCGATATTGTTTCGAGAGGCTTTGTATACGTTAAGGAATCCGAAAAGCTTATGGAGGACGCTAAGGCGGTGGCAAGAAAAGCTCTCGAGGAACAATGCGCAAAGAATTACAGGGAGTGGGGCAGCATGAAACCCGCTTTAAGAGAAGCTTTAAGCGGATTTATCTATCAAAAAACAAAAAGAAGTCCCATGATTCTGCCCATTATAATGGAAATTTAAGACAGGTCCTTAGGTTGACGGCGTGTTGCCAAACGCTCAAAAAGCATAACAAACACGCTTCAAAACCGTAAATAGAGAGGTTCTTTTAAAATGAAGAATTTTTTTCGTGACGGCGGTCTGGTAATATCTATCATTTCTTTAATAATATTGCTGCTGTTCATGTCGGCACTTACCTTTATGCACTCGCCCGATATGTTCTGGATTTTAGCACCGTTTGTCGTATTGGCGGCGGGCTTTGCCATAGGAAAGCTGATACAGGTCACAAGGCGCAATTTCCAATATTCCGCGCTTATAAGTGAAGAGATCAAGTCCGAAAACAAAATGTCGCTGTACAGTCTTCCCATGAGTGTTGTTATCACCGATTCGCAGCGTAAAATAATCTGGTTCAACAAAAACTTTGCGTCGGATTTTTCTCAGGAAGCCTTTTACGGGGGTTCCTTTGATTTGGTGTCCGAGCTTCCCTTTGAATGCTTTACCGTCGAGGGCGGTATTCAGATACAGCACGCGGGAAGATATTACCGCGCTTACGGAAACCGTCCCACCGACGAAGACCAGGGCAATATTTTTTTGATATACCTTAACGATATAACCGACCATATAAACATGATACAGGAAAAGAAGCTTTCTCACCCTGTTGTAATGCTCATTATGATAGACAGCTTTGAAGAACTGTTTAACGGCAGTCTCGAAAGCGAAACGGCACATGTTACCGTACAGATAGACAGGCTGCTGGAGGATTTTATAGCGGAGACCACAGGCATCTTAAGAAAACAGTCACGCGACAGATTCTGGGCGGTGGTTGAAGAAAGACATATAGCAAAGCTTATCGAAAGCAAGGTAAAGCTTTTGGATAAGGTGAGAGAAATTCAGGTAAACGACAGGATCAGCGTTACTCTGTCCATAGGAATAGGACGTACGGCAGACACCATCGCCGAAAGCGAGAGCTATGCGAAGCAGGCTCTTGAAATGGCTCAGGGCAGAGGCGGAGATCAGGCGGCAATCAAAACCGTTACCGGCTTTGAATTTTACGGAGGCGTCTCAAAGGGAGTTGAACGCGCCAATAAGGTTAAGGCAAGAATTATAGCAAATCAGCTTATACAGCTTGTTGAAGGCTCCGACAGAGTTTACATAATGGGTCACAAGTTCAGCGACCTTGACAGCGTAGGCTCCTCGGTCGGATTGGCCTGTGCAATAAGAAACTTGGGGAGAAAAGCGGAGGTGGTTGTAGACAGTCTCGCTTCTTTAAGCACACAGCTTATCGAGCGGCTTAGGCTTCCCGACGATCCCTACCCCCTGTTTATGTCTCCCAACCACGCTGTGGAAAGCATAACCGATGATTCGCTTCTGATCATTACCGACACGCATAATCCCCTTATGCTTGAAAGCCAAGAGCTTCACTCAAAAGCAAAACAGGTCGTAATTATAGATCACCACAGAAAAACAGTTAATTTTATCGACAATTCCCTTATTTTTTATCACGAGCCCTACGCTTCATCCGCTTCGGAAATGGTTACCGAAATTTTGGGCTACTTCGGCAAAGCGGGAAAAATTACCGCCTTGCAGGCAGAGGCACTGTTGGCGGGCATAATGTTGGACACCAAAAACTTTACCATTAAAACGGGCGTGCGCACCTTTGAGGCGGCGGCGTTTTTAAGAAAGCTGGGTGCCGATACCGTTAACGTTAAGGGGCTTTTTGCCAACTCAATCGAAAGCTATCGCCAAAAAGCCGCTCTTGTTTCCAATGCAGAAATATACAAACGCTGTGCTATCGCCACCACAAGCATGTTCAGCCCCGATATGCGCCTTGTTGCGCCGCAAGCGGCAGATGAGCTTTTGGGTATAGAAAACGTTGACGCTTCATTTGTTTATTACAGAAGCAGCGGAAACGAGATCTACGTCAGCGCGCGCTCCTTAGGTGCGCTTAACGTTCAGCTGGTAATGGAATATCTGGGCGGCGGCGGACATCAAACCATGGCAGGCGCGCAGCTAAAAGATACTTCCGTGGAGGACGCGGGAAAAAGAGTTAAGGAAGCTATTGACAAATACTATGAAAGCATAAGCTGATTATAAAGCTTTGAACACATACAGAAAGAAAGGAAAGGTAACGAAAAATGAAAGTAATCCTGCTTGAAGATGTAAAAGGAACAGGCAAAAAGGGCGAGATCAAGGAGGTAAAGGACGGCTACGCAAGAAACTGTCTTATCTCCAAAAAATTAGCCGTTGAGGCTACTCCCGCAAACATGAATCTGTTGGAGGGACAAAAGGCCTCCGCACAGCATAAAATCGACGTTGAAATAGCAAACGCCAAGGAAATCGCCGCAAAGTTAGAGGGCAAGACCGTAAAAATCATGGCAAAGGGCGGCACAAGCGGTCGTTTGTTCGGCGCAATAACCGGCAAGGATATTTCCGCGCAGATAAAAAAGCAGCTGAACTGCGACGTTGACAAGAGAAAGCTTGTTTTGGACAGCGAGATAAAGACCTTCGGAGGCTTTGGAGTTGAAGCAAAGCTCTATACCGGCGTTTCGGCCAAATTTACCGTTATGGTAGAGCAAATCACAGAGTAATACTTAATTTTTTTCACCAAGGAAGTGTTTTTATGCCCGCAATAGACCTGTCCGAAATAAATCTTCCCTTTAACCTTGACGCAGAACAAGCGGTGTTGGGCTCGGTATTGGTAGACCCCACCACCGTTTCTTCAATTACCGCAAGGCTTCACCCCGAGCATTTTAAAGTCCAGCTCCACAGCGATCTATTTTCGGTTATCTACCAGATGAGCATCTCGGGACAGCAGATAGACATTGTAACCGTTATGGAGAACGCCGTACGTCAGGGAGTTTTTGAAAACAGCGATGAAGCAAAAACCTATCTCGTCAAGCTTGCTGAAACGGCGATCAACCCCTCGGGAATCGAAAGCTATATCTCAATAATTACCGATAAATATATGATACGTCAGCTTATGATCGTATCAAAGGAAATTTTCGATTTAGCCGCCGCGGGTACGGAGGAGACCTCCGCTTTGCTTGACCTTGCGGAAAAGAAGATATTTGATATAAGGGACGATAAGGACTTGCAGGGACTTACCCATATCAAACCTCTTGTTACTCAGCAGCTCGAAACCCTGTCCGAGCTTTCGGAAAATCCGGAAAGTGCCCACGGTACGGGCTTAAGCACTTCATATTCAAATTTGGACAAGATCATATACGGTCTTAATCCGTCGGATTTTATACTTATCGCCGCCCGTCCGGGTATGGGAAAAACCTCCTTTGGCACTAATATAGCGGCTAATGTAGCGAAAAATTACAGGACAAAAAAGATTTGTATTTTTTCTTTGGAAATGTCAAAGGAACAAATTGCCGCCCGTATTCTTCAAAGCGAAGCCAGGATTTCTTCCGACGCGATGCGAACGGGCAATATTCCAGACAACAAGTGGACGGATATAGGCGAAGCGGTGGACGTTTTGTCACAGGTGGAAATTTACATCGACGATACCGCAAATATTTCTCTCGGTGAAATGAAAGCAAAGCTCAGACGCATGAAGAATTTGGGGTTGGTAATTATAGACTACTTACAGCTTATGTCAACTGGCAGACGCGACGGAAACCGCGTTGCGGAAATTTCCGAGATCACGAGAAGCCTTAAAATAATGGCAAAGGAGCTAAACGTGCCCGTTATCAGCCTATCGCAGCTTTCAAGAGGCCCCGAACAGCGTCCCGACAAGCGTCCCATGCTTTCCGATCTCCGCGATTCGGGTTCTATTGAACAGGACGCCGATATAGTAATGTTCCTGTACCGCGACGGGTATTATAACAAAGAAGCCGAGTACCCCAACGCCTGCGAATGTATCGTGGCAAAAAACCGTCACGGTGAAACAGGCACCGTTCCCATGAACTGGGAGGGCGAATATACACGCTTTACGGGGGTAGATTACACCCATGCTTAATGAGGAAAAAAGAAATTTTGTAAACGCGGGAATAAATCACGGCGAAGATATAAATGCTGTTCAAAAAAAGGTTATCGCCGCCATACGGCAATACGGCATGATAAAAAAGGGCGATAAAATAATAGTTGCCTTAAGCGGCGGCGCGGACAGCGTTACTTTGCTTCACTGCCTTAACGAAATAAAGGAAACAATTGGCTTTGAGCTTTTCGCCTGCCATATAAACCATAATTTACGTGGAAAAGACAGTGACGAGGACCAGGCCTATACCGAAAGCCTGTGCGGTAAGATGAATATACCCATAAGGGTGTTTTCGATAGACGTATTGGGGACGGCGCAAAAACACCAAAGCGTTGAAGAAAGAGCAAGAGCCTTAAGATACGAGGCCTTTTCCGAGGAAGCGTCAAGACTGGGGGCAAAAGTGGCCACCGCGCATAATTCCTGCGATAATACCGAAACGGTATTTTTAAATATGCTGAGGGGTACGGGTTTAAAAGGCCTGTGCGGAATACCGCCTGTGAGAGATTATCTTATAAGGCCCTTGATACTGTGCACCCGCGAGGAGATCGAAAAATACTGCAAAGATAAAGGACTTGTATTTGTTACCGATAAAACCAACTTCTCCACCGCCTACACAAGAAATAAGATCAGACTGGAGCTGTTACCGAAAGCTATTGAAATAAATCCATCGATTTATGACGGAATAAGCAGAATGACGGCTTCTCTGACAGAGGACAGTGCTTTTCTCGAAGAGATGGCAAGAACAAAGCTTGCGGAAGCAAAGCTTGAAGATCATTCGTACAGCAGTGAAAAGCTTGCATTGCTTCCCCGCCCTCTTTTGGCCCGCGCGATCTCGCTTATTCTGAGGGAAAAAGACGTTGAACCCACCGCAATAAAAATAAACGGGTTCGAGGAGATCATAAAATCAGGAAATGGCAAGGTCAACATTGAAAAAAACAAATTTGCCGTTGTAAAAAAAGGCAAAGCGGAAATACAAATAATTGTTCAGAATTACCGCAAAAGAAACTGATACTGTTTTAAAATTAAAATAATTGCAAAATTTCATCGGATAATTTGAAAATATTGGATTATCGGAAAACAAACCGAAAATTCACACATAAATTTCATAAATACATTTGCTTTTTTTTGCGTAATATGCTATAATATTCGGAAAGATATTAAGATTGATTTTTTTCTATATCGTATTTTTAACGATAAATAAAAAACAGGACGTAAAAAAATTATGAACAACAGCATTGAAAAAATACTTTTTTCCGAGGAGGAAATAAGAGAAAAAGTAACGCAGGTAGGAAAAAAAATTTCCGAGGATTACAAGGGTAAAAATCCCGTTTTGGTGGGAATACTTAAAGGCAGTGTAATATTTATGGCTGATCTGATGAGAGCTGTCGATATAAACTGCAAAATCGCCTTTTTGTCCGCCAGATCCTACGGAAACAACTCGTTTTCTTCGGGTACGGTTCAAATCGGAGATAACTTGAAAAGCTCTTTGGGAGAGGATATAGAGGGCAAGGACATTATCCTCGTTGAGGATATTTTGGATACTGCCGCTACTTTATACGCCGTAAGAGAAAAAATGAAAGAGCTGAATCCCGCATCAATTAAAATATGTACTTTTATTGAAAGAAATATTGAAAGAAAAGTTGATTTAAAGCCCGATTACAAATGCTTTGACATTGAGGACGGATTTATTGTGGGCTACGGCTTGGACTACGCTCAGAATTACAGAAATCTGCCCTATGTAGGTATCTTAAAACCGGAAATATATACAAAATAATAATATAATGAACGGAAAGAAGAAATGAAAGGCGGCAATATATGCAAAAAAGACGCGGAACAATAATCTACATTGTAGTTATATTTTTCCTTATAGTGGGACTTATATCTATTTTGCGTTCAATTACTCCCAGAGCGGAAACAGAGTCGTACTCCTCGATAATGGAGCATTTTGATAATTTAGAGGTCTCCTCTTACACTCTTGATTTAAACTCCGGAGAATTGAGATATACGCTAAGAGGTGAAAGCAGACCAAAGGTATACTATGTTCCCTATGTAAGCCTTTTTATAAGTGATATTTACGGGGATTTCAGCGACGGCAGCAGCTACCGTGATCAATATAACGCAAAGTACCCAAGTGAGCCGTTGGTTGAAGACTATATCGCTGTTGCGGACAATTCTTTTTTAACAAGCTTTCTGCCTTATCTCCTGCTTATAGCTCTTATGATAGGCTTTACTTTCATAATAATGCGGCAGGCAACGGGCGGCGGCAAAATGAATCAATTTTCAAGAGCCAACACGAGAAATCAGCCTTCCAACGGAAAAAGAGTAACATTTAACGATGTAGCGGGTGCGGACGAGGAAAAAGAAGAATTGGCGGAGATCGTCGATTTTATGAAGAATCCCAAAAAATACCTTGACATCGGCGCACGTGTTCCCAAAGGCGTTTTGCTTATGGGACCTCCGGGTACAGGTAAAACGCTGCTGGCAAAAGCGGTTGCGGGCGAGGCCAATGTACCGTTCTTCTCCATAAGCGGCTCCGATTTCGTTGAAATGTTCGTCGGCGTCGGTGCGTCAAGAGTAAGAGACTTGTTTGATCAAGCAAAAAAGCATACTCCTTCGATCATATTTATAGATGAAATAGATGCGGTGGGCAGACAAAGAGGCGCGGGTCTCGGCGGCGGTCACGACGAACGCGAGCAAACATTGAACCAACTGTTGGTTGAAATGGACGGCTTTTCGGAAAATCAGGGAATTATAATCATCGCCGCCACTAACAGGCGTGACATTCTCGACCCCGCACTGCTCCGTCCCGGTCGTTTCGACAGACAGATAGTGGTTAATTATCCCGATATAAAAGGACGCGAAGAGATCCTTAAGGTCCACACAAGAAACAAAAAGCTTGCTTCCGACGTTAACCTTTCGACTATTGCCAAATCTACCGCGGGCTTTACGGGAGCCGACTTGGAAAACCTTGTAAACGAAGCCGCGCTTCTTGCCGCAAGAGCAAACAGACGCGCGATTATCGAATCGGATATAGAAGAAGCTACCATTAAGGTTGTAGCCGGTCCCGAAAAGAAATCCAAGGTAGTGAGCGAAAAAGAACGCCGCCTGACCGCATATCATGAAGCGGGGCATGCCGTCTGCACCTACTATTGTCCCTCTCAGGATAAGGTTCATCAGGTGTCCATTATTCCCAGAGGAATGGCAGGCGGTTATACCATGTCGCTTCCGGAGCATGACAGAAGCTTTGTAAGCAAGACTCAAATGGAAGAAAATATCATTACGCTTTTGGGAGGACGCGTTTCCGAAAAAATCATTCTTGACGATATTTCAACAGGTGCTTCAAACGATATTGAACGCGCTACCAAAATTGCAAGAAGCATGGTAACAAAATACGGCTTCAGCGAAAAATTAGGTCCTGTGGTTTACGGTCACGATGAAACGGAGGTTTTCCTTGGACGTGACTACTCTCAGGGCAGAAACTATTCCGAAAACATTGCCGCGGAAATCGACGCGGAAATCCGTGTTCTGATCGAAACAGGCTACGAAAAGGCAAAGGATATTCTTGAAAAACATATCGACCAGCTTCATCTTCTCGCAAAATACTTAATGAAGCATGAAAAAATCGACGGACCCGATTTTGAAAAGCTTATGAAGGGCGAGATTGACGAAAACTACGAAAAAGAAGAGGCCGATGATAAGCCCCGTGAAGAAACCAATTCCGAACGGCGCGAGACAGAAGAAAAGCCTCAGCAGAATATTCAGCCCGAAGCGGACAGCACGACAAGCAATCCCGATGATAATTTCCCTTCCGTTGATCCGCCGATATTCAGAGCTTAATACTATTATTATAAAAAGACGTTTCAAGAAAAATGAAACGTCTTTTTTGTTACCGTAAAGCTTATTATAAAACTTTTGATACCAATCCCTTTTTGAACTGACGTAATACCCACAGTTCAAAAAGGGATTATACTAATCTCTGTTTTGACAGTAGACAAAACAGAACAGGGTCTACTGTCAAAACAGAGTTATACCCTAAGCACTAATATCTGTTTAAAAAGCCATTTTATCCACTTTTTAAACAG
>JAAVIF010000097.1 GCA_014799365.1 Oscillospiraceae bacterium
ATATATAAAGAACGTCACCTTGTTGAATGCTTTTTTCAAAAATTAAAGTGGTTTCGTAGAGTTGCCACCCGTTATGACAAACTTGACTCCTCTTTTCTTGGTTTTGTTTACCTTGCTTCTATTTCTATTTTGTTAATTTAGCACAATTTTCTTTATTTTTCAAACAAGCCCTAATACTAATAACCATTTTAACACAAGATAAAACAAAGTTAAAATGGTTATTACACCCAAAGCACTATTAACCAATTAAAAAACCATTTTTCTATTTTTTAATTGGTTAATAGTATAAACAGCTTATCGAGTATCGTATGAGCAGCAAGTTTCATTGTGTAAGGAGGATTTGCCGTCATGGCATTATTTTATCTCATCAGGCATGTAGAGCCGATTTATGACAATATGCTCGAAAAAGGTTTTTGGGGATTTGGGAGAGATTTTGCTCCTTTATCTGAAAAAGGAATAGAACAAGCTGAAATTACAGCAAGGGATATTCGCCTTAAAAGTGCTGAGATCATTGTATCATCTCCGTACACAAGGGCAATGCAGACCGCACAAATTATTTCAAGAGAAACAGGGATACATGTTGAGGTAGATATCGATCTGCATGAATGGATACCCGATCAGGATAATTTATATGAAACATCGGAGGAAAGCTTTGCGCTGGCGAGAGAATTTACAAAATTCAAAGGCGAGTATCCTATCGGTGAAAAACGCAGATGGGAATCACTTAGCAGTATGAGGGAGAGAATGAGACGTGCGGCAGATAAGTACGCAGATCGTGACAAGGTTATTTTTGTGGGTCACGGAATGGCTTTTCGTTGTCTGACATATATTGAAAAAATGCGTCCTGCCGAAATAATCGAATGCACATACCGAAAAGGGCAGGCAGATTGTGAGTATTCATTTACTTAGAAGATATTTCTATAATGATCGCACAGGAAACAGAGGAGGAAATGTTAAAAATGCTATTTGAAAAAAAGATAAAAGGAATAAAGGCTGTTGGTTTTGATGTGGGACATACCCTTATTAAATATAAAAATCCACTAAACTGGCAGGGACTTTATCGTTCGGGGCTGGAACATGCTGCCGCTGCTGCCGGTATTGCTTTATCGGAGGATATGATCTTATCGGCAACAGAAGTTCTTTTAAAGTATAACACCAGAGTGAACTATCGGGAGTGGGAAACTACTTCCGATAATATCTTTAATGAAATATTGACCCGGTGGGGGATACAGACGGATCTGTATAATTTCAAATACGGTTTTTATTCTTTTTTCAAAGCCGATGCCCAACCATACTCCGAAACGATATATACAATGGAAAAGCTAAAGCAGAATGGGATAAAAATAGGAATTTTAACAGATGTCGCCTATGGAATGGATAATGAATTTTCTTTAGAGGACATTTCTGTTCTTTCCGATTTCATTGATGTTGCGATTACATCTGTCGATGTTGGTTATAGAAAACCAAACTCTGCAGGATACTTGAAACTGCTTGATTCTCTGGCGATTTGTCCCGAGAACATGATATTTATCGGAGATGAAGAAAAAGACATTATCGGAGCTAAGAAGCTTGGAATTGCTTCTGCCCTTATTAACAGAAGTAAAGAAATAAAGGACTTTGGACAGGATTATACATTGGAATCTTTAAGTGATATTTTTTCTGTTTTGGATTTATCGGAAAATATGTAAAATAAACATTGACAGAAATAAAAATTGAATTTTCAAACATGGGTTGATGCTTGTGCCGGTGATTAATTCCTAAAAAATTGCTAATTCTCTGAAGGAGGTAAGAATTGAAACTTTATTTAATACGTCATGCAGAAAGCTATGGAAATATAAGTGGATGCAGATAATTGATAAAAAAGGAGTATAAACAGATGTATTGTATCTTAATGGCAGGAATGCCAGCATCAGGTAAGAGCACCATGGCAAAAGCAATATCAGAAAAGTGGAAGCTGCCTGTTATTTCAAAGGATTCTATCAAGGAATTTATGTTTGATAATATCGGTTTTAAGTCACGAGAAGAAAAAGTAAAGCTTGGTATTGCAAGCATGGAAATTATGTACTATGTTGCCGAGCAGCTTATGAAAGCCGGACAGCCTTTTATTTTAGAAAACAATTTTGAAAATTC
Source organism: Oscillospiraceae bacterium (assembly GCA_014799365.1). Classification (GTDB taxonomy): domain Bacteria; phylum Bacillota; class Clostridia; order Oscillospirales; family Ruminococcaceae; genus Ruminiclostridium_E. Next base: position 2,131 of record JAAVIF010000097.1, read on the forward strand.
ATCAGAATGCGGAATTAAAGCTCTTTTGAAAAAATATCAATATTCTGCATTGACCATTACTTTAACAGGTGATTATAAAGAGATATATCGGCGTTTTCGTGAACGTGATATTAGCCCTGACAGACATAGAGGGCATGTTGTAAATGACTGCTTTCCCGAAAAGAAAGAACGCAGTTCGGAGGAAATAAATGCAGCCGCTATTTCTTATGAAGCTTTTGTAAATAGTGTTAAGCAAAGAGGTTTCGATGACTTTTTTGTTGGCGACAGACAGATCAAAGTTGATACAACAGATTTATCAAAAATAGATATGGAAGAAATTTTTTCACAAATAGCAGCTTGGAAAGAGGAAACCGTACATGATTGATGCTCATGTTCATTTGGAAAAAGGAGACTATTCGGTAGAATGGATAGAACAGTTTATTGATTATGCTGTAAAAAGAAATATAGACGAAATTTTCTTTCTGGAGCATACTCATATATTTAATGAATGCAGCAGCTTGTATAATGAAATGTCTGAGTATAATGAATATCAGAAAAATTGGTTTCAGAAAAAATTGGCGCATGCACGTCCTCTAAAGGATTACATAGATTTCATAGAAAAAATAAAACATATAGATTTCCCGGTACGTTTAAAATTTGGCCTGGAGGTATGCTATTCTCCTGAGCATGAAAATGATATTGCCAAAATTAAACAAATGTATTCATTTGACTTTTTAGTTGGATCAATTCATTTTATTGATGGATGGGCATTCAGCCATTTGAAGCAGAGATGGGACAAAAATGATTATGATATAGATGAACTTTATGAAAAGTATTATGCAATTATGTTATCACTGATCAACAGCGGCTTATTTTCGGGGCTGGCACACCCACAATCATTACAATGTTTTGGGGCGTATCCGCAAAAGAGTTTTAGAGATATTTATTTACAACTTGCACAGGCACTTTGTGCAAAAGGTATGTACATAGAAGAAAACAGCGGTTTGACGATTAACTATGGAGATAAACAGTTGGGAATGGTTCCGAATATGTTGGAATGTATGGTAAAGTGTAATGTGCCGATTTTAACAGCTTCCGATGCTCATTTACCCCAAAACGTTGGTTTATATATTAAAGAAATGAACGATTTGATTCAATCTATATAATTGAGAAAGGATCGGTTATTGAAATGGAAGATATTATAGCAAAGTATAGAGGAAATTATATAGCAGAGATGCGTAAAGACATAGGGCATGCGCCTCTTATGGTAACAAGCTGCGGAGTTATCATTGAAAATGAAAAAGGTGAAATACTGCTGCAAAAGCGTCGTGATAACGGAGCTTGGGCACTTCTCGGAGGCTCTATGGAGATCGGTGAAAAATTTATAGAAGTGGCAAAAAGAGAAGTATTTGAAGAAGCCGGAATCAAAATTGGAGAACTAACATTATTTGGTATTTATTCGGGGGAAGATGGAATTATCACCTATCCTAATGGAGATATTTGTTATGGGACAGGTATAATTTTTAAGACAACTGTGTATAGCGGAGAAATTCAAAATAATACAGAAGAAGCACTGGAACATAAATTTTTTGACAAAACAAATCTTCCTGATAATATTAACAAATACGATAAACGGGTAATTATTGATTGGACGAAAGATACACAACAAGTAATTGTTGATTAACTCTTTTAAGGTTATGAAAAATAATCTTGTGGCAAATTAGCAAAACTGTTGCATTCCATAGTGATAATTGGTATAATATTTATGCCTAATACTAACTTTCAATCATTGCGTCGGTTTAAAAAACGTCAATCTTGCGTGAGCCGGAAGGGTATGGGCTTATCAAGAGGGAACAGTTTATACTAATATCAGTTTAATTAGTATTAACGAGATCCCGCCCCATGTGGAATATTCCTTTACGGAAAAGGGCCGCGATCTCATGCCGGTATTTTATGAAATGATGAATTGGGGCTTCAAGTATGAAGCCGACAACGAAAATATCATACAGGAGTAGGTTGAAGTGAAAACAGAAAATAAAAAAAACCCGGACAGAATAAAAATACGCGGCGGACGGGTACATAATCTGAAAAACATTGATGTCGACATACCGCTCAACAAGATCGTAGGGATCGCCGGCGTTTCCGGCTCGGGCAAATCCTCTTTGGCACTTGGTATTTTGTACGCCGAGGGTTCCCGGCGTTATTTGGAATCCTTGTCAACTTACACACGCAGAAGAATGACGCAGGCGGAAAAGGCACAGGTGGATGAAGTGCTGTATGTTCCGGCTGCGCTGGCACTTCGTCAGCGTCCAGGCGTTCCAGGTATTCGCAGCACGTTCGGAACAGGCACGGAACTGCTGAACAGCCTGCGCTTAATGTTTTCAAGGCTTTCCAGCCATTGTTGCCCGAATGGACACTATGTGGAACCTTCTCTGAATGTGGCGGCGGGACTTCCGCTTGTCTGCCCCGAATGCGGAGAACATTTCTTCGCGCCAAGTGCGGAGGAGCTTGCATTTAACAGTCAGGGCGCGTGTAAAAAATGCGACGGCACAGGCGTTGTACGTACCGTAGATGAAGCGGCTCTGGTACCGGACGAGTCTTTATCTATCGATGAGGGCGCGGTCGCACCCTGGCAGACATTGATGTGGTCGCTGATGAAGGATATAGCGCGTGAAATGGGAGTACGTACAGATGTGCCGTTTCGGGAGCTGACCGCAAAGGAACGTGACATCGTTTTTCACGGCCCGGCGGTCAAGAAAAACATCATCTATCAGAATAAGACCAGCGGCGCGGCCGGAGATATGGATTTTACATATTTCAACGCTGTTTATACCGTGGAAAACGCTTTGTCCAAGGTCAAGGATGAAAAGGGAATGAAACGGGTGGAAAAGTTTTTACGGCAGGGTGTTTGTCCCGACTGCGGAGGAACAAGATTAAGCCATGCGGCTCGTACGCCCAAACTTCGTGGTATTTCACTTGCGGATGCCTGTAAGATGACCCTTTCCGATCTGACTGCTTGGGTGGCCGGTATCCCCGTTTCGCTTCCGGAAGAAATGCGTCCGATGGCGGAAAGTATTTGCGAATCGTTCCGAAGTGCCTCAAAGCGACTGACTGATCTGGGTCTGTCCTATCTTACGCTGGATCGTGCCGCTTCTACGCTTTCCACAGGAGAACGGCAAAGAATGCAGTTGGCGCGTGCAGTGCGCAACCGTACGACCGGCGTTCTCTATGTTCTCGATGAACCGTCTATCGGGCTGCATCCCTCAAACATGGTCGGCTTGATCGGCGTGATGCAGGATCTGATCGCGGACGGCAATACCGTGGTTTTGGTAGATCATGACACTCATGTGCTTTCTAAAGCGGATTGGCTTATTGAACTCGGCCCGAAGGCCGGTGCGGGAGGCGGGACGATCATTGCGCAAGGAAATACGGAAGAAGTGGAAAACGACCCGAATTCACAGATCGGCGGTTTTCTTGCGGGAAGAACGACAATCAATATCGGAAAGCACATTGCATCGGATAAGATGTTCTCTCTTGGAACCATTCATTTGTCCACATCAGAGATCCATACGGTAAAGCCGCTGGAGGTGAAGCTGCCAAAAGGACGGCTGATCGCGGTTACCGGCGTGTCAGGTTCGGGAAAAACGACAATGATTCTGGAAAGCCTGATTCCCGCGTTGGAAGCATCTATCCGAGGGGATAAGCTTCCGAAGCATGTGAAAGCCGTCTCTGCGGACGGAATTGCACAGGTCAAGCTGATCGACGCCACACCGATAGGGATCAACGTGCGTTCTACCGTGGCCACCTATGCCGATGTGCATGACGAACTGCGCAAGGTGTACGCAAGAACGCAGGATGCAAAGGAAAAAGGTTATAAGGCCGGAGATTTTTCCTATAATACGGGAAAACTGCGGTGTCCTACATGTGACGGTACAGGCACCATCAATCTGGATGTTCAGTTTTTGCCGGATGTTGAGATTCCATGTCCTGATTGCGGCGGCTCACGTTATGCAAAAGATGCGAGCCTTATCAGGCGCATACCGAAGCAGGGCGGACAGGCAAATACGCTTCCGGAGCTTATGGATATGAGCGTTGACGAGGCACACGCCGCGTGTTCGGATATTCCGCTTGTGGCACGGAGACTAAGCGTGCTAAAGGAGCTTGGCCTCGGTTATCTGACGCTTGGAGAAGAAACACCAAGTCTCTCGGGCGGAGAAGCGCAACGATTGAAGCTTGCCAGCGAAATGGGAAAGGGTCAGTCGGATACGGTATTTGTGTTCGACGAACCTACCATCGGCTTGCATCCGTTGGATGTAGAGACACTGCTCCATGTATTTGAACGGTTGATTGAAAATGAAGCGACCGTTATTGTGATCGAGCATGATCCGGATGTGATCAAAAACGCGGATTATGTGATTGATATGGGGCCGGACGGCGGTATTCACGGAGGGGAAATCGTCGCGGCGGGTACGCCGGAGGAGATCTGCGGATGTGAAAACAGTAAAACGGGAACGTATTTGAAACAATACATAGAAAATTGCAAGCAAACCGATTGAAAAATCGATTATACTAATCCCTTTTTAAACTGCCGAGTTGTAAACAGTTTAAAAAGGGATTACACCCTAAACACTAATTCAACAGTTTTAAAAGGGATTAGTATTAGAAAGTCGGTGACGAAATGGAACAGAAGTTGAACAACGAGCAGCTTGCCGCTGTGACATCAACAGAGGGCTATGTGCGTGTTATCGCAGGGGCAGGCTCCGGCAAGACGCGTGCGCTTACACATCGGTTCGCCTTTTTGGTGAACGAGTTGGGTATCCTTCCCGAAAATATTCTCTGCGTTACCTTTACCAACAAAGCGGCAAATGAAATGCGTCAGCGTATCCACAACCTCATCGGTGACAACGATACAGGTTATATCAATACATTTCACGGATTTTGTGTATCCGTGCTTCAGGAGGACAGCCACGCGGTACAGTACCCAAAGAGCTTTCTTGTCCTTGACAACAGCGATATTGACGCTATACTCCGTATCATCTACGAGGAGCGCGGCCTGACCCTGCGGGATAAAACCTTTTCCGATGCACGGAATATGATCGAGATACAAAAGCTCTTAAAAAAGCCGGAATATTATCTTGATATGATCGATATGTCATTGGACGCGCTGCATAAGAAATATCTGAATGCCGCCGAGACGGATGAGATTATTTTTTACGGCTATTTGTATCAAGAAAAGAAATGCTTCGGACTTGATTATAACGATCTTATCAAGTTTACTTTGTATATTTTTGCACAAAGCCGGGAAATCCGTTTAAAATGGCAGAAACGCCTGGAATATATTATGATCGATGAATTTCAGGATATTGACGGTCTGCAATATGAACTGATGGAGGCATTATGCGGTTATCACAATAATCTGTTTATTGTCGGAGATCCCGATCAGACGATCTACACATGGCGCGGCGCAAATGTGAAATATCTTTTGGACTTCGACGAGCGGTTTCCTTCAGTCAAAACAATTATGATGCTGAATAATTACCGTTCCACACCACAGATTTTGGCTGCCGCTAACTCACTGATTAACAAAAACAAGCATCGCGTCAAGAAAGAGCTTGCGGCTGTCCTCCCGAACGGAGCACCGGTCACATTTCACTTTGCAAAAAACGCGGAATCCGAAGGGGAATGGATCGTATCTCAAATAAAGGAGCTGCATGAAAAAGGCATAGATTACCGCGATATAACGATACTTTACCGTGCTCATTATGTGACCCGTTCTGTGGAGGAAGCACTTCTGAAAGCGAAACTCCCATATCATATTTACAGCGGCGTTCCGTTTTTCGGACGGGCCGAGATCAAGGATGCGCTTTGCTATCTTCGCATGGTCGTTTCACAGGATGACCTGTCCTTTCGGCGTATCGTTAATACCCCGAAGCGGAATATGGGCAAGCGGCGTATGGAGTTTCTGGAAAAATACGCTGAGGAAAACGAATGTACCTTGTATAACGCTCTGAAACGAACTTTAGACGATGAAATATTTAAGGGTACAAAGGCGGCGCATTTTGTACGTTTGATCGAGGATTATTCGGCGGACTATGCGGGACTGCCCGTGTCCGACCTGCTCTCCGCACTTTTGAATGAGAGCGGCTATGAAACGATGCTGCGCACGGAGGGCGGTCAGGAACGGCTCGACAATCTGGCGGAGCTCAAACAATCCATACATGAATACGAAACGACCTGCGGCGAAGAAGCAACAGCGGCACATTTTCTGACACATGTTGCGCTGTTTACGAATGCCGATGCGGAGGGGGCTTCCGATAAAGTGAAGCTGATGACCGTTCACGCCGCAAAGGGTCTGGAATTTCCGTATGTGTTTCTCTGCGGCATGAATGACGGTGTGTTTCCCTCACGAAAAACAAAAGACCTCCTCGGCATGGAGGAGGAACGGCGGCTTGCGTTTGTTGCCATGACCCGCACGGAAAAACAGTTATATTTGTCAGGCGCGGAGGGGCGGAACTTTGACGGTTCACCCCGCTACCCTTCCCGTTTTGTGCTGGACATTGACAGCGGCCTTTTGGAGTACACGGAGAAACCAAACGACGGTCTGATCGCAGACGCACGGGAGTACATAGCCCACAACGAAAAATATATGCCGGAAAATCTGGAGAGTACGCTGCTTCCAATCGGTGCGCGGGTCCGGCATGAGTATTTTGGAGAGGGCTGTATTTTGGAAACGAACACAGAAAAAAGTGCTTATCTTGTTAAATTTGATTCGATGCCAACGCCGAGGACAATTTCTTTTCGTGCAAAACTCTCGCGGGTATAAATGAGGCTTATACTAATCTCTGTTTTGACAGTAGACAAAACAGAACAGGGTCTACTGTCAAAACAGAGTTATACCCTAAGCACTAATATCTGTTTAAAAAGCCATTTTATCCACTTTTTAAACAG
>JAAVIF010000098.1 GCA_014799365.1 Oscillospiraceae bacterium
ATCGAAACCCCCGACATATTCCTTAAAACAAACATTTTAGGCACACAGGTAATGATGGACGCCTGCCGAAAATACGGAATCAAGCGTTATCATCAGGTTTCCACCGACGAGGTTTACGGCGATCTGCCTTTAGACAGACCCGACCTGTTTTTCACCGAGGAAACGCCAATACACACAAGCTCGCCCTATTCAGCAAGCAAGGCAAGTGCGGATCTATTGGTTCAGGCGTATCACAGAACCTTCGGCTTGCCTGTCACGATCTCCCGCTGCTCCAACAACTACGGTCCATATCACTTTCCCGAAAAGCTGATACCCTTGATGATAGCCAACGCGCTGAACGATAAGCCCTTACCGGTTTACGGCAAGGGAGAAAACGTTCGTGACTGGCTGTACGTTGAAGATCACTGCCGTGCAATTGACCTTATAATCCACAAAGGAACGGTCGGCGAGATTTACAATATCGGCGGACACAATGAGATGAGAAATATTGATATTGTAAAGATCATCTGCAAGGAATTGGGAAAACCCGAAAGCCTGATAACCTATGTAACCGACCGCAAGGGTCACGATATGCGCTACGCCATTGACCCCACAAAAATACACAACGAATTGGGCTGGCTGCCCGAAACAAAGTTTGCCGACGGAATACGGAAAACTATAAAGTGGTATTTGGAAAACCGCAGTTGGTGGGAGAATATTATCAGCGGCGAATATCAGCAGTATTATGAAAAAATGTATGGGAACAGATAAACATTTACTGAAATTACACTCTAAGCATGATTTTCAAATTATCAATTAAAATTTTGCGATCTTTTTAATTTGAAAATAGTATCAGCCTTAAAAACCGATAATCAACTTATACCAATCCCTTTTTAAACTATGGAAAAATCCATAGTTTAAAAAGGGTTGCACCCTAAACACTAATCCAACAGTTTTAAAAGGGATTAGTATTAATACTTTCTCACTATACAAAAAAGGACTGCCGCGTTGCGTAAAACGGCAGTCCTTTGCATTTAATTGAAAAATTACATCGATGCGGCTGCGCCGCAGATTTTCTTATACTAATATCCGTTTGGACAGTAGATAAAATCTACTGTCCAAATCCTTCGGCTTTGCCGCTATTGCGGCAGTGCATTTAAAAAGTAGCTTGTCTACTTTTTAAATGGATATTAGTATTACTCGTTGCGTATAGCCTCCAGCGCGCTTATCTTAACCGCCCTGTTGGCCGGATAAAATCCCGAAATAAGCCCTATAACGGTAGAGAAAGCCAACGCTAAAATTACCAGCCATATCGGTATTATGGAAATAGGCGAGCTTCCGTCAGTATAAATACCCATCATATTGGCAAAGGTCTCGCCGCCCAAGGTATTCATTACCGCTGAAATAATATAGCTTATCACGGTTCCTATGGCACCGCCAAGCAGGCCTATCATTCCCGCCTCCATAAGGAATACCACGCGTATATTGCTTATAAAGCAGCCCAATACCTTCATGATGCCTATTTCTCTTGTGCGTTCGTAAATAGACATTATCATAGTGTTGGTAATGCCTATCGCAGCAACCAAAAGGCTTATCGCAGCAAGACAGCCAAGCACCATTTGTATAACGCCCAGCTCTCCCTGCATGCTCTGTCTTACCGAAGCCATGCTGGAGGTGTTGTAGCCTAAATCCGAAAGGATAGTTTCCACCTTGTCAACATTGTTTATATCGTCCACCCAAAGCTTGATCTGGGAAAATTCGGGCTCCTTTGCGTCCTTTACATTGTTTAAGCGGTTATAGCCGTTGATGAGCTCTCTTGCGAGATCCATATCTATCATCAGGCTATATACGGTTTGCCAGTCATTATCCCGTTCCAATACCGCCGCAGTGGTCATTTTAAACTCATAGGCGCGCCCGCCGCTTTGATATGTACCGTCGTCGTTCTGCTTTTTCGTATTGTTGACGTAAATCAAAACGCTTTCGACCATCGGGTCAAAGAAAGGCTGCGAATACGTGCCGTCGGGCAGCATCTGCTTCCATGTATAGGAATTCTGACCTCTTTTTTTGGTGTCACGGAACTGATATGCCGCCTCGTTTCCGAAAACAAGCGTGTGAAAATTATCCTCACCGTCGGGATAGTCTCCGCTTTCGGGAATGTAGCCCATCTTTTCAAGGGCACTGAAATCAACTCCGTATACCTCCATCCAATTGGCCTTGTATCGGTTGTTTTTGCCCGCTCCGATCGTGATGTAGCTGCTGTCCACTTCTATCTTCGGAAAAACCGTCTCAACATGATCCATATTTTTCATCATTTCCAGAGCGTCATTGTCAAGCGGCGGTCTTTCATCGGGATTCGTGCCGTCGTCATAATAGTAATAACGGCTGTTTCCGTAAATGGTGATAGCGTTCAGGTCGCCCCATGAAGCCAGCATACTGTCCATGGCGGCATTCATTCCCTGTCCCAAGGAGATCATAACGATGATCGCGCAGCAGCCGATGATAACACCGATAACCGTAAGCATTGTTCTGCCCTTGCGTCTCCACAGATTGCGAAGACACATGATTACCATGTCAAAAAATTTCATTATTGTCCTCCGTCTCCATTTTATACCATGATAACCGTCTTAAATAACGTCATCATCGTCCTCCAGCTCTTTCTTCTTTTTCTTATGCTTTACAACGATAACTATAACTATTATTGCAATAACGACAACACCGCCGCCGATAGCGAACCACGCCCACAGAGGGAAGCCGCCTTCCTCCATGCCGGGGTCGTACATTCCGGGATCGTCCCAGCCCGGATCATCCCACACGGGCTCGTCCCAGCTGTATGATATTACGTTAATGGAGAAAGGAAGTCTCTGTTCTTTTTGTGTGCCGTTGGCGTCCTCGTAGGTAACTACTATATCTCCCTTAACGGTACCCTCAACATTGGGTGTTATCTGAACGTCATAATATTCCTCGGAGCCGCTGTTTACATTGCCCACGTAGTAAGTGCCCTGAGACTTGTCAAAGCCGTCGCCCTCCACATCGGCCGTAACGTTATAAACGCCGCTTTTGCCCTTGTTTACAAAGCTTGTGCTTATATACACCATCTCTCCCAAGCCCACGGATTCGGCATATTGAGCGGGATTCAAGGTAAAGCGGTCCTCCTGCTGAAGCGGAATTGTAATTGTTTCGGTAACGGTCTCGCCTTTTGCTCTTTTGCCGTTTGCAATATACTCGTATTCAAAAGTAACGATCACGGGATAGCTGTCGGGCTTGGAATCCGCGCGGGGCAAAAGGTCAATGTTGATGTCTGTGGTAGCCTTTCCGGGCAGGCTCTCAATAAAGAAGGAGTTTGAAGAATTTGCTGGAGAGAACGCAACGCCGCTGTCTCCGTTGCCCGCGCCGCCGTTTATCGTCACCTTAAGATTTTCAATAGGCGTTTTGGAGTCGGCATTTTGTACGGTAAGTCTTAAAGGAAACGCGGTGCCGCCCGTTACATACTCCCCGCCGAAATCGTAATTCTGTATAATAATGGGAGGTGAGAATACATTATCGTTATTGGGGTTCTTATCCTCGGACGGATTGCAGGTTACGGTAGTGTAAACAGTGGAGCTGACATTGCCGAAGGTTATCTCAACGGGAATTACCTCGCGCATGGAGCTGATACCGTCGCAGCCGATAAGAGGGAATGTAAAGGACTGACTTTCCCCTGCCTTCATGTCAAAGTTTTTGTATGTAAGTCCGCTGTCTATGGCAAACTTGCTGCCGGTAAGCTCCTGAACGGAAACTCTCGCGCCCGTAATATCCTTTTCGGAAATATTTTGAAGCGTGAAAGTAAGATTGAATTTCGTGCCCGTTTCAACGGAATTGCTGCTGAAGGAGTAGTCCGTCATGGAAATATCGTACTGACCGTATTCGTTATCGTTATTCTGATCCTTTTTGGGTTTGCACTGCAATATAACGGAGGTTGAAAAGGTTTGAACCGAAGAATCGTTGTCGGGATTTATTTTATATTCAACCTGAACGGGAATGCTCTCGCGCACGTTGGAAATGCCCGCACACGCAACAAGAGGGAATACAACGGATACCGTTCTGTCCTTGCCGATATTTACGCTTTTGGTGGAAAAACCGCCGTCCAATACGAACTTGCTGCTGTCCAAGCCGTCGAGGCTGACCTTAACGTTATTTAAATCTATCTTACAGTCATTTTTAAGAGTCAGGGTAAGGTTAAAGCTGTCCCCGTCCTGTACCTCGCTTTTGCTTACGTCATATGCGGACACGGTAAGCCCCGAGGAAACAACGTCGCTTGCAATCCTTACAGGTATTGTAAAGCTGCCGTTGGAGGTTTCCGCGCCGTTTGAAGCAAATACGGAGAAGGTCAGCGTAAGGTTGTAAATGCCCGACGAAGCCGATGCGGGCGCGGAAACACGGAAGCTGAAACGCGGAAAGGAAGCGGTGCTGGTCTGTGTTTCAACCGTTTCGACAATAACGTTCTCATCGCCGGAAGCGAGAGACGCGGCAACGTTTGAAAATGTTCCGTTGTTTATATTTTTAAGCTCTATGGTAAGAGTACCGCTTGAGCCTGCGTTAACTATGTACGTGTTAGCGGAGGAAAGAGCGAATTTCGCCGCCGAAGGATCGGAGGGATCGGGAGCGGCGTTTGTTTCAACACATTCCGAAATCGAAACGGTAATAGGAACGGTAATGCTTTCTCCCGCGCTGTTGTAGCAAATGCTGTAAGTAAAGGAGCGTCCCTTTCCCGTATAGGTAACGTCTATGAACATTGCGGTAACGCTTAAAAAGCTGCCCACGATCTCGGGATCGGTTATCACCGCGTTTGTATTGCCGATAGTAAAGCTTTCGTTTGAGGTGGCAAAAGCAAAGACGTTATTGCCGTTGGTCACGTCCCACGCGTCCAGGCCCTCGGTAAAGTTGGCGATAGGTATGTAAGTGACGGCTTCGATTATAAATCTGCCGTCTTCGCCGATAGTGCTGCTGTTGACCTCATATCCGCCCGAGGAAGCACCCGAGCCGAGGGAAGGCCCCGACGGCGGTGCCGAGGCAAGCGGACTCTGCGAAGCTTCTGCAAAAACTGAAAGCGGCGCGGCACATACCAGCATTGTACACGCAAGCAGTGAAGCCGCTGTTTTCTTAATGACATTTACTTTCATTTTCATTAAATCCTTTCGGTTGTATTTTCATATTGTTTGATGTTGTTTTTTATTTTTAGCCGTATCGCGGCGAAGCCCGCACTGTCATGAAGCGGACTGTTTTGCCGCAGGGTCGCTTTGTTCCGCGGCATTTTCCTCTCCCGGAACATAAATAGCCTTGTTCATCTCGTCGCTGTGAATATCGCCGTCTATAAGATGTACGATACGATCGGCATATTTGGCAATGTCAAGGTCGTGAGTAACCAATATCAGGGTCAAGTTATGCTCTCTGCACATTCTTACCATAAGCTCCATAACATCGGCAGTGGTTTTGGTATCCAGGTTTCCCGTAGGCTCGTCGGCAAATACCACGTTGGGCTTGGCGACAAAAGCTCTGGCAATACCCACGCGCTGCTGCTGACCGCCCGACATCTGATTGGGTCGGTGCTTCATGCGCGACTTAAGTCCCACCGCGGCGAGCATTTTCTTGGCTTCCTTGTCGCGCTTCCGTCGGCTCCACCCCTTAAACATCAGCGGCATTCCCACATTTTCCAATGATGAAAGCTGCGGTATAAGGTTGTAGGACTGAAAGATAAAGCCCGTGTTTTCCTGACGAAATTTCGCCAGCCTTCGCTCCGACAGCTTTGCTATGTTGACGCCGTTTATAATAATGTCACCTCTTGTAGGCTTTTCAAGACCTGCCAGCATGTTAAGAAGCGTCGATTTACCGGAACCCGAAGTACCGAGAATACAGCAAATCTCGCCTCTTTCGATACGAAGATTGATGTTTTTAAGCGCGTAAACCTTTTCCTGTCCCAGTCGGTAAACCTTGCGAAGTCCCGTAACTTCTATAAATGACAATTTCTCACCTCATTTCACTCTTATAACATTTAAAGTATAATGCTTTTCCGAACAAAAAGCATACGCTTTTGCTTATGATAATCTTAATTTTTTCTTACTTATTATGTATACGCAAATCACATTCAAAACTTGTCCGTTAATCCTCTACTATTTATTAAACGATAGAAAGGCACAAAATGTTACGAAAATTTTCAGATTCTTCCAAAAATCAGCATTATGCACAAATAACGTCATTGCTTTTGTTTATAATAACATATTCTTTTAATTTTCATCATTTTTACAGTTAAATTATAGCACATATATATTTATTTTTCAATATATAAATCAAAAATAACGATAAAACCTTGACAATCCTACAATTAAAGCTTATTATAATTATTATCGTACTGTTATTTGAAAGGAGCTTTTATATGAAAATACGCTTTGCGGCGGTCCACGACACAGATAATTTGCTTAAATACGACCGGCACATATCCGGACAGGAGCTTGAAGCTTCAATAAATATGAAAAGGGTATACATAGCCGAGGAACAAGACGTATTCATCGGCTGGCTCAGATACAACCTGTTCTGGGATAACACCCCATTTATGAATATGCTTTATTTGCTTGACGGTTACAGGGGCAAAGGAAACGGAAAAGCCTTGGTACGGCACTGGGAAAATGAAATGAAGGCTCTCGGCTTCGGCACGGTCATGACCTCCACCGCTTCCGACGAATACGCGCAGCATTTTTACAACAGACTGGGGTATGCGGCGATAGGAGGCTTTACCCAAGAAGGTGAACCGTACGAGCTTATACTGTCCAAAAAAATATGATTTTCCAATGGTATTAGTATAAAAATCCGCTGCAATCCAACGGGCTTGCAGCGGCTTTTTTATTTTTTATTTTTTTATACAGTAATTGTTTCCGGCCTTAGCTTCGATAAGTCCCTCTATTTCCATATCTATAAGATAAAGAGAAATATCCTCCGGAGAAATACCGCATCGGTCGGTTATCTCCTCAAGCTGTTGGGTACCGTTTTCAAGCAAATAATCATATATTATTTTGATCTCGGGTTCTCTGCTTTCAAAGTCAAATCGCGCCGCCGCCCTTTCTCCCGATGTTCTTGCGTCGTCGGCAGACGATCCGCCCGTCTTGGGCGTATTGCTTTCGCGGAATACAAAGGGCTTGTCATAAGAGATTTTGAATTTTTGGTTAAGCTCGTCAAGCTTGTCCGTAAAATCGCTGAAATAATAATTTACAACGTCAAGGTAGTTAAACAAAGGGATAGCACCGTCCCTGAGCAGACCTACCACGCCGCAGTAATTGGCGGAAAACAGATCCGCGGGAGGTATGCAGAATAGATCCTTGCCCTGATTTACCGCGTGATTTGCGGTGATCAAGGCACCGCTTTTCATACCCGCCTGAAATACTATAACGCCTGTACCGAGGCCCGAAATAAGCCTGTTTCTTGCCGCAAAATAAGCACGCGAGGGTCTTTCCGTGGGCAGCAGCTCGCTTATGCAGGCTCCGCCCAGCCTGTACATTTCTTCTCTGAACGCCATGCTTCCTCTGGGGTAATCCACCGCCATTCCGCAGGCAAGCACCCCTACCGTCTTTCCGCCTGCGTCGACCGCCGCCTTGTGAACCGTATGGTCAACTCCGTTGGCCATGCCGCTTATCATAGTAACTCCAAGCTTTGCCAGATCGGAACAGGTGCGCTTAGTCACTTTCATGGTGTATTCGGTCATATCCCTTGTTCCCACCGCGGAAATGCAGATTTCATTGTTAAGGCAGGATATATCGCCCTTATAAAACAGCAGAAATGGCGGATTGTAAATATTTATCAGGCTTTGCGGATATTCCCTGTCAAAAATCGTAACGATTTTTATATCCTCTTTTTCGCAAATATCCAAAATTCTCTGAGAATTTTCAATGGAAACACCTCTGAGCCGCTTTGTCTCCGACGGCGAGAGAAACCTTTTTCCGTCTCCGCTGTAAACCGCGTCGTAGACCGCTTTCGGTGAACCGTAACGCTGAATGATCTCCTGCGATTTGGGATTGGCCGCGCCCATTAACTGTAAAAGCCACAAATAATATTCCATCATATGCTTATCTCCTAAAAGCTTGGATTTTTACTTGTTATCCTCCTGCCTTATCTGAACACGGCGTATCTTTCCGCTTATGGTCTTGGGCAGCTCGTCAACAAATTCCACGATGCGGGGATATTTATACGGAGCGGTATTTTTCTTTACATGATTCTGAAGCTCTTTTTTAAGCTCCTCGCTTGCGGTGTAGCCCCTTGCAAGAACGACGGTGGCCTTGACTACCTGTCCTCTTATGGGGTCGGGCGCACCCGTTACGGCACATTCAAGTACGGCGGGGTGAGTTATCAGAACGCTTTCGATCTCAAAGGGTCCTATACGGTAGCCGCTTGCCTTGATTACGTCGTCGTTGCGTCCCACGTACCAATAATAGCCGTCCTCGTCCTTCCAAGCGGTGTCGCCGGTGTGGTAAACGCCGTTGCTCCATGCCTCGTTGGTCAGCTCTTCATTTTTGTAGTAGCAGTCAAACAGACCGTCCTTGCCGCGCTCGGCCCTTACCACTATTTCGCCTACCTCGCCCACAGGCACGCTGTTGTCGTTTTCGTCCACTATGTCAACGTTATAAAGAGGAGTGGGCTTACCCATTGAACCGGGGCGGGGAGTCATTCCCACGGTGTTTGCAAGAATAGCGGTGGTCTCGGTCTGCCCGAAAGCTTCCATAAGCTTTAAGCCCGTGAATTCAAGCCACTTGTTGAACACCTCGGGGTTTAAAGCCTCTCCCGCTATGGTTGCGTACTTTAAGCTGCTGAGATCGTAATCCTTCAGGCCCTCCTTGATAAAGAAGCGGAACATTGTAGGTGGAGCGCAGAAGGAGGTGATTTTGTAATCCTGCATTATTTTAAGCATATCGGCGGGGACAAATTTATCAAAGTCGTATACCATTACGCAGCAGCCTACGGACATTTGTCCGAACAGCTTGCCCCATACCGCCTTGCCCCAGCCGGTATCGGAGATAGTGAGGTGAAGTCCGTTGGGGTCAACGTTGTGCCAGTGCTTTGCGGTCTGGATATGAGCGATAGCGTACTTGTGGTTATGCACCACCATTTTGGGATAGCCCGTGGTGCCGCTGGTGAAATAAAGCAGCATAAGGTCGTTGCAGTTTGTGTCCACTCTTTCCATGGTCTCGGGCTGCTTTTTGATCTCCTCGTCAAAATCCAGCCAGTCCCCGCCCGCTCCGCCGCGGCAGATAAACTTTGCCTTGAAATCCCAGTTTGTTTCCTTTTGAGCCTCGTCCACATACTGCTTTACCTCGGGATTGTCGTGTGTGCAGATTAGGGCCTTTACTCCCGCCTGTTCAAAGCGGTAGGTAAAATCGTGAGTGGTGAGAAGGTGAGTGGCGGGAATGGCGATCGCACCCAATTTAATCAGACCTATTATAGCGTACCAGAACTGATAGTTTCTTTTAAGCACAAGCATTACCATATCGCCCTTTTTGATGCCCTTGGAAGCAAAAAGGTTGGCCGCCTGAGTAGAAAGTCTTGAAAGCTCGCCGTAGGTGAAATCCTTTTTTTCTCCGGCTACATTCGTCCATTTAATGGCGGGGCGGTCCGGCTCAAGCTCGGCGAATTTATCGATAATATCGTAGCCGAAATTGTAGTTATCGGGGCAGTTCACTTCAAATTTATTTAATATTCCGTTTTCGTCAAAGCCCTCGTTGACGAATTTTTTGTAGTAGTCCAGTACCTGTTCCATATTTTGTTGTCCCTTTCAAAAATTTTGTGACGTGTTATTTTTACAGCATTTTACCTTATAATTGCCGTCATATAAGTATAGCAAGGAATTTGCAGTCTTTTCCGCCGCTTGCTATCATGCCGTGAGGATTTTTGCTGTTGTAGTAAATGCAGTCGCCTTCGTTCAGAATTTCCTCATGATCGTTAATTACGACCTTAAGCTGACCAGAAATGATAAAATCCATTTCCTGTCCCTCATGCACGGAAAGGTGAATAGGCTTCTTCTGTTCCTCCTCGGAATAGGGTGCTTCCACCATAAAAGGCTCAATTTTTTTGTTTTTGAAAAGATACGCGATATGCTGATAGGTAAAACCGATTCGTCTTTCAATTGGCAGTCCGTTGTCCTTTCTTACTACCGAATAGGTCTGGAGCTTAGGTTCGCTGCCCGTCAGCAGTTCTATCATCTCAATCCCCAACGCTTCCGCGCAGGCGTTAAGAAAAGACAGGGAGAAATCCTTGTCCCCGTTTTCCAGGCTTGTGTATTCCTCCGGAGTGGTGCTTGTTCTGTCCGCCATAAACTCAACGCTTATGTCAAGATACTCTCTCGTGGACTTCAGTCTGGAGGAAACCTCCTTAATGTTATAATTCATTTTCAGGTTATTCCTTTCTCTTTTTTCGTATTATACTTTATTATATCACAGAATTAAATCAAATTCAACAGTTTTTTCTGCAAAAACCACGGCACAGAACAAAGTTCGGTAATATTCCGGCAAAGAGCGGCATCACATTTTTTTGCCGCAAATATCCTTTAAGCAGCAGCTTTCGCAAAGAGGCTTTCTCGCGCTGCACACCAATCTCCCATGCCATACAAGCCGATGACACAGCTCCAGTCCTTCTTCGGGGGGAACGGTCTCCCGAAGCTGCTTTTCCACTTTCACCGCGTCCTTTCCCTCTGCCATACCTATGCGGTTTGTGAGACGGATAACGTGAGTATCGCACACAAAGGCGGTCTTACCGTACAGCATTCCCGCCACAAGATTGGCCGTTTTCCTGCCCACGCCCGCCAATTTGGTAAGCTCCTCCACCGTATCGGGAACGACATCGCCGTAATCCTCATGAAGCTGCGTACACATTTTTACTATGTCGCGCGCCTTGGTCTGAAATAAGCCGCAGGAACGTATGTATTCGGCGACCTCCTCTTCGTCCGCCTCGGCAAAGTCCTTTATCTCGGGAAAACGCTCAAAAAGAGCGGGAGTCACTTTATTTACCCTTACGTCTGTACACTGCGCGGAAAGCCTTGTTGCTATCAGAAGCTCGTGAGGCTTTTCAAAGGTCAAAGCGCATTTTACCTGCGGATATTCGGTTTTTAAAGATTCGATTACTTTTTCCGCCAAAAGCTTTTTGTTATTTTTCATATTTCGGACAACCTCTAATGTTTTTTGAAAAATCGTGCCAAAAAATATACTGTATTTATTATAATTGAAAAATAAAGTTTGTCAAGTCGCAATACCCGCCGCACATAAAAAAACAATGCGCACAGGATACCTTCCCGTGCGCCTGCCCTATTTATTATTATATCATATATAAGCACCGAGCTTTGACGTGACCGCCGTCATCTCCACCGTTCCGAACAGCTTTTTCGTATTCTCCTTATTGTTGGCGGACACGATATAATCCCCTTGAAGCATGTCAACATCATATTTGCTTACCGCCTCAAGCTGTTCTCTGTTTTCAATATGCTTGACGCAAACGGAAATATTCTTTTTATGCGCCAGCTCGAGAACGCTTTTAAGTGCTGTCATATCAAACTCGTCGGTACTGCAAAAATGCTCGGCTCTGATCTTGATCTTACTGATCCTACCGTTTTTCAAGCCCGAAAGAGACATATATTCCCTGCCAAAATCGTCGATTATTACCTTTACTCCGATATCGGTAAGGCTTTTAAGCACGGGGCCTATATCTCCCCCGATCTTGAGCTGCGACTTTTCGGGAATTTCAACCGCAAGGTTTCTTCCGCTTAAGCCGTATTTTTCAATCGCGGTCATAATGGTCCTGTGCACCTCCGAACGCTGCAGCTCATGAGACGTGAGGTTTATGTTTACGACCAGGTCGTCGCGCCCGCTAAGGTCTGTCAGTTCCCTTAAAAAAGCGCAGGAACGGTTTATTACCCACGTATCTATAAGCTCGTCAACGCCTATGCTTTCCGCCAAGGAAATGACCCTCGCGGCGGGAACTTCACCGTTTTCACCGTCTATCCAATTAACGCCCGCTTCCAAAGCTATAATTTTTCCGCTTGTATCGACAACGGGAAGATACTTTATGCTGAAGCCCTCCATATTGTCGATAACGGCGTGTCTGAGCCGCAGCTCCGTGTTGTAGGCGACTCCCGCGGTTTCCTCGATTCCCTCAAAATAGAAAGCATACATGTTTTTGTCCTCGTCGACAGCACGGTACAATGCGAGAGTTGAACGGCGGTACACCTCCGCGCAGTTATCCGCGTCGTGGGGATAAAAAGCAACGCCCGCGTTCATTTCAATATAGTGTTCCTCGCCCGCAACTCTCCAAGGGTGAGTAAACCGCTCCAGAAGATCATCAAGGAAATTCTTCGCCTCGTCTCTGCCGCAGTCCTTGATAATGATCATAAGTATGCTGCCGCTGAATCGGTAAACCTGCTTGTCGTACAGATTGATGTCGTATATGTATCTTGCGATCTTTTGGAGGATATTGTCGGAATAAATATGCCCGAAGGCTTCGTTAACGGTATTGATATTTGTAATCTTCATTGAAACAGCCGCGCCGCGGATCCCATCCTCAAGCTGGGCGGACAGATCCCTGTCAAGACAGGTGCGGTTTGGTATTCCCAGCACGGGATCGGTGAAAGCAAGTCTCTTAAGCCGCTCATTCTGCTCTTTAATGGCCAAGTCCATGTTGCAGCGTATCAGCATTGTGGAAATAATTTGGGAAATATTACGAAGCAGCTTTTTATCCGCGTTGCTCCATATTCTTTCCTTGCGTATGGCCTCGTAAAAAATAAGTCCGGTGAACTTTCCGTTTTCCGCGAGCTGAGATACCACAAAGGACTTTATCCCCGTATTTTCCTGTTCCTGCAAGCTGCTGTTGGAAAAAAACGTATCGCAGTAATTAAGCTCTTCCATAAGAGCCGGGCTTTCCTCAACCTTGAAGAACCGCTTGATTTCAATCCCTTTGGCGGACCAATCGGTATTTAAAGCCGCATATCCCGTTTCGGGATC
This sequence comes from Oscillospiraceae bacterium, assembly GCA_014799365.1. Classification (GTDB taxonomy): domain Bacteria; phylum Bacillota; class Clostridia; order Oscillospirales; family Ruminococcaceae; genus Ruminiclostridium_E. The sequence goes on from JAAVIF010000098.1 coordinate 12,984, forward strand.
ATAGTCGTAAAGAGCGACCCGGTCAAGCTTCAGATACTCTCCCACCAATCGAATTACCGTCTTAAGAGCCTCCGTAGCGTTATTGTTTTCAAGTATGATAGTGTAAATATTATTTAAAAGTATCTGTTGTTCGATATTGCTTCCAAGCTGCTGATTGGCGGTTTTTGAGTTTTCCATTTCATTATACAGCACAAGTATGGCGTTGGCGATCTGAGAAACAGTCTCTGCCAGCACCTTTAAAAGCGGCTCGGTTTTCGCAAGCTCGGTTGTATCGTCGCAGGCGATGGTCCATATCGCCATTATCTTATGATTGCAGCGTATCTCCTGACTTATCTTATATTTAAATTTCTTTTGGGAAATTATCTGCCCGTTTTCGTTGGGAGGAATCAGAAGCGGATTGCCTTTATCATCGTATATCGCGGAGGAAACTCCGTTGTTTACCGTTAACGCCTGCTGTATGCGCAAAAGGTAGTCCTCGCCCAGAATATCGGTCAGCGAGGCGTCCTGACTGCTTATCGCGGCATCGATCCTTTCGCGGTTTTTCCTTGCCGCGCCGTCCAATACAAAGTCGTTTTCGGCGGTGTCCAGATATTCGGACACGTCCATCATCGTTCCCTCTAAGTGCTGGGTGCGGTTAAAGGTATCCTTGTGCACCGAGCAGCTTAAATATACCCAGTGATAGTCATCGCCTACATTAACGCGGCAGTGAGCGTTAAGAGCCTTTTGCCTTCCTGATACGATTTCGCTGAAAACATCGGCAAGAGGCGGAAAATCTTCCGCGTATATGATTTCACGGAGATTCATTCTCCTGTCCTTTTTGCTTATGTTATGATACTTGCCCAAAACGGTAAGGGGAATATCTCTCGTAAGATCGATCCTTATATTAACGCATTTTGTTTCACGAAATGCGGAGCTTAAGACATTCATCGCGTTGCCGCCGCCAAATGACGGCGTTGCTCCTTTCGGTCAAGGTGTTGTATTGCTTTGATTTGTTCATAGCTATATTTATTTTATCATATTCATCACGTCAATGCAAGCTTTTTTGTGTAAATTATATGTAAATTTTGGAAGAAAAAAGGGAAAATTAGTAATTTTTTATAATTTCGGGGTATAATAATTGGAAAATATATAATGTAAAACAATGTAATTGCCCAAGACACTCCCAAAAGCGAAAAACTATTCGGCAGCAGTCTCCCAAAAGCCTTTTAAATTTCAATTTTATACAAATCGTCAAATTCTATTGATGTTTCTCCTATACGTAATATCCTGTTTATTTTATCGAATAAAGTAACCGAGCCTTCCGCCCGTAAATATTCCCCGTCGCAGTAATATTCGGCGTTTATCCTATCGCCCTTTTTCAGCTCCGAAAGTACCCTGTTCAATTTATCCGCGCTTTCCTCTGACAATTCGATTTTCTCGATCTTTGCCAATTCTCTTTCCATTTTCTCCAATGCCCTTTCCAATCCCGTCACCGCGGCAAAAGGACTGAATTGCTTTGCTCTTTCGGAGATCGGCATTCTGTTTTTCGGCTTTTTGCCCATTTTTCTTTTCCCCTTTTTTCATAACGTTTATCGGTCAAAAACTGTATGCCGTTGACCGATTAAAAATTGGAAAAACGGTTTTTAATCGGTTAACGGTGTTTCGGGTATAATAAATCAAAACCCGCTTTTATGTCCTCCTATCTGTCGGTTTCTCTCTATCGTCGTTCCCGCCGCCTCCAGGTTCATTCCTTTAAGCATTGAATTTTTACCGTACTTTTTGCGCATGGAAATTATAGCCTTTTGCAGCTTTTTATTTTTTTCGTCGCCCTCGGGATCGGTATCAAAAAAGCTCATTTGTCTGTTCCCCGTATCCGATATGGTATTGTTGCAGGTTATATTTACCCGTCGGATAAGCTTATCTTTATCGGTTATCCTGTTATACAGCTCTACCGCTTCGGGAATAATTATCTTGTCGGAATTGGTTTCTGTCTTGAATGAAACGGTGCCTTTTGCGGGAGGAACGTGCAGTGCGTTGGAATATCCGATCTGTAATGTTACCGAAGCCGTCACTATATCCCTGTCAACCATATCAAGGCACAGCAGGTCCATCATTTCGCGTATTATGAGCCGTCCCTCGTCGCAGGTATAGTCGCGCATCAAAACCTGTCCTACCGAAATGCAGTTGGTTTTCGGCTTATAGGCCTTAATGTCCGCGATAGTGGTAGGCTCTATGCCCCAGGCATGGTCTATAATAAGCTCCGCGTCAATTCCGAAAATGCGGTACAGTGTCTCCTCATCAGCCTGCGCAATATCCCTCATTGTAAACAAGCCGTGCTCGTTAAGCTTTTTTTCCGTACCGTGACCTATCCGCCAAAAATCGGTAAGGGGCTGATGATCCCAAAGGGTGCGCCGATAGCTTTCCTCGTCAAGTATTCCTATAAAATCCTCCGAGTGCTTTGCGGTAATGTCAAGAGCGATCTTGCACAAATAAAGATTTGTTCCTATCCCGCAGGCCGCCCTCACTCCCACGTTTTCCAAAACCTTGTTCATAAGCATCAGAGCCATTTCCTTGGCAGTAAGGCGGTAATAGCCCAAATATTCGGTAGCGTCGATAAAGACCTCGTCTATTGAATACACATATATATCGTCTTTTGAAATGTAGTTCAAATAAACTCCGTATATTTTAGCCGCATAATCGATATATTTCTGCATTCTGGGAGGTGCCGTTATATATTCTATCCCCTTCGGTATCTCGAACACCCGACAGCGGTTTTTGACCCCCAAAGCCTTCATTGAGGGAGAGACCGCGAGACAAATGGTTTTTTCGGAGCGTTCGGGATCGGCTACAACAAGATTTGTTTTCATAGGGTCAAGCCCTCTCTCCACGCACTCCACCGATGCGTAAAAGGATTTCAAATCTATGCAAAAATATGTTTTCATTCATGATCATTCCCTAAATTAGTATAAGAACAAGTTCTAAAAAGGAGCGTACGCAAAATGAAGCGTTGTTTTATTGTTGTGGATTATCAGATCGACTTTGTCACGGGCCGTCACGGCTTTAAAAAGGCAAGAATGCTTGAAAAGCCCATTTCCGATAAAATCAAGGAATACAAAGCCCGCGGCGACGATATAATTTTCACCTTGGACGAACACCTTGAGGATTATATCGAAGCCTGTGAAAAAAAGAAGCTTCCCGTGCCGCACCGCATAGACGGAAACGAAGAGCGGCTGCTGTACGGCGAGGTCGGCGGACTTAAATCGGATAAAGATCTCTGTTTCAGAAAATCCACCTACGGCTCTGATTTACTTTATTCTCACCTGAAGAAAACAAAATATTCCTTAATTGAGCTGGCGGGAGTGGTGTCCAATATCTGCGTGCTTTCAAACGCGGTGCTTGCCAAAACCGCGCAGCCCGATACGGATATAGTTGTGGACGCATTCTGCACCGCCTCGGACGATGAAAGCTTAAATAAAGCGGCATTGGATATTTTAGAGGGATTAAAGATAAATGTCATTAACAGACTATGAGAACAGGTCAATTTTTTTAACCGACAAACAGACCCCATTGCAAAATATTTATGATATACATCCGATTACTTTTCCCGCGCACGAAATAATATCGCCTTCCGAAAAAAGAATGTCCTTATATTCGGGATTCACCGAGATAAGCCTGTCTCCGCCGTTTTTCTTTATGTAACCGCTTCCGTTTACTATAAATATTCCCGTTTCGCCTATATCGACGGCGGGCTGCGCTTTAACAAGCACTATCTCCCCGTCGAAGTAAGCGGGTTCCATACTGTTTCCCTTTATGGTAAGAGCAAAATCCGCTCTCCGCGATTCGGGGGTATCGGGAATCTCTATTTCCTCCCACTCGTCCTCATCGCCCAAATCAAAGCCCACGCCGGCCGATACCTTGTAAAAACTGTGTCTGATTTTTATAACCGGAATGCTTTCGCTTTCTTCTTCAATACTGCGGCTGTATTCCTCCTCCAGAACGAAATCCACAACCTTTACTCCGTGATCGTCAAGACGGCGGTATTTATTTATAATTTCGGTCTCCTTGGCGGTGATCCTTTTCCCGTTTTCGCTTCCCTTTTCCTTTATATTATCCTGATACAAAAAGTTAGCGTCACAATTTAACGCCGAAAAAAGCTTAAAAAGCACTTTTTCGTTTGGAGAGCAGAGGTTGCTTTCATAATTTCCGATAGTCCCCTTAGATACCCCCACGATTTCCGCCAGCTGCGGCTGCGTCAGGTTAAGCTCTTTTCTGCGCTGTTTGATTCTGTCGCCTATGCTCATTTGCGGTTGTCCTTTCTTTGATTTTACGGTTTATTCTTATACTAATCTCTGTTTTGACAGTAGACAAAACAGAACAGGGTCTACTGTCAAAACAGAGTTATACCCTAAGCACTAATATCTGTTTAAAAAGCCATTTTATCCACTTTTTAAACAG
>JAAVIF010000099.1 GCA_014799365.1 Oscillospiraceae bacterium
AGCTCCCTCAGATATTGTATTGAACGTACATATCCGCCGCCCTTGGCGGTCCTTCGGCAAAGCCGAAGGATTTGGACAGTAGATTTTATCTACTGTCCAAACGGATATTAGTATAAGCTGTAAGCAAATACCGTTTTGATCAATAGAAATCAACGTTTTAAAGAGATTTGTTTATTTGGGGAAATCTTTTGGAGCAACGCTTTCCTATTAACATTAACACGATGTAAAAGTATATAATAATCACAGATTAAACTTACGTCATAAATACAGAGTATAATTTTAGCATAAATGGATAGCTAAAGCGACATATTAAACCATTGTGGATATTTGACATAAATGTTATAATTTAAAAAAGTGCTTTTTTCACTTCTGCTAATTTCTGTTTTGACGGTAGACAAAACATAACAAAGTCTACCATAAAAACAGAGTTACACCCTAATACCAATCCCTTTTTAAACTATGGAAAAATCCATAGTTTAAAAAGGGTTGCACCCTAAACACTAATCCAACAGTTTTAAAAGGGATTAGTATAAGCACTATTTTCAAATTATCCTCTAAAATTTTATGATCTTTTTAATTTGAAAATAGTATTCAACGGCCGAGACGGGGTAATTGTATGAAAATAGGTTCGATAGGCTGCCACTACTGCCATGAGGGAGGATTTTATATTGACCGTCCTAAGGGTACCGGGTGCGGAGTTATGCTGCTTGTAAAATCTCCCGCTAAATTTATAATTAACGGAGAGGAAAAATCATCGCCCAAAGATGCTTTTATTATGTTTACTCCCGAAACACCGCATCGCTACGGAAGCGATGAAGCATATATAGACGATTGGGTATATTTTGACTATGAGCAGGGAGATATGGAGCGGTTCGAGGAGCTGGGAATACCCCTGAATAAAATTATCCCCATAATAAATATGGAAGAGCTGTCTCAGATATTGCGGCAAGTGACATATGAACACTATTCATTTGACGAAAAAAGCGAAATTATCAACGCTCATTATATGAATATTTTTTTCCTTAAGCTGAGCCGCAGCATAAAAACCAATATACCGACCGATCTGTCAAGCATGACAAACAAAAATTATTTTCTTCAGCACCTCAGAAATAAAATATATACCAATCCCGAGGAGATGACAAACGTGGGGGACGTTGTAAAACATTCGGGAATGAGCTATTCGGGATTTCAGCATTTGTATAAAAAGTTTTTCGGGGTGAGCGTTATGGATGATATACTAAAGAGCAGATTTTTGCGCGCGGAAAAGCTTTTAATGACCACAAGCCTCAGTATAAAATCCGTTGCCCAACAATGCGGTTATATCAGCGAATACAGCTTTATGAGAAAATTCAAGGAAATATACGGCATGACGCCCACGGAATACAGAAAAACTTCATAATATCGGTATTGAAAACACTTTAGCATTTCTGCGGTTTTTTTACATATTTATGCGCAATATAAACATGATACAAAAATATTAAGAGAAAGGAAAATCACAAATGAAAACACGCAAAAAAATTATTTCACTGGCACTCTGCGCCTCAATGGTTCTGGGATTGACAGCATGCAGCGAGGGCGGCGGAAATCCTGCGTCCACCGCTGCAACCACAACCTCAAACACACTGGACGACGACATTAAAAATCCGGTTAGCATTGACGAATTTGTTGACGATACGGCCACGCTTGAAAACCCCAACCTTGTTTATTTCGGCTTCTACGATATGCGTGTAGCGGGCGATATAAAACCGGGCGTTAAGATTTTCGAGGAAACCTACGGGGGAACGATCGATTACTTGCAGGTAAACTGGGCCGATAGAATGGATAGGCTTCAAACGCTGATCGCTACGGGAGATTCTCCCGATCTGGTAGATAAAGAAAATCTTTCTTTCCCTTATCTTATGAATAAAAACGTTTACAAGGATATGACCGAATATTTTGAGCCGTACATGTCGGAGCCGCAGTGGACGGACGCGTACAAGGACCTGATAGAACGTTACTCCTGGAAGGGCGGACATTATTTCTATCCCTTTACCGTTAACGCTTTGCCTAACTGCCTGATTTACAGCACAGACCGCTTTGAATCCCTCGGTCTCGATGATCCCAAGGAGCTTTACGATAACGGCATGTGGGATTGGAACAGCTTTAAGTCGGTCATGACCGAATTTATGAGAAAGAACACCGAGGCTCTCGGAGGTATTCAGGGAATAGTGAGCAGCGACATTTTCCTCAGCACCGGACACCCGCTTATAGGCGTTGATGACGGCAAGGTCATAAACAACATCAGCACTCCCGACATTGACCGCGCCGCAAACTTCCTTATGGAGCTGCGCAAGGAAAACTATGCTGTCAGAGGAGAAGGAATGTGGAGCAACGAGCCCGAGCCTCTTGCAACAGGCAAGGTAGCGTTCTTAGGCGTAGGTCAGTGGAAGATCACCGACTTCTGTAAGGATTATCCCGATCAGACATTTGGGTTCGTGCCTTTCCCCCGCGATCCCATGGCGGACAAATATTACTATAACATTACGACCTTCAGCTACATGGTACCCAGCGGCGCACCCAATCCCGAGGGCGCGGCGGCTTTCATAAACATCATGCGCAGCTGTCAGGTAGACCCTGAGCTGAAAGCGGTGGTAAATCAGAGCATTATGAACGACAAGCAGTACAGCCAGGAGCAGTTTGATTTCCTTACAAGCTTTGATGATATTGACAATTTTGATCTGGTTGTAGAGGGCTGCTACGGCTTCAGCAGCGAGCTTAGCGACATTATCGACACCATGCTCACAAACGTTGCGTTTGAGCAGGGCGAGGATCAGAGAGGCTGGACACAGCTCCGCACCGAGCAGGAGGGTGCTATTGACGCGTACTTGAGCGAGTATATGAACTGATGCTCCCGACGGTGTGTACCTATTGCGTTTTTTCTTCATCACTTGCATATATGCAATCAAACAAGCAGTCTATTAAGGACTGCTTGTTTGTTATTTAAGAAAACTTGTATTTAAGGCGTTATTGTGCTATAATACAAATATCAAAACATAAAAGGGGAGTTTTAAATGCCGCAATTACCGCAAACAAAGCTTAACTATCAGAAATTAAACCCCGAAATCGAAAGACAGATACAAGCCGACCGCCTTGACCATAAATCAAACCCATACAAGGCGGACGACACAGACGCTCTGCGCCGCGATCCCAACAGGGACAGATCAAACCTGCTCAGACCCGCGTACATAAGAGATATAGACAAAATATTGCATTTGCCTTTGTATAATCGCTATAATGATAAAACACAGGTTTTTTCTTTTTTTAACAACGATGATATTACAAGACGGGGACTTCATGTTCAATTGGTATCGAGAATTGCGCGAAATATAGGCAGACTGCTTGATTTAAACCTTGATCTGATAGAAGCCATCGCTTTGGGCCACGATATAGGACACACTCCCTTCGGACACGCGGGAGAAAGGTATTTGGACGAGCTTTTGTGCGCGGAGACGGGGAGACGGTTTAACCATAACGTACACAGCACAAGAGTATTGGACGTACTGTACAGAAGAAACATAAGCTTACAGGTGCTTGACGGCGTTTTATGCCACAACGGGGAATTGGAGCTGGAGGAATACCGTCCTTTGAAGCTAAAGGATTTTGACGAATACGACGGTCGGGTCGAGTCCTGCTGCACCGAGGGGGGAAAGGCGATAAAAAAGCTTGTACCCTGCACCTTGGAGGGCTGCGTTGTCAGAATAAGCGATATAATAGCCTATATAGGAAAGGACAGGCAGGACGCCATAACCGCCAAGATAATAGACGACAGCACCGAGTTTTCCTCAAATATAATCGGCAGCAAAAACGCCGAAATGATAAACAATATCGTGGTGGACATTGTAAACAACAGCTATGGCAAGGATCATATCAAGGTCAGCAGGGAAGCCTTTGAGGATATTAAAACGGCAAAAAAGGAAAACTACGAAAAAATCTACCTTAATCCCAAGGTCAACGACATGTATGACAACACGATAAAGCCGATGTTTAAAGAAATGTATTACAGGCTGCTTGACGATATAGTAAACAAGCGCGGTGATTCCGTTATTTACAGACATCATATAGATTATATAAAGGACGGGTTGAAATACTATTCCGACGATTTCGACTACGCCTTGGAGGAACCCAATCAGATCGTCGCGGATTATATCGCAAGCATGACGGACGATTATTTTGTGGAGCTGCATAAGCTGCTGTTTCCCGACAGTGAGCACAGGATAGAGTATAAGTCTTATTTCTGCTGATTTTTCAATTTTTTCCAAAGAGAACCGAAAGGAATATTTGTATTAAAAATACAAATAAATAACCACAAAACCACGGTAATCTTTGTCTGAAAGGATTGAAAAACAATGAATAATATAAAGGGAACAAGCGAAAGAGCTTTACAGAAGAAAAACATAAACTCCTTTTTTAAAATTACTTTGGCGGCACTGGCTATCTGCGGAATGTTGGCGGGAGCGTCGAGAACGGCTTCCTTGCCCGTATATTCTCAGCAAGGCTCCCGCGGCACCGAGGTTGAGGAGATACAGCGCGTATTGCAGGAATGGGGTTTATTCCGCGGCGAGATAACGGGTTATTTCGGCACCGCCACCGAAACCGCGCTTAAAGCCTATCAGCGTTCCAACGGCCTGTCGGAAACGGGGATCGCGGACGAGGCTACTTTAAAGAAAATGGGCATAACAATAGGCACTGTACCCAACGCCACCGACGCTAACATCAATCTTCTTGCAAGGATAATTTCCGCCGAAGGAAGAGGTGAAAGCTATGTGGGACAGGTAGCTATCGGCGCGGTAATTCTTAACCGCATCGAACACCCCTCTTTTCCCGATACCTTGCAGGGCGTAATTTATCAGAACGGCGCGTTTACCGCAATAGTGGACGGCCAATTCAACGAGCCTGTCTCCGAATCGGCGTATTATGCGGCAAGGGACGCGCTGTCAGGCTGGGATCCCACAGGCGGCTGTATTTATTACTTTAACCCGAAGAAAACAAATGACAGCTATATGCACAGCAGAGAGGTAGTAAAGATTATAGGAGATCATTATTTCTGCCTATAAACACGCCTTTCAGCCGATCTATCCGCCGATTCTGAGCAACGCTCTTTCGGCGGATATTTTGCAATATATTGTTATGTAAAAGATATGAAACTTTTTCCAAAAAACGGCTGACTACCTTTTTACGGATAGGTATGTAAATTTTTAGGTGTTTTAGCTTCGGCCTGATACAATATTATAATGGGCTTAGAGTTAAAAATCTGCTATGAATTTGCATAAGAAAAGAATACAGACAGAAAGGAAAAAATAAAATGACTGATATAATAGCAAACGTAAACACGGGCGTGAATCTTGAAACAACGCCCTTGATCATTGTCGCGATCGTGGTTGTTATCTGTGTTATCATCGCGGTGGTAATTACAATGGTATCCAAGAACAACAAGAAGAAAAAGAAAGAAGCGGCAAAGGCGGCAAGAGCGGCGGAAAAGGCTAAACAGAACAAGCAGGATAACGGCGGCGAATAAATTAAAAAAAAGGGGAAAATCGGTACGGTTTTTCCCTTTTCTGATACTAATACTAATTTTCGATCAATGTATAGACATTTTTTGTTGTCGATCGAAAATTAGTGCTGAGGGTGTAATTGAAAATCATATTGTAGACAAAATTTTACAGGGTCTGCAATATGATTTTCAATTAGTATAATATAAGGAGCGTGCATTATGATAACAGTATCGGTAGAACAGATGACCAACGCCGAGTTAAAATCGGAGAAATTGGGGGTAAGCCGTGTCAGACTTATGAGAAACGCGGCGGAAAGTATTCTGGAATTTCTTAAAGCTAAATTTTCACCCCTTGACAAAAAGAAAATTGTCGTTATTTGCGGTTCGGGAAACAACGGCGGAGACGGCGCGGTGCTGGCATGCCTGCTTGGGCGTGAGGGAGTCAATACCGGGATCGTTGTTCAAAATAAATTCCCCGATACCGATACCGTGAGAGAGTGTTTAAAAGAGCTCAAGGCAGGCGAGTTTAACATTGTTAAAGATACGGACGTCGGGGAAGCGTTTGAAGGGGCGGATATTATATTGGACTGCGTGTTCGGCACGGGCTTTCACGGGGAGCTGCCCGAAAGCGCGGTGAAAATATTTAAGGAGGCGGAACGGTCGACCGCGGTGAAAATTTCCGTTGATATACCAAGCGGAGTTAACGGGACAACGGGCGTTATCGCGGAAAGCAGCTTTAAGCCCGATATTACTCTGGCACTTGCCGCTGTGAAAACGGGACTTTTAAATTTGCCCTGCAATGATTTCTGCGGCGATATTGAAGTTCTGGACATAGGGATAGCGGTCGATTGCTTTGATGAAATTGACGGAGTTTTTACGGGGTCGGATATAAAAAAGCTCTTTCCCAAACGTCCTCGCTCCGCAAACAAGGGAACCTTTGGCAAGCTTCTGAATATTGCGGGCTGCAATAAATATATAGGCGCGGCACTGCTTTCTTCGAGAGCGGCACTGAGAAGCGGGGCGGGGCTTGTTACGCTGGCTACCGTCGAAAGAGTTGTACCTATCGGCGCGGCGTATGTTCCCGAATGTGTTTTTACGGAGCTGCCTGCCGATAATGAGGGGTATATAAGCGAAATGGCGATCGAAGAGATCGGGTCTGTTATGGACAGTTATTCCGCAATTTCTATGGGCTGCGGAATGGGAAACAGGGAAAGTACGAAAAAAATTGCCGAATTTTTGATCAAAAACGGAAAATCTCCCTTAATTTTGGACGCGGACGGAATAAACAGCATTTCGGACAATATAAATGTATTAAAGGACAAGAGCCGACCTGTTGTTTTGACCCCGCACCCCGCCGAGTTCGGAAGGCTTATAGGTCTGACTGCGGCGGAGGTTCAGGCCGACAGACTTAATCTCGCCGTAAGATTTGCCAAGGAGTACGGCGTTACTTTGCTTTTAAAAGGCTCTGATACGATCATTGCCTCACCTCACGGAAAAGCGTGGATAAATACAACCGGCAATAACGCTTTGGCAAAGGCAGGGTGCGGAGATGTGCTGACAGGCATTATAGGGGCGTTGGCGGCACAGGGTGCTGATCAGGTAGCCGCCGCCGTTTTGGGTGCGTATCTTCACGGTGAAGCCGCCGACCTTCTCGTTAAAGAACAGACCGCCGCTTCGGTGCTGGCAAGCGAGGTTGCGGACGCTTTGGGAAAGGTGATCTGATCTTACCTTTTTATACTAATCTCTTTTTAAAACGGGATTGGGCTTACGGTATTTTGTCCTTTGTAAAAAAGAATTTTTGAAAACATTTTCTAAACATTAACGGAGGACATAATATGAAATCAAACGGACATATCGGAATTTTAAAAAAAATCGTTATAAGCGCGGCAGGCTTGATCACCGCCCTTTCCCTTACAGCCTGCGAGGGACAAAATCTTTTGACGCCCAAGCCTCCCGAGCTGAACAAGCTTTTTAACTTTTCGGCAAATATTACCTGTGATACAAGCAATTTTTCCGCCTTGTTCAGCCGCACCGCAATAGGAAGCTGGGAGGTCACGGTTACGGAGCCTTACGAATTGCAGGGAATTACTTTCACCTATTCAAGAGGAAACGCAAGCGCAAGCTTGGAGGGACTGACGGCGGAAGCTCTTACCTCGGACTTTTCTTCTTCTCCCGTTGTTTATATCGCGGAGGCTTTGGAAAACGCGGTACAGGACGGCTTGGCATCGGTGGTGTACGGCGATAATTCTTACACCGTTCACTCGGGCGGCACCGTTTTGTCATTTCCTCAGGGAAGCAATGTTCCCAATGGGTTTGAAATTGCGGATAAGCAGATAAAGGGAGAGATAACGGAGTTTAATGTTACCGAGGAGATTTTTAAGGACGGGGCTGATGTGGTATTGGTGCTTTAGTATCAGTTTTTAATAAACGAACTGCCGCTTTTTGGGCGGCAGTTCGTTTATATTATGCTATTGAACGATTAAAAGGTTGGTTTTGCTCGGTCAATGATGGCTTTGTTTTTTATACTAATAACCATTTTGACACAGGATAAAATCAAAGTCAAAATGGTTATTACACCCGAAGCACTATTAACCAATTAAATACCATTTTTCCAATTTTTAATTGGTTAATAGTATTAAAATCAATCCACGTTTAAACTTAAAATTTCATTGATACGTTCCTCGGTCATACCGCTTTTTCTGAGTTTTTTTATTAAAATGTCTCGTTCCTTTGCTTGACCCTCGGCTCTTCCTTCAGCTTTCCCCTCAGCTTTCCCCTCAGCTCTTCCCTCGGCTCTCCCCTCTCTTTTTGCGTCCCACAATTCCGTAGCTCTGTCATGCAGGTCTTTTTCCCTTTGCCAGACAAGCTCTCTTATTCTGTCATCGTCGCTCATTTCTCTTATAACTCTTACTGCCTTTTTGATCTCGGGTACATTTTCTCATTCAGCATAGTAAGCTCCTCCTCTGTTTCGGCATTGATGAGCTGAAGCCACAACTCCATGCGGTCGTTTTGATTAACCTTCGATTTATTTTTTCCCCCTATGCCTCTTTTTGGTAAAATGTCTTCTCAGCGAGCCGTGCTTTGTCTGCTTTTGCAGCTCCTCCTGCTCTTTTCGTATGTTTTGTCTTTCGTTATGCTCATAAAGCGTGATCAGCTCGCCCGTGGCCTCGTCCACATACGCCACCTTTCGGTAAACGTTGGAATCGGATGGCAGGCCCTTTGATTCAAGCTTGCGGCCTACTCTCGCGCGGAATATGGAGTAGATGACCGCAAACAAGGGTATACCGATAATAAGCCCGATAAATCCGAAAATACTTTGCCCCAGCAGCAAAGAGAAAATTATCCAGAAGCTGGAAAGTCCGGTTGAGCCGCCTAATACCATAGGACCGATTACGTTTCCGTCAAGCTGCTGAACCACTATTACAATGCCGATAAAGTACAGGAAATAGAGAGGGTCCTCCAGCAGCACCAGCAGCGCGCAGGGAACGGCTCCGATAAAGGGTCCGAATACGGGGATAATGTTGAATATACCCATAACAACGCTGCACAGCATGGCATACGGGAAATTGAATACGGTTAAGATTATCATAAATATCAGCATTATAATAAGGCTGTCGATTATCTTTCCCGAAATAAAGCCGCCAAAGGTGCGGTGTACCTCACGCATGTTGCGGATAACGGCGTTGCCGTATTTGGGTGAAGTAATGCTGTACAAAACCTTTTTAAGCTGCGCTGCGAAAAGCTCCTTGCTGTTTAAGAAATAAATGGCGATAACGATACCGAAAAAAACGTTGGTGAATACCTGCACAACGGTAAACACGCCGCTGGAAAATGAGGTCAAAATATTGGACATCTGCGGCATTATGGTGTCCTTAAGCCACTGCGTTATATAGTCTGTCGCCTGACCGAGATTTGTATTCAGCCAATTTTGTATATCGGGGTAGTTCGCAAGCTGTTCGTTTATCCAGCTTGTAGTATCGTTGACATAACCCTCCATGTTGTTAACCAGCTTTTGTATGGTAGAGATAAGCTGAGGGATTATTATCAGGATCATGCCTGTGATTATTAAGAAAAAAGTTACCATAGCGCATACCACGCCGAAAATCCTGGCGCGCTTTTTGGTTTTTATCATGACCTCGTTGCCGTAATTATGCTCGGGATCGATTTTTTCCCGCTTTTTCGCGGACAGCCTCATAAACACGTTTTTTTCAAAGAAAGTTTCAACGGGATTTAACAGGTAAGCAAAGGCGAAGCCGTAGAAAACAGGGGACAGCGCGCCCAAAAGCTTGGAAATAAACTCTCCGACCGCGGTAGTACCCGATGTGATTGTGCCCGATATGAAAATTGCGTCAAAAAGACGTATCGCCACTATTACGGCAAATGCGGTAATGCCCCAGTAAAGATATTTTTTATCCCATTTGTACTTCATTTGCTGATCCTCTCCAATACAATCTGTTAATACTGTTCTAAAATCAATATAATAAAAGTCTTGAGAACAGCGCGTAGGCCGAAAACTTTAATTATGCCTGTGACATGATCAAAGATCGGCATTATTTTATCCTATATCGGGTAAATATTTACATTATTATTATAGGCTTTATTCGGCTGAATGTCAACCTTTTGAGAAAAATATCGTAATACCGCCGATGCGGGAAAAACAAAAAAGGGCAGGATATTGACATAATCTTTCCCAACAGGTATAATACTATTATCAGACAAAATAACTTTTTTCGGAGAAGTGTCGAATGCTGCAAATTATAAAAAAATATGTCAATTTTTTCTTTTATTCTGTAATAAACGGCTTTATTGCCGGAACGGGATTTATTCTTTTGATCACCTCCGGTTTTTTTACATCTTCCGTTTCCGAACGGATAAATATTTTTGACATCTATTCAATAGCAAAAATAAATATTCCCCTGTTTATTGCTGTATTTTTAAATTTCACCATACTGTTTTATTTGATTTTCTTTTTAAAGGAAAAGGTTTACAGGCAGACCATACCCTTTTCGGTTTTGTTTTTTTCGCTTTGCGTGCTTGTCAGCTCCCCTTGGGACAGGTTTTATCTTACGCTTGCTTTGGCACTGACCGCGGCGGCCTGCGTTTACGTTTTTAAGGAGACCTTTCCCGAGAAAAGGTACCGACTTTTCGAGGGCAGGAATCTGTATATAATACTTGCGGCGATGACGGTACTTATGACGGCCGTGCTTTCATGGGGCTGCATTTCAAGGTTCTACGCTTTCAGCACCTCAACTTATGATTTCGGTATATTCGCTCAGATGTTTGAATCCATGGCGACGGATTTTACCCAAACCACCACGCTGGAACGCGGCGAACCCATGTCCCACTTTGCGGTGCATTTCTCCCCGATCTACTATCTGCTTCTGCCCTTTTATATGATCTTTCGCCGTCCCGAATTTCTTTTGGCGGCTCAGGCGGCGGTGTGCTTTTCGGGTATTATTCCCCTTCTGCTTTTGTGCAGGAGATATAGGTACAATAATACCGTTACTTTTTTAATAGGCACGGTATTTTTGTGTTATCCCGCGTTTACCTGCGCTTCCTTTTACGATTTTCACGAAAATGTATTTTTAACTCCGCTTATACTGTGGCTTTTATATTTTATCGAAAAAAAATCGATTATAGGGTCGGTTATCGGCGGTCTGTTTTTGCTGTGCGTTAAAGAGGACGCGGGATTTTATCTCGTTGTCGCGGGTCTCTACGCGATGTTAAGCAAGGGTATGCCCAAGCTGCTCGGAATTTTACTCACGGTAATGGGCATAAGCGGCTTTATCGGTACGACCGCTTTTATTAACACTTACGGCGAGGGGGTAATGGTAAACAGGTTTAATGTGTTTCTTGCAAGCGGACAGGATTCCCTTACGGACGTTGTGCTGAATGTGATAAAAAATCCCGCTTTGTTTTTTAATCAGCTTCTCAGCGAGGAAAAGCTGCTGCTCGTTATGCAGATGCTTTTGCCGCTTCTGTTTATTCCCGTTAAAACCCGAAAGCTGTCCGATTGGATACTTATGATCCCATTTGTGATATTCAATCTGGCAACCGACTATTCATATCTCAGCAGTATCAATTATCAGTATGTTTACGGCTCGGGAGCTATGCTTGTTTTTTTGTTTGCAAAAAATTTCAGATACGAAAAAAAGAAAAACAAAACCGCGGTTGCGGCAGTTCTTGCGTCATTGATATGCCTTGTGGGCTTCAGCACTCCGAAGTACTGCAATATAGCAAGAGCGGATGAGGGGAAAGAAAAATACAATTTATCAAGAGAAGTTCTTGCGGGTATTCCGAGAGACGCGAAAATTTTTGCTTCCACCTACCTTACACCTTATCTTTACGACTGTGCCGATGTTTATATTTACCCCGCTCTTTATAATACGGGAAATTCCGATCCCGACTTTGTGGTTCTCGATGACAGATTGAGCGAGTACTTGGAGTTGACCGAAATGTATATGGAAATGGGGTACACCCTTGAGGAGCACGGAGGATTTGTTATTGTGCTTCAGGCTCCTTGGTGGGAAAAATAAAAACAATTTTATGTGGTCGTAAAAAAATGAGGCGGCGAGGCTGCCGCATATTATCGATATAAATATAACCCGTCAAAACCTTTCTTTAATTTGGTTCTGACGGGTTATATTTTGATTGATTTTATCACACCCGCTTAAAAAAACTATTTATCTTCATTTCCTGCCTTACTCTTCTGCTATTTTCATCTTATAATTTTCGCCCCAAACTTTCATAGAATCAAGAATCGGACGCATTGATTCTCCAAGCTCGGAAAGAGCATATTCAACTCTTGGCGGCACCTCCGGATAAACCGTGCGGGTAATAATTCTGTCGGCTTCCATTGAGCGCAGGCTGTCTGTCAGCACCTTTTGGCTGATACCGTCTAAACTTTTTTGCAGCTCATTAAACCGCCAAGGTCGTACCAGTAAATTTCGAATAATGAGCAATTTCCATTTGTTGCCTATCAACTGTACCGTTGTAGCAACGGGACATTCGGGTAATTCCGATTTTAATTTCATATTTCCTCCATTACTTCAAAAAAGAATGTTACATTCATATTATACAGCAGCATACTTCAAAAATCAATAGGTAAAAATTCATATGCAGAAGATCTACTACATCACAAATAGTTACCAAAAAGTAACTATTGTTACAAAAAAGTGCGTACTTGTTAAATGTAAAAGATTTGATACAATAGAAGGTACAGAGAGCAATAGCTCACTGAATAATTATTATGGAGGAAATTTCTATGGCACTTTCTGATCTTTCTCAGTGGAATGAAACCGGTTCTGCTTGCGGAGCTTCCGATAAGCCTGCAGAACAGCCTGCCGCTTGCGGTGCTGACGATAAGCCCGCAGAACAGCCCGCGGCTTGCGGCGCAAACGATAAGCCCGAGGAACAGCCCGCTGCATGCGGTTCTGCTTGCGGAGCTTCCGACAAGTAATTCCGTCTGAATGTTATACTGATCCCTTTTAAAACTGTGGGATTATGTGTTTAAACTAATCCTTTTTAAAACTGTGGGATTAGTGATTAGAGTGCAATCCCATTTTAAACTGTGGGTATTACGCCAATTTAAAATGGGATTGGTATTATTCCCGATGGTAATGTCATCATTGGGAATATCGAAAATTTATTCGGTTTATCCGATTTTTATAAAAAGAGGTCAACGGTATGAAACAATATTTTTCTTTTCAGTGGCATATTACAGATGAGTGCGACCAACGCTGTAAGCACTGTTATATTTTTTCGGAGGATAACTGTAAAAATATTGACTCCATGAGTTGGGAGCAAATGCAGGATACATTGTACAACTGTCTTGATTTCTGCGAAATGTATAACCGTCTGCCCTATTTTTACATAACCGGCGGCGATCCTGTTTTGCATACGGACTTTTGGAGGCTGCTTGCCCTGATGAAGGAAAAAAACATTCCCTTTACCGTTTTAGGAAATCCCTTTCACCTTAACGATGAGGTTTGCCGTAAATTAAAGGAATATGGCTGTCAAAAATATCAGCTTTCATTGGACGGTATGCGTGAAACCCATGATTGGTTTCGCAAGCCCGGAAGCTTTGACACTACTCTTGAAAAAATCGGCTGCATCAACCGTGCGGGAATCCGAAGCGTTGTTATGACAACTGTTTCCGGAAAGAATATCGATGAAATTACCCAAATGATCGATACGGTCGTTAAGGCGAAGGTGAATGTTTTTGCCTTTGCAAGATATTGTCCCACGGCCGAAGAAAAAGACGTTGGAATAGAGCCTTTGCGCTACCGCCGGCTTCTTGCGGAATGTGATAAGAAATTCAAGGAATATGAGGCGGCGGGCTGTGATACCTATTTCAACAGGAAAGACCATCTCTGGACATTGTATGAGTATGAAACAGGTACATTTAAAATTCCCGAGGCCGCAGAAGAAGGTATGATATACGGCGGCTGCAACTGCGGGAACTGTCATTTGACTATTCTGCCCACAGGCGATATTTTTGCTTGCCGCAGGGTTCAGAACAGCAAGGTGGGAAACGTGTTTGAGGATCGTATTGCCGACGTGTGGGTCTGTGAGATGGAGGCCTACCGTGACTATACCAAATTTGAAAAATGCTCAAAGTGCGAGCTTTTGGCATATTGCAGAGGCTGTCCCGCCGTGGCAAGCGGAAAAGACGGTAATTTTTACGCCCCCGACCCCCAATGCTGGAAGGAGTTACAATAATGTTGATGGATATAATAAAATCTCGCCATTCTATAAGAAAATACACCGATAGGCAGATCGGCCGCAGTGATTTAGAGCTGATATTGGAGGCGGGGAACTATGCTCCCAACGCAGGCGGCGGTCAGCGGAGCATGATGGTTGGAGTACGGGATAAAGAATTGACCGCCAAAATCGGCATTATGAATCTGGCAAAATTTAATCGCGAAAATCTTATAGGCTCTCATGTTTCAAAGGAACAGCCAAGTGTTATTGACGATTCCGCTATTAAGAACGGGTTTTATAACGCTCCTGCCGTTGTGGCGATTTTCGGACAGAATAAATTTATGTTCAGGGAGGCAGACGCTTATTGCTGTGCGGAAAATATGGTGCTGCAAGCAACGGAGCTTGGAATTTCCTCCTGTATTGTTTCAAGGGGAGCAGAAACCTTTGCAAGCGATGAAGGAAAAGCTATCCTTAAAGAGTGGGAAATTCCCGAAAATTACACCGCCGTTTGTTTTGTGATTTTAGGGTACATTGACGGTGAACAGCCTCAGACAAAGCCGAGAAAAGCAAATCGTGTCAAAATAATTGAGTGAGAAACAAGTTTGAAAAAACTTGAAAAATGGGTTCTTTCAAATCCGTCGTGTTTATGCCTTTGGCACAAACACTTCCTCAAGAGGAAAGGAATGATCATAAAGATGGACGCAAAAACTTGTTTAAAGAAACTGCAATATGTAGGTGTATTGGCCTTTGCCACCGCAGATGAATACGGAAACCCACAAATCCGTAATATCAGTGCCATTCACTACGAGCCGGAAGCAATGTACTTTTTTACCGCCAAAGGGAAAGCCTTTTGCAAGGAGCTTTTGACCGACGGACGTGTTCAGATTCTGGGATACACGAAGTATAAAGAGATGATACGTCTTTCCGCAAAGGCAATTCCCGTATCGGAAACAGAACAAAGGAAATGGATCGATACGATATTTGACGAGCAGCCCTATCTTTCAAATGTTTATCCGGGTGATACCCGTCTCCTTGCCGGTATCGTCTTTCAGATTACGGACGCTGAAATCGAATATTTCAATCTCGGTGTAAATCCTATTTTCAGAGAGAGCTATACTATCGGCAGCGGGCATATTACATTCAAGGGCTATCAAATTACCAATGCTTGTGCCGGCTGCGGTAAATGCCTGAAGAATTGTCCGCAGAAGTGTATTGAGGTGGGAAAGCCCTATAAAATTCGCCAAGAGCATTGTCTGCACTGTGGAAACTGCTATACGGTATGTCCCGCAAATGCGGTGGAAAAACGAGGATAACATGACGCAGAGAGAAAGACAGATATGATAATATTGACTTCATACTAATTCATAATCATCTTATACTATGGGCTATCTGAAAAGTCGCAATTTGCACAATTTCTACTAACTGCGGACGCTTTCTGCGTCAAAAATGCTCGGAATACGAGAGTATTCCTGCGCTTTTTTCCTTGAAATCG
>JAAVIF010000100.1 GCA_014799365.1 Oscillospiraceae bacterium
ATATTTTCAAAAGAGGACTTAAAACATTTTGAAAATATAAAAAAGAATTATCCCAATGCCATTTATCGTTACAGCAATATGGATATTAAAGAAACAAATGTTGTCGACAGCTCATCGAGGTTTGGGTTTTATATTTTATCTTGTGATAATATTGACACGCTCAATTCCATTATATAATTACAAAGCATATTTAATAAAATATATAATGACGTTCATGAAAGATAAAAAAGGAGATTAATTTTGAAAAACATAATAATTTTTGGCGCAACCGGAAATATTGGTTTGTATCTTGTCAATTACATTTTAGAGCATTTTAATAAGAATGAATATAATATAATTGCTGTTGGCAGACGAAAAACCTCTTATTTTGATAAAATCGGAGTACGATATATTTCCATGGATATTCGTAATAAGCAGGCATTTGATGAGCTTCCGTCCGAAAATGTGTTTGCTGCGATTCATCTGGCAAATATACTGCCGGCAAGAATGTCATATAATGATCCGTATTCAATTTATGATATAAATCTTTATGGATCGCTAAATATTCTTGAGTATCTTAGAAAAGTAAAAGCTGAGAAATTGATTTTTTCGCAGACTTACGCTGATATTGCAGGATATTGGGATAAACAGATTGAATTGCGGCCCGACTTAAATAGAAATTTAAAATACACCGGCGATCATGCGCTCTACGCGATATCCAAATGTTCAGTTGTCGATATTGCGGAATATTATCATCAAACGTTTGGATTAAAAAATTATGTATTACGATTGCCAAATATATACATGTATTTCCCAGAGGATTATTATTATGTTAACGGTGAGAAAAAATTAATATCATACAGATATATGATACGTCGTGCTATTAAAGGTGAAATGATAGAATTGTGGGGCAATCCACAAAGAATACGTGATATTGTTTATATTAAAGATTTCTGTCAGCTGGCCTCATTGTGTATAACTGCTGATAATGAAGGCGGACTTTATAATGTAGGAACCGGAGTTGGAACTACGCTTGAAGAACAAATAAAAGGTATAGTTGAAATCTTTTCTCCAAAGGACCGTAAATCAGAGATTATATATTGTCCTGAAAAACCTGACGCAATGCAATATATAATGAACATTGATAATGCTAAAAAGGAATTAGGATATAATCCTCAATATATGTATCTTGATTATCTTAGAGATTATAAAAAAGAAATGATGTTAAATCGATTTAAGGAGTTGTAAAGGTGTTACTGTCTTTTATTATACCATGCTACGGAAGCGAAAAAACCATAGTGTCCGTAATTGATGAAATTGTAAATAAGGTAAGCGAAAAAAGCGATTACGGCTATGAAGTAATTGCGGTTAATGACTGTTCCCCCGATAATGTATGGAGTATTATTTCAAATATTGCGCATACAAACGTTAAAATCAAAGCCGTTTGCCTCGCAAAAAACGCAAATCGTCCCGGTGCGGTAATGGCCGGATTAAGGCAAGCAACAGGCGATATTTGCATCGTAATGGATGATGACGGTCAATGCCCCGTTTCGGAACTATGGCGTTTGCTTGAACCCTTGGATAACGGATATGATGTGTCAATAGCCAATTACCCGGAAAGAAAACAGAACATTTTCAAAGATTTTGGAACCGCTGTAAATAAAAAGATGACAGAGGTAATAATAGACAGACCTAAAAATCTTCAATTTACAAATTTTATGGCCATTAAAAGATTTGTGGTTGATGAAATAACCAAGTATCAAAATCCGTATCCGTATCTTACGGGTCTGCTTATAAGAACAACTCAAAATATCACAAATGTTAAAATGGAAGAACGGGGCAGGCTTGACGGCGGAAAAACAACATTTACCTTTAAAAAAATGCTTAGGCTGTGGTTAAACGGCTTTACCGCTTTTTCGGTAAAGCCTCTTCGGATCGCGACCGTAATGGGCTTCGTATGCTCTTTTTTCGGCGCGGTTCTGGGAATTGCTATTATTATACGCAAGCTTGTAAACCCCGATATTCTGATGGGTTACAGTTCTACAATGGCGGTACTGCTTTTTATCGGCGGAATGATAATGCTGATGCTTGGAATGATAGGCGAATACATAGGTCGAATTTATATCTGCATAAACAATTCACCACAGTACGTAATAAGAGAAACAATCAACATCAAAAAAGCTGATGAGGAAAAAGTATATGAAAAAAATTAAACCTTATTTGATATTACATTTGATATTACTTGTCTATTCTCTCAGCGGCATCTGTTCCAAAACCGCTTCCTCAAAACAATTCCTTTCCTTTGAGTTTATTTTGTTTTATGGATTGGTTTTGTTTATCATGGCGGTTTATGCCCTGTTATGGCAGCAGGTTTTAAAATCCATACCGCTGAACATCGCCTATGCGAACAAGGCGGTCACTCTTGTGTGGGGAATGATATGGGGAGCGGTAGTTTTTAAAGAGCAAATTACAATTACAAATATAATCGGTGCTGTTGTGGTATTGGCAGGAGTACTTTTAATGGTGACGGGCGGTGAAAAGAAAAATGAGTGAGCTTGCGATTTATTCTTTTATTATGGTGGGCAGCGCGTTAATTTCTTCGTTTTCTCAAATAATGCTGAAAAAAAGCGCGCAAAAAACATATGAATCCAAAATCAAGGAATATTTAAATCCTTTTGTAATCATAGCTTACGGATTTTTTTTCGGATGTACACTTATCAGCATGTACGCACTGAAGATTGTGCCGCTTTCAATGTCGCCGATTTTAGAGGCAAGCGGTTATATTTTTGTGGCAATTTTAAGCTACATTTTTTTTAAAGAAAAGCTAAGCAAGAAACAGTTTTTAGGTATGGTTCTGATCATAATAGGGATTGTTGTTTATACACTTAAATTTTAGGAGGTTAGCAACATGAAAGGTATAATCTTAGCCGGCGGCAGCGGCACCCGTCTGTACCCCTGCACAATCGCCGTATCAAAGCAGCTTTTGCCGATTTATGACAAGCCGCTGATCTATTATCCGCTTTCGGTTTTATTATTGGCGGGAATCAAAGATATTTTACTGATTTCAACCCCTAAAGATACCCCGAATTACGAACGGCTTCTTGGTGACGGCTCAAAACTGGGAATACATATTGAATACAAGGTTCAGGACAAGCCCCGCGGATTGGCGGACGCGTTTATTCTCGGCGCGGACTTTATCGGCAGCGACAGCGTGTGCTTGGTTCTCGGCGACAACGTTTTTTACGGACAGGGCTTCTCGTCCTATCTGAAAGCCGCACAGCGGCAGGCGGAAAAAGGAGGCGCAACCGTTTTCGGATATCCCGTTGCAAATCCGAGAGAATTCGGCGTGGTTGAATTTGACGAAAATAATAAGGTGATCTCAATTGAGGAAAAACCTCAAAGTCCGAAATCAAATTATGCGGTTCCCGGTTTGTATTTTTACGATAACGATGTTGTAAAAATCGCAAGGTCGGTACAGCCCTCCCCGCGCGGGGAAATTGAAATAACCTCGATAAACAATACATATCTCGAGCAGGGCAGGCTTAACGTAACCATTTTGGGGCGCGGTATGTCATGGCTCGACACAGGCTCGCCCAAAGGTATGCACAAAGCAAGCGGCTTCGTGAAAACCGTTCAGGAAATGCAGGGCTTTTATATATCCTGTATTGAGGAAATTGCGTGGCGGCGCGGCTTTATCACCCTTGAACAGCTTCACGCGCTGGGTGAGGAGCTGAAAATGACCGACTACGGAAAATATATTCTTTCACTTTCGGAGGAGCTGTTATGAAAATAATCGTAACCGGCGGCGCAGGCTTTATCGGCGGAAACTTCATACACTACATGCTGAAAAAATACCCCGACTACCGTATTATCTGTATGGACTGCTTGACCTATGCAGGTAACATGGAAACACTGGAGTCTGTAAAGGATAACCACAATTTCCGTTTTTGCAAAACAGATATAACCGAGCGCGAATCGGTTTTTGAGATATTTGAGGAAGAACACCCCGACATTGTCGTAAATTTTGCCGCCGAAAGCCATGTTGACCGCTCAATCGAAACCCCCGACATATTCCTTAAAACAAACATTTTAGGCACACAGGTAATGATGGACGCCTGCCGAAAATACGGAATCAAGCGTTATCATCAGGTTTCCACCGACGAGGTTTACGGCGATCTGCCTTTGGACAGACCCGACCTGTTTTTCACCGAGGAAACGCCCATACACACAAGCTCGCCTTATTCCGCAAGCAAAGCAAGTGCGGATCTACTGGTGCAGGCGTATCACAGAACCTTCGGTTTGCCCGTCACGATCTCACGCTGCTCCAACAACTACGGTCCATATCACTTTCCCGAAAAGCTGATACCCTTGATGATAGCCAACGCGCTGAACGATAAGCCCTTACCGGTTTACGGCAAGGGAGAAAACGTTCGTGACTGGCTGTACGTTGAAGATCACTGCCGCGCAATTGACCTTATAATCCACAAAGGAACGGTCGGCGAGATTTACAATATCGGCGGACACAATGAGATGAGAAATATTGATATTGTAAAGATCATCTGCAAGGAATTGGGAAAACCCGAAAGCCTGATAACCTATGTAACCGACCGCAAGGGTCACGATATGCGCTACGCCATTGACCCCACAAAAATACACAACGAATTGGGCTGGCTGCCCGAAACGAAATTTGCCGACGGAATACGGAAAACTATAAAGTGGTATTTGGAAAACCGCAGTTGGTGGGAGAATATTATCAGCGGCGAATATCAGCAGTATTATGAAAAAATGTATGGGAACAGATAAACATTTACTGAAATTACACTCTAAGCATGATTTTCAAATTATCAACTAAAATTTTGCGATCTTTTTAATTTGAAAATAGTATCAGCTATAAAAACCGATAATCAACTTAATACTTTCTCACTATACAAAAAAGGACTGCCGCGTTGCGTAAAACGGCAGTCCTTTGCATTTAATTGAAAAATTACATCGACGCGGCGCGCCGCAGATTTTCTTATACTAATATCCGTTTGGACAGTAGATAAAATCTACTGTCCAAATCCTTCGGCTTTGCCGAAGGACCGCCAAGGGCGGCGGATATGTACGTTCAATACAATATCTGAGGGAGCTTC